>JBDRJH010000262.1:0-14882 GCA_043815125.1 Verrucomicrobiota bacterium
TCGATGGGCGACTCGGCGTGCAGGCGGGCGCGCAGCTCGGACACCGAGAGAAAGTTGGCTTCGGTCAACACGTCGGTGCTGGAGAGAGGCATCAGCTCGATGAAGCGCAGCGGGGTGCCGTGCTCGGCGGCGAAGCGGATGAGCGGACGATATTGGTCCTCGTTGATGCCGCGCAGGAGCACGCAGTTGAGCTTCACCATCATGCCCTCGGCGAGGGCGGCCTCGATGCCGGCGAGCACCTTGGCGAAGTCGCCGCCGGTGAGCTTGCGGTAGGCTTCGGGGTCGAGCGCATCGAGCGAAATGTTGACCGCGCGCACGCCGGCGCGACTGAGGTCTGCCGCCATGGGCGCGAGCATCAGGCCGTTGGTGGAGACCCCGAGGCTGTGCAGGCCGGGCAGGGCGCCGATGCCTTGGGCGATCTTCAAAAAGTCGGCGCGGATCAGCGGTTCGCCGCCGGTCAGGCGAAACTTGCGAAAGCCGATGCGCGCGGCGGCGGCGACCACGGCCACGATCTGCTCGGCGGTGAGGTGGTCGGCCTTTTGCGCCCAGCCCTTGTAGCCTTCGGGCATACAGTAGAGGCACCGCTCATTGCAACGATCGGTGACCGAGATGCGCAGGTAGTCGATGGTGCGTCCGAAGGGGTCGGTCATAGGGCGAGGCCAATCAAGAAGCCGATAACGTGGTAATCAATCGCGATGGCGGCCTCGGTGCAAAAAACAAGGCGTGCGGGGGGGATTCGGAGGGGTTATCGCCCGTTACGCGCGGTTGATCTGCACGGCGCAGGCCTTGTAGTTGGGCTGGCGCGAGTGGGGGTCGTAGGACGGGTGAGTCAGCTGGTTCACCGCGCCGAAGTGCATCGGCATAAAAACATGCCCCGGGCGCACCGTGCCGGTGACGACGACGAAGGCGTTGATCTCGCCGCGGCGTGAGCGGACGGTGACGGAGGCGTTGGCCGCAAGGCCGAGGCGCGCGGCATCCTCGGGGTTGATTTCGACGTAGAGGGCGCGCGGGGCGAGCTTGCGGAGCACGTCGCTCTTGTTGGTGCGGGTGCCGGTATGCCACTGCGCGGAGGAGCCGCGGCCGGTGTTGAGGATGAACGGATACTCGGTGCAGGGCGGCTCGGGGTTGGGCAGCGGCGCGTCGAACAAAAATCTGGCGCGTTGGTCGGGCGTGAAAAACCTGCCGTCGGCAAACAGGCGGCGCTCCTGCGCGGGCTCACCGGCGGCGGTGTCGGGGTGCGGCCATTGGATGCCGCCGCTGGCGGTGAGGTGGGCATGGTCGCGGATGCCGGTGATGTCGCAGGGACGTCCGCGCGAAAACTCCTTGATGAGCTGGAACGCGGCGGCGGGTGACGACCACTTGGCGAAGCGGTCGGCGCAGCCCCAGGCCTGGGCGATGAGCTGGAAAATCCGGAAGTCGCTCAAGGCCTGGCCGGGCGCGCGGGCGACCTTGTGGATGGCGCCGAGGCGGCGTTCGGAGTTGATGAAGAAGCCCTCCTTTTCGCCCCAGGCGGCGGCGGGCAGGAGGAGGTCGGCCATCTGCGCGCTCTCGGTGGTCACATACATGTCCTGCACGACGAGAAATTCGAGTTTCTCGCGAATGCGGGCGAAGCGGCTGCTGTTGATCCAGGAGTGGGCGGTGTTGGTGGCGATGATCCACAGGCCCTTGATTTTGCCGTCGTCGATGGCGTCGATGATCTGGTCGTAGGCGAGGGAGTTTTCCGCGGGGATGTGGGCCGCGTCGATGCCGAGGATCCCGGCGACCTCGGCGCGGTGGGTGGCGTTGGCGAAGTCGCGTCCGCCGAAAAGGGAGGTGGCGTTGGCGTAGAGGCGCGAGCCCATGGCGTTGCATTGGCCGGTGATCGAGTTGGCGCCGGTGCCGGGGCGGCCGATGTTGCCGGTCATGAGCGCGAGGTTGATGATCGCCTGCGCGGTGCGGGTGGACTCGTAGCCCTGGTTGACGCCCATGGTCCACCAGAAGGATACGGCCTTGCCGCGGGCGATGATCTCGGCGAGGTGGCGTATCGTTTCCGCGGATACACCGGTGACGGCCTCGGCGGCCTTGGGGTTGTAGTCCTTGAGGAAGGCCGCGAACGCCTCGTAGCCGCTGGTGTGGGCGTCGATGAAGTCGCGCTTGATCCAGCCCGTTTCGTTGAGCACGTGGGCGATGGAGTAGAGCAGGGTGAGGTCGGATTTGGGGTTGAGCGCGACGTGGCGGGTGGCGCACATGGCGGTCTCGGTGCGGCGCGGGTCGACGACGATGATCTCGGGCGAGTTTTTGTTCATCTGCACCCGTTGCCACATGATCGGGTGGGCGATGGCGGGATTCGAACCCACGAAGACGAGCACGTCGCTTTCCTCAAAGTCCTTGTAGGTGTAGGGCGGCGCGTCGAAACCGAAGGACTGCTTGTAGGCCACGTGCGCGGTGGCCATGCACTGGCGGGTGTTGGAGTCGCAGTGCAGGCCCCCCATGCCGAATTTGAACAGCGCGCCGACCAACGCCATTTCCTCGGTCGGGATCTGCCCGGTGGAGAGAAACGCGATGCTGTGGTCGCCGTGCGCGGCCTGGATGGCCTTGAAGCGACGGGTAAAGGTTTCCAGCGCGACCGGCCAGGTCACGGGCTCCAGCGGGCCATTGTTCGTATCACGAACAAGCGGCACCGTGGCGCGGTCGCTGGCGGCGAGGGGAGTGAGGGCCTCCCAGCCCTTGGGGCAGGCCATGCCGAGGTTGACCGGATAGGCGGAGTCGGCGGAGAGATTCAGGGCGTGCCCTTGGGCGTCGAGGTGGATGTCGAGCGAGCAGCCGGTGGCGCAGAAGCCGCAGACCGACTTGACGGTCGAGGCGGGTTTCAGACGCGAGGGCAGCTGTGGCAGGCCCAGGCCGAAGTCGGCGGGATGGCGCACCAACTCCCCGGTCATCGGCCCGTTGTGGGCGCGGACCTTGATCAACGCGGGATCGAGAGAGGAGCGGATGGAGGAAAGGGAAGACATGGACAACGCAGCTCGGGGCGGCGCTCCGTGCCTAGCATACGCACGGCCAACGAGGCCGGATGCGGAATAATGCCGGTGAATCGTTTTTGGGTAATCGATGAATGAATTTGATGAACAGCGGGCCGGCCGCCCGCGCCGAAGGCGGGAGTCAGACCCTCGCGGTTCGCGCTGGCATTGGCTGGATCGATGCGCACATTGACCTGCTTTACGCCATGAAAAGCCTGCATCTTGCCCTCATCACGCTCCTCCTTGTCGCCGCGGCCCCGCTAGCCCAGGCCAATATCGGTCAAAAGGGCCGTGAGAAGCACCACGAGATGAACGACGCGGTGATCGAGCACCGCGAAAACAAGGCCGAAGCCAAGGCCGCGGCCGAGGCGAAGGGCGAGGAATACATCGAAAAGTGCCCCGATCTCGTCATCAAAAAGGGCAAGCGCACCATCGTCATCAAGTGCGGCGACGCCAAGCGCAACAACCCCGACTGCCCCCTCTGCGGCGTGAACGCGCAGAATGCGAAACGGGACAACTGAAGCCTCGTTTCGAACCGTTAATCACGGACCGAGCCCGCCGCGCATCGGCTGGCGGATGATGGTTTTCCAACGCTCCGGCGCCGCGCGGCGGACGTCGCTCAGGTAGATTTCGTGGTGCTTGCCGGAGAGCGCGCCCCGATCAGCGATAAACGCATGCAGCCGCTCGATGGTCGGGCCTTCCTCGCTGAACGGCCCCACGTGCAACACCTGCGCGCAAAGCCCCTCGGTAAACGTCTCCAATCGCAGCCTGGGCAGGGCGGGGAGGGCCTTGCGTTTCGCGGCGTCGGCCATGGCCGTGTGAATCACCTCGTCGGGGACCAACGCGGGTTGATGAATCATCATCGTCCACTGCCAGCGAGTCCGGTCGTTGGCGGAAAACACCGCGTGATCATCCGCCCACCACAACCCCTCGAGCGGCATCACCCCGTAGTCGACCGCCAACGGCCCGCGCTTCACCGCAAACTTGGTCGCATACGAAACCGTGAACAAAGCCTCCACCGCCTGCACGTATTCCGGAGCCGTGTTCGGGTCGCCCCGGCCATCGACCATCAGGTAGCGCATCGGCGGCACGTCGACCGACCGGACCTCCTTGGCCGACGCTGCATAGAACGCCTTCAGCTGCTTCTTGAGGTCGAGTCTGGGCATTGTTTTGACGGGATGGTCGGGCAGGCGTCGCGATTGAGATAAATCTGCTCCGATAACAACACCGGCAGAAAGTCCGAATATCCCGGCCGAAACCAGCCCGATTTTGCCACTCCTTGATTTGACTACACTTTTTCAAGCGGTGGCGCATTCCGCGCGCAGGGCCGCCGCCGCCCGGCAGCGCTCAGACCATCGCCGCCAGCACCGCGTCGAGCGAGACGGTGGCGAAACGCGTGGCGTAGTCGGAAACCGCATACGGAATGATCAACTCGCGCCCGTGCAGGATCGCCCCGCAGGAGTAGACGACATTCGGCACGTAGCCCTCGCGCTCGTCCTCGCCGGGCGTGATCAGCGGCGACTGCATCCGCCCGAGCACCTTCGTCGGGTCGTCCCGGTCGAGCAAGAACGCCCCGATGGAATACTTGCGCATCGCGCCCACCCCGTGGCTCAGCACGAGCCACCCGCGCTCGGTCTCGATGGGCGAACCGCAGTTGCCGAGCTGCACGAACTCCCACGCGTAGGTCGGCTTGAGGATGATGGTCGCGCAACGCCAGAAATGGAGGTCGTCGGAGAACATCAGGAAGATGTTCTCGTTGTCCTGCCGCGAGAGCATCGCATAACGCCCGCCGATCATGCGCGGGAAGAGCGCCATGCCCTTGTTGAGCACGGCGGCGCCGCTGAGCGTGATGAACTTGAAATTCAAAAAATCCTCCGTCTCCAGCAGCTGCGGATGCGTCACGCGCCCGTCATAGGCCGTGTAGGTCGCGAGGTAGGAACGCGTGCCGTCGTCGTGCGCGAACCGCACGAAGCGCGCGTCCTCGATGCCGTTGCTCTGGCTCGGCGAACGGGGAAAAATCACCCGCTCCGACATCCGGTAGTCGGCGGGAAACCGCACCTGATAATTCGAATACGCCAAATTGAGGATCGCGTGCGCGGCCGCCGCGGAGCCGGGCAGTGCGCCGTCGGCCAGCTGGTTCTCGACGAAGGCGATGGCGGCGCGCAGCTCGGTCAGCGTGAACTCATCCGGGAGCGCCCCGAGGATGCGCAGGGTGAACTCGCCGGCAAAGCCCTGGTCGGCCAGCTGCCGGGCGAAACGCGACTTCAGGTAGGGAGCGTCCGGCACCGGATGCGGTTCGGTGACGAAGCGCGTCGGCGTGATGATCGAGATGCCGTTCGCCGCGTCGATCACCACGGTGCGAAACGTGATCGAGGAGATGTGGCCCTCGCCCGTCGCGCGCAGGCTGAGCACAAAACGGGTCGAGCCGGCGGGCAGTTCCGACTGGTCGGGATGCTCGACGATGGACGGGTTGAAGATCGCCGCCGCCTCCAGCGAATACTCGTGCGTGAAGTAGGAACCGATCACGAGCTTGCGCGCCTCGCTGAGCACCCGGTCGGTCACCAGGTGCGGGCGGACGAATTCGAAGCGTTCCATGAAGAGTTGCCGCGTCTTCTGGTGGCGGCCGGAAAACTCGGTCAACACCTGCGCCAGCAGCGCCTCGATCTCCGCCTCGGGCAGGGCGAGCAGGCGCGCGATGATTTTCAGGATGCGCTGCTCGGTGCCCGGCGTGAAGGGACGGATCAACACTCGGGTGCGATCAGGGTTGATTAAGATGCCGGTGCGGTTGACGACGGGGCAGACGGACGACGCAGGCGGGATCATGACACCGCCTCCACGACCGCCGGCGCCGCGGCCGAGAAGGCGGTCAGGTCGTTGTGCACGAGTTGCAACTCGGCCCGGGCCAGATGAAACGCGAGGGTGGACTCGGCCCCTTGGTTTTCATTGACGCGGTCCGCGTGCAACGCGTCGCGGCAGCCGCCGGTCTTGGGATCGTAGAGCATGAGCGCGAGATCGTTGCGCCCGATGAACCACTCGAAGACCTGATGCGCGCGCTCCAGCCAGACCGGGGCGGCGGTGGCGCGGAAGGCCTCCAGGCAGGCGGACACCGTCGCCTGCACCTCGACCGGTTGCTGGTCGAAGAACGCACGCGTGCCGTTGCGATGACAAAACCCGTCGGAGCCGATGGGTTGAAAGATGCCCCGGGGCGAGGTCTGGAGTGCGAGCAACCAGCCCAGTGCGGCGAGGCCGGTCTCGACCATGGCCGGCTGGCGGGTGGCCTGTCCGCATTGGATCAGGGCGTGCGGCAGGCGGGCGTTGTCGTAGGTGGCGTCGTCGGCCAGCCATTGCCAGTCGTCGCGCGCGTGCTCGGCGAAGCGGGCCATGAGCCGTTTCGCCAGCACCTCGCGGATGCGCGTCGCCGGCCCGTTGTCCGGACAACGCGACAGATAATCGTGGATGCCGAGCAGGGCGAAGGCCCAGGTGCGCGGATGCGCCAGGTCGACGGCGACGGGCAGCGCCGCGTCGAAGAGCTGCGCCGCCAGCAGGCGGCAGCCGCGATCACGGGACTGCGCGACGCACACGCCCAGCGCCCAGAGGGCGCGGCCGTGCGAGTCCTGCGACCCCTGCTCCTCGAGCCAGCGGCGGTCGTAGCCCATGAAGTTGCGGAAGCGTCCGGTGTCGGGGTTGAACGCGTGCGCGAGGAAGGCGATGTAGGTCGTGGGCAGCCGGTTGATCGCGGGCAGCGTCTCGCCGAGGTTTCGCCAGAGCAGCGCGAGCATGAGCGCCCGGGCGTTGTCGTCGGTGCAGTAGCCGTGGTTGTAATTGGGGAGCGAATACAGGGCGTGCTGCAGCATTCCGGTCGAGTCGCTCATGCGCAGGACGTGGTCGGGGTTGAGCGCGGGCAGGTGCATCGGTTCCTCGGCGAGCGTGCGCACGAGCAGCGAGCGCCGGCGGGTGTCGGCGAAGACGGTGCGCGCGGTGGCGAAGCTTTCCAGGTAGCGCTCGGCCGAGCGGCTCCAGACCATGTCGCGCCCGGCGCGGTGGGCGTTGCGGCGCAGGGTGGACCGGCGGGGTTCGTCGCGGAGCAGGTCGCGGATCTCGCGGGCGATGGCGTCGCTGTCGCCGAACGGCACGAGCACGCCGCGCCCGTCGTCGAGCAGCTCGGCGGCGTGCCAGTAGGGCGTGGAGACGACGGCCTTGCCCGCGCCAAACGCGTAGGCGAGCGTGCCGGAGACGATCTGGCGCTCGTTCAGGTAGGGCGTGATGTAGACGTCGGCCGCGCCGATGAAGTCCTTGAGCTCGGGCAGGTCGACGAAGCGGTTGTAGAAGATCACGTGCTGGTCGACGCCGTTGCGTTTGGCGAGGCGTTCCAGGCCGAGCCGGTAGGCCTCGCCGTGTTCGCGCACGAGGGTGGGGTGGGTGGCGCCGAGCACGAGATACACGGTCTGGGGGAACTCCGCGATGATCGCGGGCAGCGCGTTGAGCACCTGCTCGATGCCCTTGTTGGGCGAGAGCAGGCCGAAGGTCAGCAACACGAGGCGGCCGTCGACCGCGAACAGCGTCTTGAAACGGTCCGGCTCCTCGAACGGCACGTCGTGGATGCCGTGCGCGATGACGTCGATCTTGTCCGCCGGGGCGTCGTAGATCTCGCGCAGAAACCGGCGGCCGCGTTCGGTCATGACGACGAGCCGCGCGGAGATCTTGATCAACGCCTCCATCACGCGGCGCTGCTCGGGACCGGGGTCGCGCAGGACGGTGTGCAGGGTGGTGACGACCGGCATTTTCAGCGCGCGCAGGAGCGCCAGGATGTGGCCGCCCGCGCTGCCGCCGAAGATGCCGAACTCGTGTTGCAGGCACACGACGTCGACCTCGGATCGATTGATGAACTCGGCCGCGCGCTCGTAGCTCCCGATGTCCTGCTCGTTGATTTCAAAGACAACCGCGGGTGGATAGGCGTAGGTCTCGGCGCCGTCGTTGATGGCGATGACCGGGCACGCATCCGCGCCGCAGCGTTCCGCCACGGCGCCACGCAGGTCCTCGGTGAAGGTGGCGATGCCGCATTTGCGCGGCGGGTAGTTGCCGATGAAGGCGACCTTGGCGGCGGATTTGCATGGACGACCGGAGTCCAGAGAGGGGCGGGGGACGCGGGATGGCGGGATCTGTTTTGGCACGAAATCGGTGGGAGCGATCATTCGCGTCCGGGAAACGCGCCGGGCCGGGAGTCGAGTATCGCGTTCTGGCGCTCGGGATCGGACTCGCCGGTGACCTCGCGCTTGGCCTGTTCGTAGTCGATCTGGGTGACGCCGGTCGGCTCGCGTCCGGCCTTGGCGGCGAGCGTGCGGGTGCGGTTGTGCAGTCGTTCGCGCATGGTCTGCGCCCCGACAAACACGGATGCCGGGGAAGGGATTTTGGAATGCTTTTTCATAAGTGGCTGGTCGTGGGTGCGGTGCGGCGGACAAGGGCGGGCCGGCACGCGATGAAGCGGCGGAAAAAACGGATGATCACGAACAGCGCGCAGGTGAAACCGAGGGCGAGCCCGACGTATGCGGCGAGCCAGGCGTTTCCCCAGCCGAAATTGTCGAGCGTGCGTCCGACAAAGAGGACGGCCGTCAGGCCGACGGCGACCGCCGCGCCAATCCAGATGCAGGTGAGGATGAGGCGGGTTTTCTCCGCCTGGAGTCTGCGCCAGATCACTGCGGCCCTGCGCAGTGGCGGACGTCGGGTTTCGAGGGCTCCGGAAAGAGGGCGGCCGTCGACGGGGCCCCGGTGTTCGCGAGCAGGCGCCGAGGGCGCGCGGACGGTTCCGGGCTGGTGGTTCATGGGTGCGAGTAGACCGCGGCTGGCGTGGCTTCACTTTTTGCGTCCGCGCAGGATCATGGCGATGAGCAGCACGATGAAGATGACGAAGAGGATCTTCGCGATGAGGGCGGCGGTGCCGGCGATGCCACCGAAGCCGAGGGCGCCCGCGAGCAGGGCGATGATGAGAAAGACAAGGCTGTAGTAGAGCATGACGGGACGGGGTGTTCAGGTTTTTTGAGTCGCGCAGCAGACCGCCGAGGCCGACCGCGAGGGCCGATGTGAGGAGCCGAAGGGCCTTGTCCGCGGGGAGCACGCGGTCGCGAGATGCGGCCGCGCGTCGAAGGATCGCCGCGGAGGGTCAGCTCTTGACGGTCATGCGGTTGTCGACGGAGGAGACGCCGCGGATGTCGGTGGCGAGTTTGCCGGCGAGGGTTTTCTCCGCGTCGGAGGCGGCCTCACCGGTGATGACCACGACGCCGTCGGTGGTGGTGATCTTGGTCTTCAGCGCGCTGGTGGCCTTGTTGCCGAGCAGGGCGAACTTGACCTGGCTGGTGATGGAAGCGTCGTCGATTTTCTCGCCCAGGGTGGTGGAGGCGGGGGTCTTGTTGACGGTGATCTCGTTGTTGACGGATTTCACCCAGTCGATCTCTGCGGCGTAGACGGCGGTGAGTTCCTTTTGGGCGATGGTGTCGGCGGTGCCGGTGAGGGTGACGACCCCGTCTTTCACGGCGACATCGGTGGAGGTGGCGCTGACGTTGCCCTTGACGAGCAGGCTGCCGCGGATCTTGAGCGCGATCCAGGCGTCGGAGTGCTCGGCGGGGGCGTCCTTGACGACGATCATGTTGTTGACGGAGGTGACGCCGGGTAGGTTCTCGACGGTGTCGGCGGCGAGGGCCTTGTGGTCTTTGTCCTGGACGTTGCCGGTGAGGGTGACGACTCCGTCGGAGGCCTTCACCGTGACGGTGTCTTCGAGGACGGTGCGGTAGGTGTAGGAGGCCTTGGCGGCGTCCTCGATCTTGCGGTCGGTCTCGGAATTGGCGTGGAGGGCGACGGGCAGGACAAGGAGGCTGAGCAGGGCGGCGATGGATGTGTTTTTCATAGGCTAGGTCGGGCAGACTACGCCTTCCCGGGCGGCCTGGCTATGGGGCACTGACCTACCGGCGTTGTAACGGCGCCGGGGCGACGTCAGATGATCGTGACGCGCAGGTTGCTCTCGATGACGCCCTGATCGATCGCGTAGCGGGTGAGCCCGGCGGTCTCGTGGATGTTGAGTTTGTCCATGACCTGCTGACGGTGTTTTTCGACGGTCTTGATGCTGATGCCGAGGTGGGCGGCAATCTGCTTGTTGGCCTGCCCTTCGGCCACGAGTTGCAGAACCTCGGTTTCGCGGGGGGTCAGCCGGGTGCCGTTGGGCGTGGGCAGTCCGTCGCGATCGCGAAGGCGTCTCTTGCGGTCCGCCATGCGTTTTTCAATCGCGGGGCTGAAGAACGCGCGGCCGGCGGCGACCTCACAAATCGCCTTGGCGAGAATGGTCGCGGAGGTCTGTTTTTCCAAAAATCCGGCGGCGCCGACCGCGGTCATGCGGCCGACGTATTCGTCGTCGCTGTGGGCGGAGAGGATGAGCACCCGGGCCGTGGGTTTGGCGGCCAGTATCTGCGAGGTGGCCGCGAGGCCGTTGAGCACGGGCATGGCGATGTCCATGACGACGACATCGGGATCAAGACTGGCGGCCAGCTCGACGGCCTCGCGGCCGGTCTGCGCCTGGCCGACGACCTCGAAGCGACCCTCGGCCTCCAGCAGTGTGCTGAGTCCCTGTCGCACGACCTCATGGTCCTCGGCCAGCAGAACCCGGATTTTTTTCACGTTGGTCATGCCTTGGTGCGGGTGCAGGGGATGTATGCGCAAACGGTGGTGCCGTGGCCGGGGGCGGATTCGATGGTGAGCGTGCCGCCGACCATCTCGACGCGCTCGCGCATGCCCAGCAGGCCCAGGCGCTTGTTGGTCTTGCTGCCGATGGTTTTCTCGACGTTGAACGACTTGCCGTCGTCGTGCACCTCCATGCGCACCGCCCCCTGTGTTTTTTTTATGGATACGCTTACGAGGGTTGCCTGTGCGTGCCTGGCGACGTTGGTGAGGGCTTCCTGTGCGACCCGGTAAAGCACGGTGCGGCCGCGGTCGTTCAAGGTTTCCACGCTGGCGGTCGCGGTGAGTTCGATCCGGATTTTTTTGCGGTCGGCCATGGTTTTCATGTAGGCCCGCAAGGCGGGGATGAGCCCCAGGTCGTCGAGCACGGAAGGACGCAGCTCGCGGGCGAACTGATGCACGGCGCTCACGGACTTTTCCACGAGTCGCTGGGTGCTGGCGATCTTGGTCCGCAAGGCCTTGGTGCCGACACTGGCGGCGTGGCCCAGGCTGGCGAGTTGCACGTTGATTCCGACGAGCGTCTGCACCACCTCGTCATGAAGTTCACGGCTGATCAGCCGTCGTTCCTCCTCTTGTGCGGAAAGAATCTGGTGGGCGAGCCCCCGCAGTTTTTTTTGAAGAACCAGCGATTGGACAAGCAGCAGCCGATGGCCTTCACGGCTCTCCTTGAGCGCCTGTTCGCAACGTTTCCGGCGGGCGACCTCCCGGCCGAGTTTGCGCTCGATCACGGCAAGCGTGGCGACGGGCTTTTGCGGCGACAACCCGGAGAGCCCCCGGCGGCTTCGTGTTTTTTGGGGGGGGGATATGTTCATGTCTTGGTTCGACGGAGGCCGGTGCTTTGGGCGCGGCGGCTTCGCTCCGATGAAAACCTCGGCGATGCGAAACAGCACCAGTAAACGCGCACCCGCCGGAAATAGCGATAGGGTGTATGCCTACCCCCGGTCACGAGGCAGCTGGCATAGCCGGCCCACCCACGACCGCCAACCTCGCTATTTTAAACGATTCAATGGAACAAGTTGCCGGGTTTGGCGGCGTGATTCCCCGAGGTCTCAGTCCGATGCGAAAAATCGCCCGGCCTGTTATCACCCGCGGTGGATCCTTTACGAGCGATCACGATACGTGGACTAAAACGCGCCTTGGCCACGGCCGCTCCCGCTGGATCAAAAACTCTATGCAACCCGGCTCTACGATCATCTTTTGCGCAACCACGAAAGCGTGCCTGGAAAGCGGGACTGCGTCGCCATGAACGCGGTGCACGAGGACTTGGTAGAAGCCTCGGCCGAATGGCCCTAGCCAAGGTGAGATATGCGCTTTGAACTGGTAAGGGTAGTGGGCGCCGACACCGGCCCTGGTTTGGCGTGATCCGCTCACATGCGTCATTGTTTCTCGGCCGGGGACGGCCGACGCTACAACCCGCCGATGAGCACTGTGACCCAACGCGCGACCTTCCAGCCCAGCAAAAAATCCACCGCCAGATACTGGTGCGCCACGATGATCACCCACAGCACGAACCGGTAACTCCCCTTCGACGACTTGTGCCGCAGCCGCTGCTGCGCCAGCACCGCGCCCGGCCAGCCGCCGGCCAGCTCAAACAGGTGCAACGTCGCCTCCGAAATCCGCCACGTCCCGGACTGCGCCCGGCGCTTGTCGCTGGCGAACAACCCATACGTCACCGCCGACACCACCAGCATCACCGACACCGGCAACCACCACCAACCCAGCCGCGTGCCCAGCACCACCAACGCCACCACCGGCACCGGCAGCAGCCAAAGCAACCGCGTTGGAAAACCGCCCGCACCGCCGCCGCCATTCGTCTTCTCCTCGCGGCTCATCGCAACGACCCCCGCTCAATCAAAGCCCCCTGCAAACGCAATACGCTCGGCCCCCGGGCCGGCTCCGCGATGCGTTTGAGCAACAACTCCGCCGCCGACACGCCGATCATCGCCGCCGGCTGACGCACCACCGTGAGGGCAGGGGAGACGAACGTCGCCCACGGCGGATCGTCGAAACACGCGAACCCCATCGTATCAGGAATCGAAATACGCGCCGCGTGCAGCGCCCGGTAGGCGCCCGTCGCCAGCAACGCGCTGCTGCACACCACCGCGTCCGGCCGCTCGCCCGCCCCCAGCAACGCTTCCATCGCCGCGCGCCCCTCGGCCTCGAACGCCGGCACGCGCTTCACCGCATGCGGCGTCAGCCCCGCCGCCGCCAGCGCCGCCTCGAATCCCGCCAGCCGCTCGCCCGCCGTAAAACTGCTCGCGCCAAAAATCCCCGCGATCCGCCGGTAGCCCCCTGCGATCACCCGCTCGGCCAGGTGCCGCGCCGCGTCCTGATTGTCGATCAACACCGCGTCCAACTCCCGCCCCTCGCGACGATCCACCGTCACCACCGGAATGCCCGCCTTCGTCAACGCCGCCAGCCGCCCCGCCCCCTGATGCGATGGCGAGATGATCACCCCCGCCACCCGCTCCTGCATCATCAACTCAAGATAACGCTGCTCCTTCGCCGGATCCTCGTCCGTATTGCAGATAAAAACACACAGCCCGCGCGCGTGGGCAAACCCCTCCACCGCCCGGCAAAGCTCGCCGAAGAACGGGTTTTGAATGTCCGACACGATCAGGCCGATGATACGCGACTTCTGCTCGCGCAGACTCTGCGCCACTCGATTTGGGCGGTAGCCGAGCTCGTCGATCGCCGCCTGCACGCGCTCCTTGGTCTCTTCACTCACGTAACCCTTGCCCGCCATCATGCGGGACACGGTGGCGATGGAGACTCCGGCTTTCAGGGCAACGTCTTTGATACTGGCCATAGGTAAACGTTAACACACATTTCTCATGCCGTCGGTTTTTGCAAGCGCCTTCCCGTTAGAGAGAAAATGTTCTCAAAGGTAGACCTGTGTCCGCAGTGCTTAAAAAAACCATTGACGAATATGTGAAAACGTTTACCTATTTTCTCATACCTCACCGACAACCCCTTTCGGAGCCCCTCTGTCATGTTGAATTTCACCCCTGCCGATATCCGCCTCGGCGTTACCGTTTCCAGCCGCGAGGAAGCCATCCGCGCCGTCGCCGCGCTGCTCGCCGAGCGTCAGTCCATCGAGCCGGCCTACGTCGACAGCATGCTGCGCCGCGAGAAGACCGCCAACACCTACCTCGGCAACGGCGTCGCCATTCCCCACGGCCAACCGCAGGACGCCGCGCTCATCCGCGAGACCCGCATCGCCATGCTGCAAGTGCCCGCCGGGGTCGCCTGGAAGGGCGACGAAAAGGCCCGCCTCATTTTCGGCATCGCCGCCAAGAGTGACGAACACATCAGCCTGCTCGTCCGCCTCACCTCGCTCACCGCCGACGCCGCGCTCGCCGACCGCCTCGCCACCACCACCGACGCCGCCGAGATCGTCGCCGCCATCCTCGCCGATCCGGACAACACCGACGCCGCGTCCGCCGACGATTACGACGGCGCGCACATCCGCGTAAAATTCACCAACCCCCGCGGTTTCCACCTGCGCCCCGCCACCCAGCTCGCCGAGGCCACCGCGACCATGGACGGCAACATCACGCTCGTCGTCAACGGCCGCGAGGCCGACGCCCGCAGCGCGCTCTCCATCGTCAAGCTCGGCATCACCACCGGCAGCACCATCGAGGTCCGCGCCGACTCGCCTTACGCCGAGGATCACCTGCGCCAACTCCGCCGCCACCTCGAGCTCATCAACGACGAGCCGCAGGAGGCCGCCGCCTCCGAAGATGACAATATCGACTGGCAGCCCGCTTCCTCGACCACCGTAGCCAACACCATCGCCGGCACCATGGCCGCGCCCGGCATCGCCGTCGGTCCCATCTTCCACTGGAGCCTCGGCGTGGGCAAAACCGCCGCCCGCCAACGCGGCGACGAAGCCGCCGAACGCTCCGCGCTCAAAGTCGCCGTCGAAAACGCCGCCGACACCCTGCGCGCCCTCGCCGACGACGAGCACATGAACAAGGTCCAGCGCAACCTCTTCAGCGCCCACGTCGCCCTCATCACCGACACCGAGACCCTCGACGAAGCGCTCGCCAAGATAGGCGAGGGGAGCGACGCCCTCTCGGCCTGGGACTCCGTCATCGCCGCCCGCGTCGCCAAGCTCGAAGCCCTTACCGACGCCCACCTCGCCCAACGCGCCGTCGACCT
>JBDRJH010000263.1:0-2240 GCA_043815125.1 Verrucomicrobiota bacterium
ATCACCCACCAGACCGCGACGCACTTGATGGCGATCAGCGCCCAGCCCACCGCCAGCACCCATTCGGAGCGCCGGCTGCGCGGCTCGGGCGGCATTTCCCGGCGCACCTGCTCGATGAAAGCGGGGTCTTCCGGATCCTCCGGACGGCGTCCGCCGAGCAGTTGGTGGAGATTGGTCAACATGGCCGCAGGCTAGCGGGTTTTGCCGAAAATGACAGCGCGCGCCGCGATTGCCCGCCACCTGTTGCGGAAGCCCCTGCCGCGATTTGCCTTGCGTTCGCCCGCGGACCTGCTGGCCTACCCACCTCGTTAGAGATACGTAAGTATGACAGGAACTGGTGAGTCGTCAGTGAGCGAAGAGTTCAAGTGATGATATCGAAACCCGATGGTCGGGAACGGACTGGCAGAGCAACGGCAGATCTACGAATACATCACATGAGCAACTCCAAACTCTACGTCGGCAACATGTCCTTCAAAACCACCGAAGACGAGCTCCGCTCCGCTTTCGGTCAGTTCGGTGACGTCACCGACGTCTACGTCGCCATGGACAAGATGACCGGCCGCCCCCGCGGTTTCGCGTTCGTCACCATGGGCACCGCCGATCAGGCCAAGGAAGCCGCTGAGAAGCTGAACGGCGCCGACCTCGGCGGCCGCGCCCTCACCGTCAACGAAGCCCGTCCCAAGGAGGAAGGCGCCGGCCGTTCCTTCGGTGGTGGCGGCGGCGGCGGCGGTCGTGGTTTCGGCGGCGGCGGCGGCGAACGCCGTGGCGGCTTCGGCGGCGGCGAGCGTCGCGGTGGCGGCGGCTTCGGCGGCGGTCGCGACCGTTACTGATTCGCTTCCGGTCCTCTCTCTCTCTGACGACCTGAAACTCTCCCAGGGCGAAGCGCCTCCCGCGCTTCGCCCTTTTTCTTTTTCCCGGCGGCGCGGTCCGGTATCCAATCTGCGCATACATCGTTCCCTACGCCAGATTTCCGTCCGCCATGTCCTTCAAGTCCCTCAATCTCTCCCCCGCGGTCATGCGCGGCATCGAAGCCGCCGGCTACGCCGACCCGACCCCCATCCAGCTCCGCGCCATCCCCGCCGTGCTCGAAGGGCGCGATGTTGTCGGCTCCGCCCAGACCGGCACCGGCAAGACCGCCGCCTTCGCCCTGCCCGTCATCTCCCGCCTCGGCGGCCATAAACGCCAGCCGCGCGTGCTCGTGCTCGAGCCCACCCGCGAACTCGCCGCCCAGGTCGACACCTCCTTCCGCGCCTTCGCCCGCTTCACCGACATCCGCTCGGCCGCCATCTTCGGCGGCGTAGGCTACGGCGCCCAGCGCACCGCCCTGCGCGACGGCGTCGACGTGCTCGTGGCCACCCCCGGCCGCCTGATGGACTACATCAAGGAGGGCGTCATCGACCTCAAACTCATCCAGATCCTCATCCTCGACGAGGTCGACCACATGCTCGACATGGGCTTCCTGCCCGTGGTCAAGGACATCATCTCCCGCTGCCCCAAACAGCGCCAGACCCTCTTTTTCTCCGCCACGGTGCCGCCCGAGATCGCCGCCGTCGCCGCCTTTGCCCTCCGCGACCCCGTGCGCGTCGAGGTCGGCGTCAACCGCAGTGTCAACCAGTCCGTCAACCACGGCATCTACAAGGTCGGCTTCCCGCAAAAATTCGACCTCCTCGTCGCCCTGCTCGAACGCACCGAGTTCGACAGCGTGCTCGTCTTCTCCCGCACCAAGCACGGCGCGGACAAAATCGCCCGCCGCCTCAAGTCCGCCGGCCACTCCGTCGCCGTGCTCCACGCCAACCGCTCGCAAAACCAGCGCATCGAGGCCCTCGAAGGCTTCAAGTCCGGCAAATACGAGGTCATGGTCGCCACCGACATCGCCGCCCGCGGCATCGACGTCGCCGGCGTCTCCCACGTCATCAACTACGACGTCCCCGAGAAACCCGAGGACTACGTCCACCGCATCGGCCGCACCGGCCGCGCCCAGGCCGTCGGCGACGCCTTCACCCTCGTCACCCCCGAGACCGTCAAGGACCTGCGCGACATCGAACGCTTCATCGGGCAAAAGATCCCCGAGCTCACCCTCGAAGGCTTCGCCTACGGCCCCTTTGAGCCCAAACCCCTCAACCCCGAGGACGTCGGCCTCGGCGGCCCCCGCCGTCGCGGCGGCGGCGGCAACCCTGGCGGCGGTCAACGCCCCGGCGGGCAACCCCGTGCCGGTGGCCAGCGCCCCGCCTCCCCCGGTG
>JBDRJH010000264.1:0-8082 GCA_043815125.1 Verrucomicrobiota bacterium
ACCAAGGCCACGCTCACCAGACGCGCCGCGGAACCCGGCGCCATCTTCCCGATCGCCTCCGCCGACTGGGCCTTCGCCGACTGCCGCGTCACGCCTTTCCCCGGCCGGCCGAGCGAGGCCGCCGTCAGCCTGCGCGGCGGCTTCGATCCCGCCTTCCTCTACGAGCTCGTTTACGTCGCCAAGGATCCGCCCGTGCTCGGCATCGGCCTCGCCGCCACGCGCGACATCGTCTCCTTTTTCCGACACGAATCCCGCGACGCCGCCGGCGCGCCCAATCCCCTCGCCGCCCGCGTCCGCCACGTCGTCGCCCAAGGCGTTTCCCAGTCGGGCAACTTCACCAAGACCTTCCTCCACCTCGGCTTCAACGAGGACGAGTCCGGACGCGTCGTGTGGGACGGCGTCAACGTCCACGTCGCCGGCCGGCAGGTGCCGCTGAATCTCCGCTTCGCCCTGCCCGGCGGCGCCGCCGGCCTCCACGAGCCGGGCAGCGAAGGCGTGCTCTGGTGGAGCCCGTGGCCCGACGCCACCCGCGGCCGCCCGGAACCCGCGAGCCTGCTCGACCGCGCCCGAGCGGCGAAGGTCGTGCCCAAGATCATGGAGACCTTTGGCTCGGCCGAGTTCTGGAGCCTGCGCATGTCGCCCGGCCTGGTGGGCACCGACGCCGCCGCCGACATCCCGCTCCCTCCCGAGGTGCGCCGCTACTACTTCCCGGGCACCGCCCACGGCGGCGGCGGCGGAGGCTTCGACACCACGCCCGCCTCCGCGGTCGATTACCTCGGTCTGGCCGGAAACCCCAACCCGATCCGCGAGACCCACCGCGCGCTTTTCCTCGCCCTGATCGACTGGGTGGCGAAGGACGCCGAGCCCCCGCCGTCCCGTTATCCGCGCCTGGACCGCGGCGAACTCGTCCCGCCCGACGCCGCCTCGACGGGCTTCCCGTCCATCCCCGGCGCCCCGCTGCCGGACAACCTCCTGAATCCGTTTTTTGAATACGACTTCGGCCAGGGGTTCGACCACGCCGACGTCTCCGGCGTGCTTTCCCGGCAGCCGCCGCGCATCCGGCGCGTGTTGCCCTCGCTCGTCCCGCGCGTGGATGCCGACGGCAACGAGGTCGGCGGCGCGCCCTCCGTCCTGCACCAGGCCCCGCTCGGCACCTACCTCGGCTGGAGCGTGGCGGGCGGAGGCTTTTACCGCGACCGCGCGGCCGGCTTCGCCGCGTCGTTCATCCCATTTCGAAAAACCCGCGCCGAACGCCTCGCGGCCGGCGACCCCAGACCCTCGCTGGAAGAGCGCTACGGCTCGCGCGAGACCTATCTCGAGCGCGTGCGCGAGGCCGCGAAGCGCGCGGTCGCCGAGGGTCTCCTCCTGCCCGAAGACGCGCATCGCCTGGTCGCCCAAGCGGAGGCGGGCGACGTTTTGCGACCCTTACCTTAAACGCCCGAGGGTAGGGCCGTCCACCCAGCGGCCGGGCAGGAGCAGACGTGGCGCGGTCGGAGGCTCGCCGAGTTCCTGGCGGTGCAGGCGCAACGCGAGCAGATCCGCCGCCGCCGCGCCGACCTCCGCGCTGTCCTGCGCCACGCCGGCCCAGTCCTCGCCACCCGGCGGCAGGTCGAGATGCACCAGCCCCGCCTCCTCGGGCACGCGCACCCCCAGGCCGCCACGCAACAACTCCAGCCATGCCGTCTCGTGGGTGAGCACCACATCGGGCCGATGCCGGCGATACCATTCACCCGCCGTCGCGGTAAAATCCTCCGCGCCGTGCAGCGCGAGCACCGGCAGACGCGTCACGCCCGGCGTCTCCTCCAGCGCGGCATAAAACCCGCCCGCGAAGCGATGATGCACCAGGTCCTCGATGTGCGCGTGCAGGGCCAGTCCCGGACGCCGGTAGCCGCGCGCCCACGCCTGGCGCACCGCGAGGCGCGTGGTCTCGAACTGGTCGTTGGCCGCGAAGGCCAGCACGGATTCGCCCACCGGCGCGCCCACCGCCACGACCTCGCGCCCGGCCCAAGCCTCCGCCCACTCCTCGGCCGGACGCGCCCCGCCGCCAAAACCGACCAGCAACACCCCGCGAATACCCCGCGCGTGCAGCACCCCGGCGAGCCGCGCCGGCGTGAGCCCGGGCGCGCGCAACCAAAATTCGTCCGCTCCATAACCCAGCGCCGCCGCCCGCCGGCGGATGCCGCGCGAGAAAGCCGCAAACGTGTGGAACCACGCCGGCGCGTCGTCCGCCTCCAGGCGCGCGAAGGGGGTCGCGTTGAGCAGGGCGAAGGTGCCGTGGCTGCCGGTCTCGCCGTGCGTGCGCAGGCGGGCCATGAGCGCGTTGACCGTCGGGTCGGGACGATAGCCGAGCCGCTCCGCCGCCTCGCACACCCGCCGGACCGTGGCGACGGCCAGGCGCGGATCGTGACGCAGCGCGAGCGACACCGTCGAGAGACTGACGCCCGCCTCGCGCGCGACCTGGCGCATCGTGACGGGCGGCGTGTCCATGGCTGCGGGGCCGGCCTCAGCCCTTGACCGCGCCAGCGGTGAGGCCGGCGATGAATTCTTTTTGCAGGAGGAGAAACAGGCACAATACCGGCGCGACCGAGACGAGCGTGCCCGCCATGATCATGCCGTAGTCCTGGCCGTAGACGCCGCGTAGTTGGTTTATCGCTACAGACAGCGGAAACAGCTCCGCCGACTGGAGGATGATCTGCGGCATGATGAAGTTGTTCCAGGTGCCGAGAAACGTGATCATTAAAAACGCCCCGATCATCGGGCGCACCATGGGCAGCACGATCTCGAAGAAGATGCGGAACTCCCCCGCACCGTCCAGGCGCGCGCTCTCGATGAGCGCCTCGGGCACGCTGTTGATCATCGACTGGCGAAACAAAAACACGCCGAAGGCCGGCGCCATGGCGGGCAGGATAAGGCCGGTGTAGGTGTCGAGCAGGCCGAGCTGGAAAACCAGCTTGTAGCCGGGTGCGAGCAGCAGCGGCCCGGGGATGACCAGCGCCCAGAGCACGTAGCCCAGCACGGCCTCGCGGCCGGGGAAACGGAACTTCGCCAACGCGTAGCCGCCCATCGCGGCCGAGACGGTGGCGAGCAGCGCGGTGAGCGTGGAGATGAAGGCCGAGTTCATCAGCGCATTGCCCACCCCGAGCTCGCCGAAGAGACGGCGAAAGTTGTCCAGCGTCAGCCGCGACCATCCTACGCCGAGGAACCCGTCGCCCTTGGGCAAAAACGGGGAGCTGAAAAAATCCGCCGGCGCCTTCAAGGCCGAGCAGACCATCCAGACGAAGGGCACCAAGGTGACGACCGAGCACAGCGCGAGCAGGGCGTGGATGCCGCCGATCGCGGCACGTTTGCCCGGCGTCATCAGGCCGGAGGGAGCCTCGTGCGACGCACTCACGATTCCGTCCTCCGGATGAACCATCGCTGCGCCGCCGCCAGCCCCATCAGCGCCACCGCCAACACCCAGCCGATGGCGCTGGCGTAGCCAAGGTCGCCGGTGACGAAGCCGGTATTGTAGAGATACATCACGAGCGTCAGGCCGGCGTCATCGGGCCCGGGGCCGTTGAGCAGGATAAAAGGCAGCTCGAAGAGCTGGAAACTGCCGAGCAGCGAGAGCAGCAGCACAAAGGAGGCAACCGGCAGTATTTCCGGGAGCACTACATGGCGAAAGCGATCCCACGGGCCGGCCCCGTCGAGGTCGGCGGCCTCGAGCAGCTCGGCCGGCACGTTCTGCAAAGCGGCGAGAAAATAGACCATGTTGAACCCGACGTAGAGCCAGAGCGCAGCAAGAATGAGCGCGGGCATCACGGCGACGTCGAGCCAGGCGAAATCGGGATCCCAGCCGGAGAAGAGCGCATGCAGGCCGGTGTTGATCAGTCCGGTGCGCTTCTCGAAGAACAACGCGAACATCATGCCCACGAACACGAGGCCGACCAGGGAAGGAGCAAAGAACACCAGCCGATAAAACGCGCGTCCGCGCAGGCCGGGGCGGTTGAGCAGCATCGCGAGGCCGAGCGAGAGCGGCAGCTGGATGAAGACCGAGCCGGCGGTGAACAGCAGCGTGTTCCGCACCGCCTTCCAAAACAGCGCGTCGCCGAGCAGGAAACGAAAGTTGTCCAGACCGATCCAGCGCGTCGCCTGCGGCCCGAAGGTCTGCTGGAACGACAGCACGACGGACTGGCCCAGCGGCCAGAGCAGAAACACCGCCGAGGTGGCAAGGAATGGAGCGAGAAACAGCCACGGCACCATCCGGGGCTCGGAGCGATAGGGCGATTTCATGGGGCCGGAGAGGACGCGGGTTCAAATGCGGGCGTATTCAAAAAGACGTTACGGTTCATCCGCGCCTCCAGGCGCGTCTGGGCCTCGGCCAGCAGGCGTCGCGCGAGCGGGAGCAGGTCGGCCGGATCGACCGCGGCACGGGCCTCGGCCTCGCGCTGGAGGGCGAGGAGGATGTTGCCGAGCTCGGTGCTCGCGAGCGCCGCGTAGGGCGACGACACGCGCGCGGGCACGGCCGCGGCCTGCTCGATGTAGAGCCGCCCGGCGGGCTGGCCGGCGAAGTAGGGATCGGGCCGGTCATACACCGGCATCGTCCAGAGGCGCTTCACCGGGGTGATGATGTTGCTCTTCTCGTAGAGCTGCGCGGCGAGTTCGGGCGAGAGGTAGAGGTGCTTGGCGAAGCGCCACGCGCGCTCGAAATCCGGCGTGGCCTTAGGGATGCCGAGCATGGTGCCGCCCATCACGGTGGTGCGGCGGCCGCCGCGCTCCCAGGCGGGCAGCGGCATGAGTTTGATTTTGCCGGCCAGGCCGGGGAGATCGGTCTTCCACACGCCGGCCAGCCAGTCGGGCAGGACCGAGGCGACGACCAGGCCGTCGAGCCGCAACTGGTTGCCGGCGGCGGAGAATTCGGGCGCGTCGAGCGCGATGCGACGCGGGCCGCCGACCCACAGCGCGAGGCGAACGAGCACCTCCGCGTTGCGCTCGCCGGCGAGCGCGGGACGTTCGTTCTCGTCGAAGAGGCGTCCGCCGGCTTGGAGAAGAAAGGCCTCGGGCAGCCACACGTTGTTGGGCCAGAAATTGATCAGCCGGCGGTCGATGCGACCGTCGCCGTCGAGGTCGCGTTGCAGGGGGCCGAGCACGCGTTCAAAATCGTCCCACGTCTCGATGCCCGACACGTCGATGCCGGCCGCCTCGACCAGATCGGCGCGGTAGGCGAGCAACACGGGGTGGACATCGTGGGGCAGGCCAAAGATGCGCCCGCGCGTGGCCCAGGGCGAGAAGGAGGGCGCGTTGATCTCCTCCAGCAGACCCTCCTCGCGCAGCCGGTCGGTGAGATCGACGAAACCCACCGCGTCGAGCGGGCCGGCGAAGGTGCGCGCCGCGATGCCGCGCTCCACCTCCACGAGGTCGGCCAGCGGCGTGCCGGAGAGGAAGCCGGAGAGCACGCGCCGCTCCAGCGCGGGGTAGTCGAGCAGACTGGCGCGCACCGGCACGTCGGTATCTGCGTTCCAACTACGAATGATGGGCTGGTAGGCGATGAGGTGCGGCCGGCCGAAGGTCCACAGCGCCATGCCGCCGGCCGCCTCGCGAGGACGCGCGAGCACGTAGAGCGAGGCGACGACGCACACCGAGGCGATGACGGCGACGCCGGGGGAAAACAGCGCGCGCAAAGTGTCGGAGGATGGCAGGGCCAAACGTCGGCGGCGCGGGGCCGTCGGCGAACCGGAGGAAGAACTCATCGGGGGGAAGCGGGGCGATGCAGACGGGCGGGGCTCGCTCAGACCGACGCGCGCAGGCAACTCGCGATGGAGCGCGGCGGCAGTTCGACGAGCGCGGCGGTGTCGCCGGCGTAGAGCCAAACGGAGCGCGGCGTCTCGGTGGCGTTCATCACCACGACGGCAAGGGAGCCGTCTGGATTGAGCGCGGCGGTGGCGTGGAGGTCGTCGCGCGTGGTGGCGCAGAGCACGCGGCGAGAACCGGGGAGGAGAAAACGCGAGAAGTGGCCGATGTAGTGCCAGGAGTTGAGCGTGTGAACGACGCCGCGGGCCGTCTCGACGATGAGCGGCGCGCTGCAAAAGTTGCTCACGTGGTTGGGTCCGCCGGTCTCGTCGAGCAGGAGATTCCAGTCGATCCAGCCCTCGGTCCAGTTGTTCAAATCCGCGATGATGGAGCGGGCGTAGCGCTCGCCGACCGCCCAGGAGCCGAGATGGGTGCCGCACTCCTGACAACCCTCGGTGAAGAGGAGGTGCTTGTCGGGCCAGGCGTCGTGGTGGAGGCGCACGTTGTCGAACTTGTCGTGGACATACCAATGGAAGCCGCTGCCCCAGATGAAGCGCGAGGCTTCGGGGTCGGCGTAGGCTACGCTCGCGCGATGCACGAGCTGGTCGCGGTTGTGGTCCCAGATGATGATCTTCACGTGGCCGAGGCCGGCACGCTCGAGCGCAGGCCCGAGGTGGTCGCGAACGAAGTCGCGCTCCTGCTCGGCGGAGTAGAGGC
Source organism: Verrucomicrobiota bacterium (assembly GCA_043815125.1). Classification (GTDB taxonomy): domain Bacteria; phylum Verrucomicrobiota; class Verrucomicrobiia; order Opitutales; family Opitutaceae; genus JAUWBF01. Next base: position 6,487 of record JBDRJH010000264.1, read on the forward strand.
ACGAGTCCCAGCGCTGCGCGGCGTCGGGCTCGTTTTGCACCGTGATCGCCCAGATCGGCGCGCCGGCGGCCTCGTAGGCCTGGATGAATTTCACGTAGTGCTCCGCCCATACGGCGCGAAACTCGGGGCGCAGGCGACCGCCACCGTTCATCGCGCCGTTGGTCTTCATCCAGGCGGGCGGACTCCACGGCGAGGCGAGGATTTTCAGGCGTCCGCCGGAGAGCGCGAAGGCGCGGCGGAGCAGCGGCAGGATGGCGAACTCGTCGCGGCGAATGTTGAACCCCTCCAGCCCGATGTCGCCCGGCGTGTCGGCGCAGGCGTAGTTGCCGAGCGCGAAGTCGCAGCTGTTGATCGAAACGCGGCAGAGCGCGTAGCCGTGGCCGCTTTCCGGCGAAAAGTAGTTCGCCAGAATCATCTCTCGCTCAGCCTCGGGCAACTTGCCCAGCGTCACCGCGACGGCTTCGGTCAACGCGCCGCCAAAACCCAGCAGGAGTTGGAAAACTTTGGTGTCGTCGATGAAAACAGAATCGCCTCCGAAACCCGTGCGCGGAGACGCCAAGACGGAGGGCTGTTCGGCGAGACGCCGGTCGCCGTGTTGCGCACTGAGCCAGATTTTCCAGGGGGCGAAAGAAGATGACATGTGGGAAAGAAACAAGGGGATGTCGCCGCCGGGTCATGGAGCCGGCGGCGCAAAGTTGACCGATACGGATCAGGCGCGACGACGACGACGCAGGGCCACGCAGCCCAGCGCGCCCAGACCGGTGAGCGCGGCGAAGGACGCAGGCTCCGGCACCGGGGTCGCCGCCGTCAGATCGGTGTCGAACACGAAGAAGAAGTTCGAGCCGGCCACGGTGTCGGAGTAACCGATTATGGACCGCACCACGGCCGTCCCGGTCGGGGCGATGCCCGAGACGGACGCGGGCGAGTAGTTGTTGTCGTTGCGACTCACGGAGCCGTAGTCGATCACCGTGCCCGCGAAGCTGATCAGCGCGTTGCCCGCGTCGCGGAACTCCAGTCCGTAGCTGATGGTCGGGTTGGTATTGGTCTCGATCCGCATCGCCAGGATGGTGAAGGTGTATTCGAGCCCGGCCGTTCCGGCGACGTCCTGAAAGAGACCGCCGCCATTGCCGTCATTGTCGCTGAAGAAAGCCGCCTCGGTGTTTTGGCCGAAGAAATCGGTGAAGCCGGCGGCGCCGAAGGTGCCCCAGCCATTGCCGCTGCCGGCGAAGTCGGGGTTGGTGAGCAGGTTTTGGGCGGAGACCGAGCACGCCAGCGCTAAACCGGCGGCGAGCATGGAGGAACGAACGAGGGTAACGAGGGTATTCATTTTTTGGTTGGGTTGAGTTGGATTGGCTTAACGGACAAACTTTCGGGGGATGGGACTCAGGGCAGACGCACGATCTGCACGTCATCAATCTTCACCGCTCCATCGCGCGGCTCTTGCAGGGAGGGAAAAAACACGATCACGACGCGCAGGTTGGAGACCGGCACGGTCCCGCGAACGAGGATGCGCGACCAGCGCCCCGCAGGGATGTCCGTGCCCGCCACCGTGTTGGTGGCGATGGTCACCTGCCGCCCGGCGATGCCGGATTCCAG
>JBDRJH010000265.1:0-2954 GCA_043815125.1 Verrucomicrobiota bacterium
CGCCCACCGCCAGCACCTCGTCGACGATGAGTATTTCGGAGTCGAGGTGCGCGGCCACCGCGAAGGCCAGCCGCACGCGCATGCCGCTGCTGTAGTGCTTCACCGGCGTGTCGATGAATTTCTCGACATCGGCGAAGGCCACGATCTCGTCGAAACGGCCCGCGACCGCGGCGGTTTTCATGCCGAGAATGGCACCGTTGAGGTGAACGTTTTCACGGCCGGTCAGATCCGGGTGGAAGCCGGTGCCAACCTCCAGCAGCGAGGCCACCCGCCCGCGCAGCACGGCCCGGCCGGAAGTCGGCTCGGTGATGCGCGACAGAATTTTCAACAAGGTGGACTTGCCCGCGCCGTTGTGACCGATGATGCCCACGACCTCGCCTCGCCGCACCTCGAACGAGACGTCGCGCAACGCCCAGAAGTCGCCGGCGCCCGACCCGGCTTCAAGTCCGCGCAGGCGCCTGCCGATGCGTGCGAGGTCGTCTCGCAGCGTCGTCGCGCCGATGCGACCCAGGCGGTAGCGTTTCGAGAGGTTTTGAACCTCAATGATGGGTTGGCTCATGGGCTTGTTTCGTCCTTCGGTTTTCCCCGCTCACGCCACGTCCACCACCGTGCGCTCGGCGCGGCCGAACGCCGCCAGGCCGACCAACAGCACCACCAGTGTCGTCGCCCACGCGCCGGCGGCCAGCATGGGCGTCCACGAGGTGCCGCCGACCAGGGCGGCCTTGATGGCTTCCACCGGCGCGGTCATGGGGTTGAGCGAAGCCACCCACCACCAACGCGCCTCGCGCGAGATCATCGACAACGGATACACCACCGGCGTGACATAGAACCACACCTGCACGAGCACCGGCAGGATGTGCTGCAGGTCACGATACTTGCCCGTGGCCGCCGCGAGCAGCAGGCCCACGCCCAGCGCCAGCGTGATGATTTGCAATTGCGCCAACAGCAGCAGGCCGAGCGCGGGCAGGGGGGCGAGCAACGCGTGCTCGCCGAACGGCGTGAAGCACCGGAAATACACCCACGCCGCCGCGAAGGTCGCCAGTTGCAGGCCCCACGCCGCCAGATTGCCCGTGATCACGGACAAGGGAACCGCCAGCCGCGGGAAATAAATTTTCCCGAACAAATGCGCATTGCCCGTGAACGTGCCCGCCACCGCGGGGAAACTTTGCGAGAAATACGTCCACGAAACCAACCCGCACAAATAAAACAGCATCGGCGGCACGTTGTCCGTCGGCAGCTTGGCCAGCCGCCCGAACACGACCGTAAAAATCGCCGTCATCATCAACGGTTGCAAAACGAACCACGCCGGGCCCAGCAGCGTCTGACGATACTTGGTCGAGAAGTCACGTTTCACAAACTGCCAGAACAAGTCGCGGTAATGCCAAAGTTCACGCCAAGGCACTCGTAGCCAGCCACGGCTTGGCTCGATCACGGTCTCGACCGTCGGTGCGACGGTGTTTTGCGATGTCTCTTGCATCATGATGCGTTTTTAGCCGGTTTTTGGCCGAGCTTCGCCCCGTCGCGGGGGGAAGACCTCGTGACCGGCATGGTTTTGTTGAAACCCAATCATGGTAATAGCCTAGGGGGTAAGCCCTATTCCCGGGCCGCCTGCAAGTTCGCAAGCTTGGCCGGCAAGACCTTCGCGGCAAAAGCTTTTAAGCACAGATCGAGCGATTGATTTCGTCCGCCGTAACTCGACCGCACAATGCCACCACCAAGGCCAGTCCGAACTCCACCGCCGTGCCCGCCCCTCGCGACGTGATCAGCCGGCCATCCACCACCACCCGCTCCTCCGCAAGCAGCTCGGGCAACTCCCCGGCCACCGAAAAATGCGCCGTGAACCGTCGCCCCGCCAACAACCCCGCGTCGTGCAACACCGTCGGTGCGGCGCAGATCGCCGCCAACCACCGGCCGCCCTCCGCCTGACGCGCGACCCACGTCCGCACCAGTTCCGACTCCCGCAGCGACTTCACGCCGGGACCGCCCGGCAGCAACAATAGGTCCGGTGACGGACCGCCCGCCGCCTCCAGCGCCGCGAGCGTCGTGTCGGCCACCAGGGTCATCCCATTGCGCCCCTTCACGGCCGGCGCGTCATCCAGCGCGGCGATGGTCACCCCGGCCCCGGCCCGCCGCAGCAGGTCGATGGGCGCGACGGCCTCCAATTCCTCAAATCCCTCTGGCAAAATCGCGACAACCGTGGGCATGTTGCCCAACAAAACCACGAATGACCCCGCTTGCACCAGCAAACTTGACCGATCACTCCCTCGTCGTCCTCGGCGCCGGCTACGTCGGCGGTGAACTCGCCCGCCGGGCCGCCGCCGCCGGGATGCGAGTAACCGCACTCACCCGCAACCCCGCCCGTGCCGCACAACTCGCCGCCTGCGGCGTCCACACAGTCATCGCCGATCTGGCAACCCTCGACTGGCATGACCGCGTGCCGGCGGACGCGGACCTCGTGTTGAACAGCGTCGCCTCCGGCGGTGGCGGTCTCCCCGGTTACCAACACAGCTATGTCGAGGGCCTTCGATCCATTCTCGCCTGGTCCCGTCGCACCGCCCGGCCCGGCCACCTCATCTATACCGGCAGCACCTCGGTCTACCCGCAGGGCGACGGAGCGCGCCTCGACGAATCCGCCCCGACCATCGCGCCCGGTCTCGACGAACCCGCCGCCGTGCTGCGCACCGCCGAACAACGCGCGCTCGACTGGCCCGGCCGCGCCACCGTGCTGCGCCTCGCCGGCATCTACGGCCCCGGGCGGCACCACCTGCTCGATCAGCTGCGCACCACGCCGCCCCCCGCGACGCTGCCCGGCGCGGGCGGACACCATCTGAACCTCATCCACCGCGACGACATCTGCGGCGGCTGCTGGGCCGCCTGGGCGGCCGACAACACCACCGCCGGCACGTTTAACCTCGCCGATGACGGTGCCGCCACCCGCGCCGAAGTCGTCGCCT
>JBDRJH010000266.1:0-30694 GCA_043815125.1 Verrucomicrobiota bacterium
GGGCATGCCGGAGGCGGTGAAGCGATCACCAACGACCAGTTGCTCACCCTGCCTTGCACGGTGCTGGTGCCCGCGGCGTTGGAGCGTGTCATCACGATCGAGAACGCGGGCCGCCTGCGCTGCCGGGTGTTGGCCGAGGCGGCCAACGGGACCACTACCAATCAGGCGGACAAAATGCTGGAAGCCCGCGTCGACATCGAGGTGATCCCGGACGTCCTCTGCAATTCCGGCGGAGTGGTCGTCTCCTATTTTGGGTGGCTACAAAACCTGCAAACTACACCTGGTCGCGCGACGAGGTGATGGCGAAGCTCTTCACGATTCTCGACGGTGCGAAGAACTCGGTTGAATACCAAAAGCGGAAATTGAAATCCAGCTGTCGCCTTGCCGCGTTCACTTTGGGAATTGAGCGCGTGGCCGCCGCCAAGATGAGCCGGGGCTCTTCCCCTGAGCCACCTCGCGGAGCGCATTTTGGATCCCGGGTTGGAGCGTAACCTGTCCAACAAAGTCTAACTGGCCTCGCGTGGTTGCGGTTTGAGTGAGCATTTCGAATTGTGCCGATCTCTTCGTATCCTAATCGTTGATTCGAGGAGGACGCCTCATGGTGCTGGGTCTCATATTTCTGGACAATTCTAGACAGGAAAACTGCGGAGAGGTGCGTTTTTATGCGTATCCGGGTTACTGATGCATGAGATCATGAACTTCTGAGTGCATTGCCTTTCAGATAGATGCATTTGGTTTACTGATGGTGCGTGATTCGCAGTCTCGGCTTCAACTCCCGCCACCTCCACCAATTGGAACAGTGAAAGGCCCGGGCGCGCGTGATGCGTGCCCGGGCTTTTTCGTGCCCGGCGCGCGGCGGCGGGAGTCGAGCCGCGTCCCGCACGCTGCGCGTTCACGCGGCTGTCGGGCAAGCGGCTGCGCCGCAGAACAACTCCCGCCACCTCCACCAATTGAAGAACAGCGAAAGGCCCGGATGCGCGTGATGCGTGCCCGGGCCGTTTCGTGCCCGGCGCGCTGCGCGTCATCCCGGGCGTTTACCCGGCCAAGCCGGTCCACACGAACCAACCGTAGGCCGCGATCAGCACCGCGCCGAGCCAGCGGGGCAGGCCGCCCAGCGCGAGCACGCAGCCGAGATGCACGATGAGCGCGCCGCCGATCAACAGCAGGCCACTCGACATCGTCGCGGAAACCGGCACCGGTTGCCACAGCGCATACAGGCCGATCATGAGCGGGATGCAGATGTGGCCGTCGCCGATCTGCGAGGCGAAGACGACTTCGGCGCGCCGGCGGTGCGCGTAATAAAAGGCAAGCAGGGCGTTGGGGATCACCATCAGCCAGCCGGTCAGCCAGCCGAGGTTGGCCGCGCTGACGAAGCCCGTTTCCAACGAGGACAACCAGGTGACAATCCACTCGAGCCCGGTGAACATCCCCCACGCGCCGAGCAACACCAGCGCGATATCGGCGTAGAAGAACGGTGAAAACACGACGCGTTGCCGGGCGTTGTGCTTGAGCACGTCGTGGGCCTGCACGGTTTGCCAAAAGGCGAACAGGCCGACCAGCACGAGTCCGTCCCCGAGGTCGATGGCGCCGTCGCGTCCAAGCGCCCAGACCGCGCCGGTGAAAAACAGACCGGCGGTCAGCGTGAGCAGCAGGGCGAGCTTGTTGAGCCGGCGAGGCAGGTCGGGGTCGACGCCGGCGGATTTCCTTTTGCCGCGCGCCTTGCCGCCGGTGCCCGGCGCGGCGCCTGCGGTCAGGCGCAGTCCCCAGATGAGCGCGGGTAGGCCGAGCAGCAGCGTGAGATTGGTCATGTTGTTGACCACGGCGTTGACGGCGATCTCGCCGGCCGGTCCGTTTTGCCGCGCCACGATCCAGACCAGCAGCAGGTTGCCCAGCCCGGAGCAGTAGGGCATGACGAGGGTGGCCAGCGCGGTGCCTTCGAGCCCGTGATCGAGCAATGCTTCCAGTCGCCAGACCAGCAGCAGCGAGGCGGCGAGAAAGAGCGCCCCGTAGGTCCACGGCGAGGTCAGCCCGAGCAGCTCGATCCAGTGGGGCAGGGGATTCATGCGTGCGCGACCCGCAGGGTCAGCCGGCCGTGGTGCCGGCCGAGTTTCACCGGCGCGCCGAAGGTTTCGCCCAGGAGCGCGGTGGTCAGCACGTCCTCGCGCGGGCCCGCCGCCACGACCTTGCCGCCGCGCAGCAGCAGCGCGTGGGTGAAGACCGGCATGATCTCCTCAACGTGATGGGTCACCAGCACGAGCGCGGGTCCGCCGCGGTGCGAGGCAAGTTCGTCGAAGACCCTCAGAAAGTGCTCGCGCGACACCGGGTCCAGCCCGGCGCAGGGCTCGTCGAGGATGAGCAGGTCGGGCCTGGCCATGAGGGCGCGGGCGATCAGCACGCGCTGGCGTTCTCCCTGGGACAAAAACAGCCACGGGCGGTCCTCGGGGATCTTGAGTTTCACGGTGCGCAACCACTTGCGGGCGGCCCGCCGGTCGGCCTCCGACGGGTCGACCCACAAATCGAGCTGCGCATATTTTCCGCTGATGACCGTGTCCAGCAACGGTTCGCCGGGCGGGATCGAGGCCTGCAACGCGCTGGAAACCAGGCCGACGCGCTCGCGCAGGTCGCGCCAATCGCATTCACCGTAGCGCTTGCCCAGCAGTTGGATGTCGCCGGAGGAGGCGGTCAGGTAACCGGTCAGCGCGCGCAGCAGGGAGGTCTTGCCGCTGCCGTTGGCGCCGAGCACGACCCAGTGCTCGCCGGGTCGCACCCGCCAGCTGACCTGATCGAGCAGCGTGGTTTCGGCGCGAACAATGCTAAGGTTGTCGACGGCCAGCAGGGGGGCGTTCATCGCGCCGACCGTTGGCCAGGAATTTTTCGGGGTCAATGCGGCCGCGTTCGTCACCGAAATGTCGCCCGAAACCTCCGCCTTTATTTTGCGTCCCGTTTTCCTTTACCGCTCCATTTATCCCATGCGCCTCCTCCCGTTTGTCGTCGTGCTCCTGCTGTCGGTTTCAACCGCGGCGGCGCGTTCGTTTTCAATTGTCACCTACAACGTCGAGAACCTTTTCGACGCCGACGGCGTGGCGCTCTACGACGATTATCAGCCGGCCCGCTACACGCCCGCGCATCTGTCGACCAAGCTCCAGAACATCTCCCGCGTGCTGGCCCGGGTGAACCGCGGCGAGGGACCCGACATCATCGTCTTCAACGAGGTCGAGCTCGACCAGACCCCCCCGGCCGGGGGCAAACCGGGGGACGCCGACGCCTGGCTGGCCGCCCACGCCGACCGGCGCTACGACGAGCTGCTCGCCGGGCAACCCTTGCCCCCCGACATCGCCGGCACCTCCTCGGCCGTCTGGCTGCTCAAGGCGCTCAGCGACCACGGCATGACCGGCTACACGCTCATCACCAGCGACGAGCAACCCGGCGTCTACCCCGGCGAGAGCCGCGGGCGCGCCATCCAGAACGTCATCCTCAGCCGCTTCCCCGTGAAGGCCGTGCGCAACCACCCCACGCAAAACGCCCGCACCATCGTCGAGGCCGAGCTCTCGGTCGACGGGCACACCTTGCACGTCTTCGCCAACCACTGGAAATCCGGCGCCGGCAACGTCGAGACCGAGGGCGACCGCATCGCCAACGCCAAGACCCTGCGCGCCCGCGTCGACCGCCTGCTCGCCGCCGATCCCAACACCGACATCGTCATCGCGGGCGACCTCAACTCGCACTACAACCAGCGCGAGCGCTACAAGGCGATGCGCGAGACCGGCATCAACACCCACCTGCGCGCCCAGGGCAACGAACTCGCCATCCGCGGCCGCGACCGCGACCTCTACAACCTCTGGTTCGAGCTGCCCCGCGAGCAGCGACGCAGCGACCTGTTCCGCGGCGAGTGGGGCACCCTCATGCACCTCATCGTCTCCCGCGGCCTCTACGACAAACGCGGCGTGCAATACGAGGACAACTCCTTCGCCGTCATGACCCTGGCCGGGCTCAATGTCGACGGCTACGGCCAGCCCAACCGCTGGAGCTTCGACGGTCCCGCCGGCTCCGGCTTCTCCGACCACTTCCCGCTCTATGCCCGCTTCAACGTCGTCGACGACAACCGGCCCGACCGCTGGCTGGCCCTCACCAAGCCCAGCGAGGAGGACGACCCCGTGGGCGATCCCCTCCGGGTCGACTACGGCATGGTCGACCTCACCAAGGCCATCCGGCTCGCCGATCTGCCGAAGGACGCCGACTTGCGCGACGGCACCTGGTCGGGCAAGATCTTCCGCGTCACCGGCAAGGCCGTCGACCACCGCTATGTGAAGGTCGAGTTCGCCGGCCAGGTCTACGACGTCTTCAGCCACGAAAAAGAGATCCGCGACCTGCTCTACGAGCAACGCAACGAAAAGGGCCGCCTCAGCTTCTACGGCGAACTCGGCACCTACAAAGGAAACTGGCAATTCCTCGTGCGCGCCAAAAACTGGGTGCGATGACCGCCTCCGCGCCCTCTTCCGAACTGGTTGTTTACACCTACACCGGCTGCGACACCTGCCGCCGCGCCGTCAAATGGCTGCGCGCCGCCGGCATCGCCTTCGTGGAAAAGCCCATCCGCGAGACTCCGCCCGCGCCCGCCGAGCTGCGCGCCATGCTCGCCCGTCAGGGCGGTCCGGCCGCGTTGAAAAAACTCTTCAACACCTCCGGGCAGGACTACCGCGCGCAAAAACTCGGCGACCGGCTCCCCGGCCTCACCGAGGACGAGGCCATCGCCCTGCTCGCCGCCAACGGCAACCTCGTGAAACGCCCCTTCGCGCTCGGCACCGGCCCCCGCGGCGCAGTCGGCCTGGTCGGCTTCAAGGAAGACGTCTGGGCGGCCGCGCTGTGTTAGCAATGTAGCCGCGGGTGTGCCCGGTAGCGCCGGCGACGTTCTCCCGCCCGGCCCCGCCTATGAGACACCCGGGGGGGGCGGGGCGGCAGCCCGTTTGACTCGTCCTTACTCGGCCGCGTCCGCCGGCACGAATTGCAGGGCCAGACCGTTCATGCAGTAGCGCAGGCCGGTCGGCCTCGGGCCGTCGGGGAACACATGCCCGAGGTGGCCGCCGCAGCGCGCACAGACCGTCTCCTCGCGGATCATGCCGTGGCTCTCGTCGAGCCGGTTGAGCACATGCCCCTCGGCGACCGGCGCGTAAAAACTCGGCCAGCCCGAGCCCGAATCATACTTGGTCTCGGAGGAAAACAGCTCGTTGCCGCAGCCGGCGCACACGTAGACCCCGGCGGCCTTGTTGTTGAGCAATTCGCTGGAAAAAGGCCGTTCGGTGCCGGCCTCGCGGAGGATGCGGTGTTGTTCGGGCGTGAGCATGGGCGGAGGGATGTAGCCGGGGTGAAACGAGGAATATTACCGCCGCCTCGTTGACTTGGCGGGGCGGCTTGGCTTTGAAACTGGGTATCTTGAACGAATCCGCAACCCGTCCCTCCCAATCCACGCTGCTTTGGCTGGCCGCCCACGCCGGCTTCCCGCAGCGGCGCCTGCCCGCCAAGGCCGAGCTGCTGGTGCTGCTCGCCGACGCCGCCGCGCGGGATGAACTGACCGTGAAGGGCAGCAACTTCGGACGCTTCCCCGTGCCCGGACAGACCGCCGGCGAAGTCTCCTCGCTCAAGGCCCGGGCTGAGCGCCGCAAACTCGTGCACTTCAAGTGCGACAACAGCGCCAAGGTCTGACGCCGCCGGCGGCGGGCTGACTCCTGCGGACCGGGATCGCAGAAGAAACATTCACGCCACGGCCTGATTGAAACCTTGAGTCATTAACATTATTTTTACACCAAGCAGTATGTTCGGACCCGTCTCCATTAGGTATTTCACCCTTTTTTTGATGGGGACGGTTTTTTCGTTGGCCGCCAGCGTGCGTGAAATCTCCCGTGAGTTTCCGGTCACCGGCAGGCCGGACCTCGACATCGAGCTCTCCTTTGGCGAGCTGGAGTTGGTCGCCGGACCCGAGGGCATGGTGAAAATCGAGGTGACCCAGTCGCTCTCGCTTAAGGACGAGGCGCGGGCGGACCGGGCCCTGGAGGACTGGCGTTTCGAGTTTTCGCAAACCGGCGACCGCGTGCGCATGGAAGGCTCCAGTCGTCGCAACGTGATCTGGGACTGGGACCCCGTGCGGCAGGTTCACTGCACGGTGCGCATCACCGCGCCGCGGGCCTGTAACCTCAGCATCAAGGGCGTGCAGGTGCGCACCGAGATCGACCGCATCGACGGCGATGTGGTCCTGCGAACCGACGGGGGGCGGTTCTATGCCCAGCATGTCGCCGGCGACTTCAGCGCGAAGACCCTGGGCGGGCAGGTGGTCCTCTCCTCGGCCGCCGGGGCCGTCGACGTCAACATCGGCACCGGCCAGGTTTTGATCGGCACGGCCTCCGGGCCGGTCGACGTGTCCAGCCAGGGCGGCGTCGTCGAGATCCAGCAGGCGGCCGACGCCGTCAAAATCCGCGGGGACACGCTCGACGTCCTGCTCGGCCTGGCCAACCCGCGCCGCGGCGAAGCCTCCGTGCGCACCGCCGTCGGCTCCATCGTCTTGAAGGTCGAGCAGACCGCGAGCGTGCTCATCGACGCCACCGCCCCCTGGCTCGGCGAGGTCAAGGCCCGAGGGTTGGAGCTGGACGTGTTGTCCGGCGCCGCCGGCTCATCGCGTCTCAAGGCCCGGCTCAACGACGGCGACTCCAAGGTCCGGCTGCGGGCCAGCGGCGGACTGGTCTCCATCGTCGGCGTCGAGCCGCTCGGCCTCACGCTGGCCGCCGGGGACCGTTGACCGGCCCGTCAAGGGTCTCACCCCGGACTGGTCAAGCGCCGCGCGCGCGTGCAAGGTGGCGGACCCATTCTCCATGACCACCGCCTTCGAACAGCTCATCGGCCGCCTCCGGCGCGCCCACTATCTCGGCACCATCTCCGGACTGCTCGGCTGGGACGAGCAGGTCAACCTGCCCCCCGACAGCGCCGACCAGCGCGCCGAGCAACTGGCGCTGATGGCCGAGCTCCAGCACGCCGCCGCCACCGACCCCGAGATCGGCCGCCTGCTCGCCGAGCTCGAGGCCCCGGCCGCGGCGCTCGATGCCGACCGGCTCGTGGTCGTGCGCCGGGCCCGCGTCGACTACGACCGCGCCACCTGCCTGCCCGGCGAGTTCGCCGCCGAGAAGGCCCGCCACTCCAGCGCCGCCTACCACGCCTGGGCGACGGCCCGCGAGGACAACGACTACGCCAAGTTCGCCCCCTATCTGGAAAAACACCTCGCGCTCGCCCGTCGCGAAGCCGCGCTGCAAGGCTGGGGCGACCGGCCCTACGACTACGCCATCGAGCGTCACGACCCCGGCATGACGGCCGCGAAGATCACCGCGCTCTTCGACGAACTCCAGGCCGGCCTCGTGCCGCTCGTGCGCCGGCTCGATGCGGCCGGGCGAGCGCCGGCCCGCACGGACATCTTCCGCGGCTTCCCCGTCGAGGCGCAAAAGGAGTTCCTCGAGGACGTCGTCGATCGTCTCGGTTTTGACTTCGGTCGCGGACGGATCGACGTCTCCCTGCACCCGTTTTGCGAAGGGGCCGGGGCCGATATCCGCATGACCACCCGGTTCGACGTCGACAACCCCCTCGACGCCATCTTCAGCGCCATCCACGAGACCGGCCACGGCCTTTACGAGCAGGGCCTGCCGCTCGCCCTGCAAGGCACCCCGCTCGGCCAGTCCGTCGGCATGGGCGTGCACGAGTCCCAGAGCCGCCTGTGGGAAAACCAGGTCGCGCGCGGCCGGGCGTTCTGGCGGTTTTTTGAGCCAAGGTTTCGCCGGGCCTTTCCGACCCAGCTGGCCGGCGTCTCCTCGGATGAGCTCTACCTCGCCGTCAACGCCGTCCAGCCCACGCTCATCCGCGTCGACGCTGACGAGATCCACTACAATCTGCACATCATCCTGCGCTTCGAGTTGGAGCAGCGGCTCTTCAACGGCGACCTCGCCGTCGGCGACCTGCCCGCCGCCTGGAACGCCCGCTGCGCGGAGTTGGTCGGCCTCACGCCGACCGACGACCAGAGCGGCGTGCTCCAGGACGTGCATTGGTCGGGCGGCGCCTTCGGCTACTTCCCCAGCTACTGCATCGGCAACATGATGGCCGCGCAGCTCTGGTTCACCGCGCTCGCGGCGCTGCCCGGCCTGGAGGACGACTTCGCCCGCGGCGATTTCTCGCGCCTGCTCGGCTGGCTGCGGACCAACATCCACGCGCACGGCCGCCGTTTCGACACGCTGGAGCTGGTCAAGCACGTCACCGGCGAGGAACTCTCCCCCCGCCACCTCCTGCGCTACCTGGAGGAACGCTACGCGCCCCTCTATCTGTAACCGGTTTATTGATACAAAATGGTCCTGATCGACACCCACACCCACCTCGACGCCGCGGTCCGCCACGGCGAGCTCGACGCCACCCTGGCCCGCGCCCGCGAGGCCGGTCTCGTCGGCCTCGTCACCATCGGCACCGGCTCCGACGACTGGCCGCTCTACCGCGACCTGGCGACCGCGCACCGCGGCTTCGTGCACTACACGGTCGGGCTGCACCCGTGTTCGGTCGCGGAAAACTGGGCCGACGAGATCGCGCTCGTCGAGGCCTACTGGTCCGGCGACGGATTGCGTCCGGTCGGGCTCGGCGAGTGTGGACTCGACCGGTTTCACCTGCCCCAGGACGCCGGGGCCGCGGAGCGGATCATCGGCTGGCAAAAGGCCGCCTTCGCCGCGCAGCTTGCCATCGCCCGGCGGCTGGCCTGCCCGTTGGTGGTCCATTCGCGCGGCGCCTTCCCCGAGTGCGTGGAGATGATCGACGCGTCCGGCGTGGACTGGACCAAGGTCGTTTTCCACTGTTTCAGCGAGGGGCCGGCCGAGATGGCCGAACTCACCCGGCGCGGTTCGCGCGGCTCGATCACCGGCGTGGTCACCTACAAGAACGGCGGCAACGTGCGCGACTCGATGCTCGCGCAGGGCCTCGACCGCCTGATGGTCGAGACCGACGCGCCCTACCTCACGCCCATGCCCCATCGGGGCAAGCCCAACGAGCCCGCCTACCTGCGCCACACCGCGGAGTTTGCGGCCGGGGTGCTCGGTGTGCCGCCCGAGGAGTTCGGCGAAGTCACCACGCGCAACGCCCGGGCGTTTTACGGGATCTGAAGGGAAACGGACATTCCTGTCCGTTCCGCTCCGGCGCTACGGCACGAAAAAGGCGACCCGGTGCGGGTCGCCTTTTGACTGGGGAAATTTTCGTGCCCTTTTGTGTTTTTCGTGGGCCAGCCCTGCCGGGCGGTGGGCTCAGGCCTCGTCGAACTTGCGGGCGAACAGCTGGTCGAGCTCGTCCAACATGCCGGCGGCGTCGCTGCCGTTGGCGATGAACTTCACCTTCGAACCCTTGCCCGCGGCCAGCATCATCAGGCCCATGATGCTCTTGCCGTTGACCTGCTCCTCGTCCTTCTCGACGAGGACGTCGGCTTTGAACTTGTTGGTGATGCGCACGATCATGGCGGCGGGGCGCGCGTGAATGCCCATTTTGTTCTGCACGAGCAACTCCTTGGTGAGCTGACTGCTGCCGGCGGTTTCGTTGGTTTCCATTGAGTTCAAGCGTAAAAAGTGCCGGTCGCGGCGGGTGGCTTGCAACTCAAAAACCTTCGTTCAGGATGGCGGTGTTCCCCATGTCCACCACCGCCATCATCGTCCCCTGTCGTCTCGAATCGACCCGTTTCCCGCGCAAACTCCTGCACCGGATCCAGGGGCGTCCGCTGGTGCTGCATGTGGCGGAGCGCATCCGCGGCGAGGTCCCGGAGCTGCCGTTGTATTTCGCGGTGGACGACCCGTTGCTGGCGGCCCCGCTGGCGGATGCGGGCTTTCACGTCATTCACACGCGCGTCGACCACCAGAGCGGCACCGACCGGCTGGCCGAGGCCAACCGCACGATCAAGGCGGACCAGGTCATCAACGTCCAGGCCGACGAGCCGCTGGTCAGCGCCGCGCAGATCCGCTTGCTGGCCGGACTCATCGCCGGCGACGCCGACATGGCCACGCTCTGCACCCCGTTCACCAACCGCGCCGACTTTGAGAATCCCAACCAGGTGAAGGTCGTGCTCGGACGCGACGGCCAGGCCCTCTACTTCTCGCGCTCGCCGATCCCCCATCCGCGCGATCACGGCGGCCGCGGCGACGACGAGTGGGTGCGCAGCCACCCGTGTCACCGCCATCTCGGGCTCTACGCCTACAAGGCCGGCCTGCTCGAGAGCTTCGCCTCGCTGCCCCCGGGCCGCCTGGAGGTCATCGAAAAGCTGGAACAGCTCCGCGTATTGGAAAACGGATACGAAATCGTCTGCGGCGTGACCACGGACCCGACCATCGGCGTCGACACCCCCGAGGATGCCGAGAAATACGCCGCCCTGCTGGCCTGACCCGCCCGGCCTCAGAGCACCTTGAGGGTCCTGCGGTAGAAGGCGACGACGTCCTCGGGCTGGTCGGAGAAGAGAATGTAGTCGGCCATCCACGCCGGCGCGCGGCCGTCGGCGATCATGCGCTCGAGCTGGCGGCGCAGGTCGTCGAAGTATTCCGCGTCGAAGAAGGTGTAGGGCACGCGCGGGCGGATGCCGAGCTTGAGGTTGCACAGCTCGATGCCGATCTCCTCGAGGGTGCCGACGCCGCCGACGTTGAAGATGCAAAAATCCGCCGCCTCGAACCACTTTTGGCGGAAGTGGCGGGAGGTCTCCTGGAACGTGTTGAAGAAATCCACGCCGAACTCAGGCGGCTGCGCCTCCAGCTCCAGGAAACACGCGCCGGTGAGCGCGCCCTGTCCGCGGGCCTGCTCGGTGGCCAGCCGCATGACTCCCGCGCCGCCGCCGGTGAGCACGCCGACGTTCGGTCCGATGAAGGCCGAGAGCCGCGTGATCAGCTCGGAGATGCGCCCGGTCTGCACGGAGTCGAGGCCGGCGTTGCTGCCGTAGAAGGCGAAGATGGTGGCCTCCTGGAAACGACGGACCAGCTCCTGGCGGATGAAGAAGCCGTGGCCCTTTTTGTAGGTGTGCAGGTAGAGGTCGCCGAGCTGCGGGTTGAACCAATAGACCTCCAGTCCCAAGGCGTCGAAGGTGTCGAGACGCGCGTGAGCGTTGCTGGACAAAAAGAACCCGTGCGTGCGCGAGGCCTGGCGGAAGATGATCCGCCTGAGCTTCAGCCTGGGCAGGCGGGAGAGCAGCTCGATCTGCTCCATCAGGTTCGGGAAAAAGTCGACCACCAGGGTGTCGGCGCCGGCGGGGGCCGAGGCCAGCGCCTGCACGAGGGTCGGGCAGCCGGCGCGGGCGGGCAGGCGGCGCTTGCCGGTGCGCAGCTGGGCGAACTCGTCGGCGTTGAGCAGCAGGCTGGCGTTGGGCATCGACGCGTCCTGACCGCGCACGGAGATGGTGGTGCGCGGCCGGGCGCTGGCGGTCACCGGTTCGAGTTCGTCGAGCCCTCGGTAGAGCGCCTCGGCCGTGCGGGTGAGCTTGTCGCGGCGGCGGGCCTGCTGGTTGAAGCGCTCGCCGGAGTGCTCGGGCGCGCGGAAGATGTCGACCGAGACCACCGGGTTCACCACCGGCTGGTCGCCGTGGTTGTAGACCTCCAGCATGATGTTCGTGCCGTAGGTCTTCACCGGGTCGAGCAGCACCGCGCTGGTGTGGATGCCGAAGTTGCCCTCGCCCTGGTTGAGCACGACGTAGTGCTCCTTCAAATACATCGAGCAGCTGGTGAGCACGCCGGTGCGCGGCGCGATGGCCAGCGGCGCCGCGCGGTGGCGCAACTGCACCTTGTCGAGGTAGGCGCGGCCGGCCTCGCCGGACACGAGGCGCTCGAAGCTGTCGCGCGTGAGCGTCGGGTTCAGCGTGTAGTGGACCGGGTGCGGCGTGAGAAACACGCGGCCGTGCCGGTCGATGCTGATGGTGTCCGGCAGCTTGATGCGGTTGGCCCGCACCGCCTCCCAGATGGCGGTGGCGTCGAGCTTGGCCGAGGCGGGGGCGTGGAAGAGGCGCCCGACCGGGGTGCCCGGCACGAGCAGTTCGCGCCAGTAGTCGGCGTGCGGGAAGCTCTCGTCGTAGAGAAAGGCCTCGGCCTCGACCAGCACGCAGTGTTTGATGAAGACCGGCCGGCCCGTGGGGATCATCTCGATGCCGATGCGGGCGAGCGTGCTGCGCTCGGTGAAGTTGAGCCGTTCCGCGTGCTCCTGCATGAAGGCCTCCTCGGTGGGATGCCGCGGGGTGAAGGCGAGGGTGAGTTTCAGGCGGTGTTGGGAGAGGGCGGAAACGGCGAGGATGCGGCCGTCGAGACTGGTCCAGAAGTTGTCGGGGGTCATGGAGTTGTCGGCAAAGCAAACGCGGGAAACGCCCGGGCACAAGCACGGCGGCAAAGTGTTTGCCAGCGCCTTGCCCGCCACGCAGGCTCGACATTTCGCGGCACAAAAGCCCCGCTCCGCGTTCTCTATCCTTCACCACCATATGAAATTCACCCCCGCCCTTAAATTCTCCCTGTGCCTGCTCGGCTCGTCCGCGCTCTCCTTCGCCCAGGACCCTGCGCCCGTCGAGGCCGCCGCCACCGCCTTCACCGAGGCCCAGGTCCTGGAGACCTTCGGCTGGTATGTCGGCTCGCAGGTCGGCGCCAACGAGATGGAGTTCACCGCCGAGCAAAAGGCCGCCCTGCTCAAGGGTTTCAATCAGGCGCTCGCCGGCGAGGACGTTCCCTTTCCCCTCCAGCAGATCGGGCCGCAGATCCAGGCGTTTCTCTCCGGCAAGCAGGCGGCCTACCAGGCCAAGGCCGCCGCCAAGGGCAAGGCCGAGGCCGAGGCGTTCTTTGGTGAACTGAAAAACAAGGAGGGCGTGGTCGCGCTGCCCAGCGGTCTGCACTACGAGATCATCGAGGCCGGCGCCGGCGAGAAGCCCAAGGCCACCGACACCGTCAAGGTCCACTACACCGGCAAGCTCGTCGACGGCACCACCTTCGACAGCTCCGTGGATCGCGGCGAGCCCGTCGAGTTCCCGCTCAACCAGGTCATCCCCGGCTGGACCGAGGGCCTGCAACAGGTCCAGAAGGGCGGCAAGATCAAGCTCTACGTGCCCTCCGAGCTGGGCTACGGCGAGCGCGGTTCCCCGCCCGCCATCCCGGCCAACGCCACGCTGGTGTTCGACGTGGAGCTGATCGAGATCAACCCCGCCCCGGCCGCCGAGTAAGCCGGACCGCTCCGCTCCGTCGAACGGACGATTTCCTCCAGACCGCCCCGACCGGGCGGTCTTTTTTTTGCGCCTGAACGCGAGCCGCCCGCCGGACCGTTTGTCACTTATTAAGTGACAAACGCGGTGCGGCCGGGGGTGGCCCGCCGCGTTGCCGCGCGCCCTTGTCGCGCAATTGTCACCCGCGCCCTCGCAAAGCATTTGCCCGCGCCGGACCCGGACGGCACAACCGCCAACAGACCGTCCTCATGCGCATCGCCCTCGTCACCGAAACCTACCCGCCCGAAGTCAATGGCGTCGCCATGACGCTCAGCCGGCTGGTCGGCGGCCTGCGCGCCCGGGGCCACGAGGTCGAGGTGGTGCGTCCGCGCCAGCGGCAGGAGCTCGACGGCGCGGCCGACGCGGAGGCGTCCGGCGATTTTCTGGTGCCGGGTGTGCCGATCCCGCGCTACCCGTCGCTGCGCATGGGGCTGCCCGTGACCGGCCGCATCCGCCGTCGTTGGATCGCGTGGAAACCGGACCTCGTGCACGTCGCCACCGAGGGGCCGCTGGGGCTGGCGGTGTTGCACGCGGCCAGACGGCTGGGGCTGCCGGTGACGTCGAGCTTTCACACCAATTTCCACAGCTATGGCGGTCACTACGGGCTGACGTGGTTTCAGGACGCCGCGCTGGGCTACCTGCGCTGGTTTCACAATCGCACGCGGCTCACGCTGGTGCCCACCGCGCAGGGGGCCGGCGAACTGGAGCGGGACGGCTTTCAACGCGTCGGCGTGATGTCGCGCGGGGTCGATACGGAGTTGTTTTCCCCGGCGCGCCGCAGCGAGGAGCTGCGCCGGAGCTGGGGAGCCGGGCCGGACGATCCCGTGGCCGTCTATGTCGGCCGCATCGCCGCCGAAAAAAACCTCGGGCTCGCGGTGGAGGCGTTCCTGAAGCTGCGCGAGCTGGAGCCGCGCGCCCGCTTCGTGCTGGTCGGCGACGGACCGGAGCGCGCCGGGCTGGAGGCGAAGTATCCGGAGTTTCACTACGCCGGCATGAGGCGGCGCGAGGATCTGGCCGCGCACTACGCGTCGGGCGACATCTTCCTGTTCCCAAGCGTCACCGAGACCTTTGGCAATGTGGTGACCGAGGCCATGGCCAGCGGGCTGGTGACGCTCACCTACGACTACGCGGCCGGCCGCGAATACGTGCGTGACGGCGGCAACGGTTTCCTGGCGGCCTTCAACGACGCGTCCGCCTATCTGTGCGTGGTCGGGACGGCGCTGGCGGCGCGCGACGACTGGTCGCGCATCCGCGCGGCGGCGCGCGAGACGACCCTGGGCATCACCTGGGAGGCGGTGGTGGCGCGCTTCGAGGCGGACTTGGAGCGGGCGCGGATGTCGTGAACGTAGGGGCTTCGCTTGCGAAGCCCGTGAGGCGTTGATTCAGAGCCGCGTCTTATCGTGTGTTTTGGCGCAACGGGCTTTGCGAGCAAAGCCCCTACATGGCACGAGCGGCGGGGACAGCCGTGGCTACATCGGCCTTGCGTTTCTCGGCCACGAAGCGCTCGAGCTCCTCGACGGCCTTCTGCGGGCCGTTTTCGGCGAGGAGTCGGCCTTGCACCTCCTTGGCGCGTTGCGCGTGGGACGGCTCGCCGAGCAGGCGGTCGAGGGCCTCGTGCAGGTGCTCGGGCCAGCGGGCCTTGGCGAGGCGGAAGCCGCAGCCGAAGCGCTCGACCTCGGTGCCGAAAAACGTCTGGTCGCCGATGTGCGGCACCACGATCTGCGGCACGCCGGCGTGCAGCGCGCTGGCGGTGGTGCCGGCGCCGCCGTGGTGGATGATGGCCGAGGCGTGCCGGAAGAGCTGGTCGTGCGAGACCTGGCCGATGAGCTTGATGTGCTCGGCGTCGCCGAATTGCGGAAACTGGGCCCAGCCGCGCTGGACGATGATCTGGCGATCGCGCGGCCAGTGGCGGATGAAGCGCTCCATCCACGCGCCGGAGTTTTCGTAAACCATGCTGCCGAAGGTGAGCACGGGGACTTTTTCGCCGCCGGTGAATTCACGGAGTTCCTCGTCGAGCGCGGGGTTCTCCGCCGACTGCCAGCGGCAGTAGCCGGTGAAGCGGAAGCGGGGATCGATCTCGGCGCCGGGCACGCGGAAGAGCTGCTCGGAGAGCGTGACGAGCACGCGCGGCGCGGGCTTGGAAAAAAAGTTGCGGACCTTGGGCAGGCCGGCGGCGCGCAGCGAGTCGGCGATGGAGGTGTTGATGACGCGGTCGACGATGGCGTTGCCGGTCTTCCACAGCCAGCGGTTCCAGGCGCGGCGGGTGGCGCGGCCGAGCCAGTGGGGCGAGGGGATGTTTTCCGGAGGGTAGTCGGGCGAGGGGATGACGTGCGGGGCGAAGGCGAGCGTGGCGAAGGGCACGCCATGGCGGTCGGCGATGCCCTTGTTCATGGGGAAGAGGTAGCTGGAGACGAGCAGGTCGGTCTCGGGCATGACCTCGTCCATGCGGGCGATCATCTCGGGGATGTAGGAGCGGGCGCCGACGTAGATCTCGCGGAGTTGGTAGATGGGGCTGCGGATCTTGTTGAGGCGACCCATCCAGTAGGCGAGGTCGGGCATTTCCCAGTTGGGGCAGAGGGGATAAAACTCCAGTCCGGCGGCCTCGATCTCGGGCTGGTAGTGCGGGATGGTCGCGAAGCGCACCGAGTGCCCCGCGCGCTGCAACGCGACGCCGATGGCGATGACGGGGTAGATGTCGCCGGTGGAGCCGTGGGAGGTGAGGATGACGCGCATGGTTTTTGCCTAATTGAAACAAATCCGGTCCGACGGCGAGGGTGGGGTAGTGACGTTTCGGTGACGGGTGGATGTGCCGTCAGCCTGATTTCTTGACCGCGGATGACGCGGATGACGCTGATGATGGCCCATTATATCCGCGCCCATCCGCGTAATCCGCGGTCCACAAAAAAGCCGCCGGTCCCGGAGGACGCGGCGGCTGAAGTGGGTGACGTTTTACGCGGAGGCTCAGGCCTGGGCGTCGACGTAGCGGGCGAGGGTCTTGACGGTGTAGGTCTCCTCGGCGTTGCCGATCTTGACGGTGACGGTGTCGCCGATCTGGCGGCCGACGAGGGCGAGGCCAAGCGGGGTCTTGTAGGCGATGACGTTTTTCTCGGGCACGCTGTCCCAGGCACCGAGGATGGTGTAGGTGACGGTCTGGCCGGTGGAGCCGACGGTGACGTCGACGATGCTGCCGACGCTGACCTGGGTGAGATTGGCGTCGCTGAAGTCGCTGATGCGGGCGCGACCGAGGTCTTTCTCGAGCTGGGCTTTCTGGGCCATGAGCACGGACTGGTCCTGCTTGGCCATCTTGTATTCGGAGTTTTCCTTGAGGTCGCCGTGCTCGCGGGCGGTGGCGATGGCCTTGGAGTTGTCGGGGATCTTCTTGGTGACGATGATCTCGTATTCCTCGCGTTTGCGCTCGTAGCTGTCGCGGGAGACGATGAGCTGCTCTTCCTTGCTGTCGGCGTCGCCGGCGACGAGGGACTGGATGGAGGGGAAGATTTTGATGAAGCGGGCGAGCAGGGACTTCTTGGTGAGGTCCTCGAAGCCCTGGTTGAGCATGAGGGTGTTGGCCAGGTCGCGCGCGGTCTCGGTGTCGGCGGAGGACAGGAGGTCGGGGATGAGCTCGGTGTCGTCGCTGAGGATTTCGGCTAGGGGGATGCGGCGGGCGCTGGCGGCCTGGAGGGCCTCGTAGTCGATGGCGTAGAAGACGGCGCCGAGCAGGCGGGGGGTGATGAGGTCATTGAGCAGCTTGGCGAACTTCTTCGAGTGGCGGTTCTTGACGATCCACAGGAGGACCGGCGCGCGGAGGTTCTGCTCGACCTGCCAGCGCTTGAGGGAGGCGGCGAGCTCCTCGGTGTGGCCGTTCTCGACGAGGAAGTTGATGCACTCGGTGGTGAACTTGCCCTGCGAGGTCTTCAGGAGGTTGAAGATGATGTCGCGGTGCTCGATGATGTGCGTCTCCTTGATGAGTTCGAGGAGGCGGCCCTGGAATTGGACGGGGAGCTTTTCGACGATCTCGGCGATGTCGCGGGAGTCGGCGATGAGGGTGGACTGGGTGGGCTCGTAGGGGGTCTCGTCGCCGATGAACTTGGCGAGGTCGTCGCGCACGGCGGCGCCGTAGAGGCGCTCGGCGGTGTCGAGCTGGTTGCTGTCCTTGATGGCCTCGGCAAGGCCGGCGAGGATGGTCTTGAGCTCTTCGCCGGGGTTTTTCTTGTCGGCGGCGTTGAGCAGCTCTTCGGCGAGCTTGATGCGGCGGCGGGCGGAGCGGGTGCCTTGGAAGGCCTCGACGATCTCGTCCTGCACGGAGACGGGGGTCTCGCGGACGATGTAGCACTCGGTCTTCTTGACGGGGATGGAGATGCGGGGGTCCTTGGCGACGGCCTTCTTGGCGGTGGACCACCATTTCTTGAATTTTTCTTCACCGACGACCTGGGCGAGGATGATCTCGATCTCGATGGCGGTGGCGGCCTGGTTGGGGTAGGCGGCGAGGGCTTCGACGATGAGCTGGGCGGGGTCGTTGGCGATGAGCTTGGTGATAACCTCGGGCTCGGTCTGCTTGCGGACGAGCAGGTGGTTGGAGGGGAGGATCTCCATGGTGCCGATGCAGAAGGCGGGATCCATGGGGTGGCCGGGTTTGCCGGCAAAATCGATCAGGAGGCGCTGGCTGGCCTCGTCGTAGGACTTGATCTGGCCGAAGCCCCAGCTCCGGTGGATGCAGTAGGAGCCCGGTTGCATGGTCTCAAGCTTGGCTTTGGCGGCTTTGAGGATCGGGTTTTTGGCGATGAGAGTGGCTACGGCTTCCGTATTCATAGACAGGGTTTTCGAGAGTGAATCTGTCAGTAAGGGGTAGGGGGGAGGTGGTGTCAACCAAGCCTTCCGGCGGGGCCAAATCGGGTCCCGAGCGACAATCAAGGCAGCGCGTCAACCACCCGAGCTGGTTTTCGCTTCTGACTCAGGCACCAAGGGCAGTCTGCTTTTGATGAAGATCCTATGGAAGTTTCCCAGCTGCCTCTGACGTATGTTTAGAATGTTATTCCTACGATTGTCTTCGATTCGCTTTTTGAAATCTGCCCTCCACTTGGCCAAAGCGGCCTTTTCTTCATCGGTCACACCTTCATAGCCGCCATCGGCGACACTAATCGTTCCACTTTCGGCAGGGACATAGTCGGGAATCATCTCCTTCTCCAGAATGGTGGAAAGCGACACGATTTCCTTTTCCAACGCCTTCAACAAAGGCTCTGTCCTGACATCGTGAAATCTCCTCGTCATTATTCGGAGATTCATGAGCTTGTATATGGCATTCGACAGAACGGAAATGTCATATCCTTGGGCATGTGCCATTGGGTTGCCTTGTAGTTTAGCGTGCAACGTGCGGATTGAAGAAAAGGTTTCTTCAACATTGAGTTGCATAGCATCTTCAACGGAGGAGCCTTCGTTGAGAACAGGTAGCGTGTTCACCAACTGGCTGGCGTCTTTAAGCAGGGCGCGAAACTGCTCCGTCTCGTCCTCTGCCGCATGGATTTGGCCGGTCCAAATTAGAGCCAAGAGACCAAACAGGATTAGTTGGGTTCTCTTCATGGGGTAGTTGGTGAAACGGTTACGGGGCTTGGTTGCTAAGTCTTGGCGGCGCGGCGCAGGCCGATCAGGAACTCGCGGTTGCCGTCGGTGCCGGTGATGGGGGAGTCCATGGTGGCGATGAGCTCGGCGCCGGGCAGTTCGGCGAGGGCGAAGCTCTGGATGTCGGCGAGCACGCGTTGGTGGACCTCGGGGGCGCGGATGATGCCGCGGCCTTTGTCGACTTCCTCCTTGCCGGCTTCGAACTGGGGTTTGACCAAGGCGACGAGGGTGCCGCCGGCCCTTAGGAACGGCCAGGCGGCGGGGAGCACTGCGCGCAACGAGATGAACGAGAGGTCCATGACGATGGCGTCGTAGTCGGCGCGGGGCAGGTCGCCGGGCTGGAGGTGGCGGGCGTTGACTTGCTCGATATTGGTGACGCGGGGGTCACCGCGGAGCTTGGCGTGGAGCTGGGCGCGGCCGACGTCGAGGCAGGTGGCGTCGGCGGCGCCGGCCTGTAGGGCACAGTCGGTGAAGCCGCCGGTGGAGGCGCCGACATCGAGCAGGTGGGCGCCGGCGAGGTCGAGGCCGTGGGCGTCGATCCAGCCTTGGAGCTTTTCGCCTCCGCGGGAGACGAAGCGCGGCGGTTGCTCGACGTTGAGCTCGATGTCGAGTGGGACCTCGCGACCGGGTTTGTCGAGCCGGGTGGTGCCGTGGAGCACGCGTCCACTCATGATGAGCGCCTTGGCCTGCGCCCGGGAGGGGGCGAGGCCGCGGGCGACGAGAAGTTCGTCGAGGCGTTGGCGGTGGGCGGACATCGGCTCAGAGCGCGTCGATGGCCTTGAGGAAGGCCCGGGCGAAGGCCATGTGGCCGGTCTGGTTGGGGTGAATGCGGTCCCAGGCGAGGGCGGTGGCGGGGATGTCGACGAGCAGGGCGTCGACGGCACCTTGGATGTCGACGAAGAGGGCGTCGTGCTTTTTGGCGAGCTCGCGCACGGCGGCTCCGTAGGCGTCGATTTTTTTGCGCATGGGTTCGTCGCGGTGGCTGTCGAAGATGAAGGGCGTGGCGAGGATGAGGCCCTTGAGCATCGGTCGCGTGCGGGTGAGCAGTTCGTCGAGGGTGGCGGTGTATTCCTCGATGAGCACGTGGCCCTCGGGGCGGAGCGGGGTGTCGAACTGGCGCCAGACGTCGTTGACGCCGATCATGACGGAGAGCCAGTCGGGCTTGAGGTCGAGCACGTCGGTTTGCCAACGAGTCTTGAGGTCGCGGGTGGTGTTGCCGCTGACGCCGCGGTTGATGATGCGGATGCGGTCTTGCGGGCGGGTGGCCCCGATCCAGGCCTCGATCAGCGAAACGTAGCCGCGGCCATGGCCGGGGGCGCCCCACGGGGTGGCCTCGCCGGAGGGGTCGCGACCGGCGTCGGTGATGGAGTCGCCGATGAGAACGAACTTGGAGTGAGGGGCGATTTTCATGCGCAGGGAAAAGGGGCAGACTAAAGGCGCTGGCGCGCGGGACTCCAGCAGGTTGTGCGGCCGCCAATCTCTTCGCGGACGAGGGGGGTCTTGGTCTGCGGGCACAGGCCGCCGTCGGTCCAGCGGTGTTGGAAGAGCCAGTCGGGCGGCGGGTCGGGCATCTCGGGGGCGTCGGATCGGCCGATGATGCGCAGGGCGTGCTTGGCGACGTGGCGGATCTCGTGATGGAGGGTCTTGATCTCGTCGGGCGAGAGCGAGCCGGCGAGGCGGCGCGGGTGGATGGCGGCGCGCCAGAGGATCTCGTCGGCCATCCAGTTGCCGATGCCGGGGAAACGTTCCTGCATGAGGAGCACGGCCTTGATGGGCGTGCGGGCGCGGCGGGCGAGGAAGGCGGTGAGCGCGCCGACGGTGAAGGCGGTCGAAGTGACCGGCGGGGCGATGGACGTCCACCACGACGGCGCGTCCGGCCCCTCGTGAAAGAGCACGCGTCCAAACATGCGCGGGTCGCTGAACACAAGGGCGCGGTCGCGTTGCGAGAGCACGAGGTGGTCGCTCTTGCGCGGGGCGTGGCCGGCGGGCGCGGCGAAGAGCTCGCCTGTCATGCCCAAGTGGATACCGACCCAGAGCGCGGTGCCGTCGGTCGCGGTGGCACGGAAGAGCATCTGCTTGGCCGCGGCTTCGGAGGCGTCGAGCGTGGCGCCGGTCAGGCGGGCGGCGAGGGTGGCGGAGTCGGTCTTTTTGAAGACGCCGGCCTTGGGGTGGGTCAGCACGCGCTCGACGCGGGCGCCGAGCCCGGCGTCCCAGCGGCGACGGAAGTATTCAACCTCGGCGAGTTCGGGCATGGATCAGCGAATTTCCCAGTCGTAGTGGTAGTCCGACAGGAGCTTGGGTTTGCCGGCGGTGATCTGCACGACGTCCTCGATGCGGCAGCCGCCGAGGCCGGGGTAGTAGAGACCGGGCTCGATGGTCACGACGGTGTTTTTTTGGAGGATGTGGTCGACCTTCGACACGCGCGGGGCCTCGTGCACGTCGAGGCCGAGGCCGTGGCCGGTGCCGTGGAAGAAGCCGACCCAGCCCTTGGGTGTGTTTTTGGTTTCGAAGCCGTGGCGCGCGAAGACGTCGAGGCATTGCTGGTGGACGTGGCGACCGTTGACGCCGGCGCGGGCGGTGTGGAGCGCGGCGAGTTGGGCGGCGCGCACGGCGGCGACGAGTTTTTGCTGGGCGTCGGTGGCGCGGCCTTTGAGGAAGGTTCGGGTCATGTCGCCGTGGTAGCCGGTGGCGGTGACGCGGGGAAAGACGTCGACGATGATGAGTTCGTTGGCGCGGAGCGGGCCATGGCCGTGTTCGTGCGGGTCGCAGGCCTGGTCGCCGCCGGCGGCGATGGTGTCGGCGGAGACGGCGTCGGCCTCGAGGCAGGCGATCTCGATGGCGGTCTTGAGGCGTTCGGAGGTGAGGGGTTGGCCGTCGAGGACGAGTCGGCCGGTGAGGCGTTCGATCTTGGCGGCGCGCAGGAGGCGTTCGGCGGCGGCGATGCCGGCGGCGCTGGCGCGGTTGCCCTCGCGGAGGGCGCGGATCTCGGCGGGGGTCTTGAATTCGCGTTCGGGGAAGAGGGCGGCTGTGGTCGTGAGGGCGAGGCCGTGGGCGCGCACGCGGTCGCAGAGGCCGGCGGGGAAGTCGTCGGGGACCGTGAACGACTTCACGCGATACTTGCGGGCGAGCAGGGCGATGATCTCGGCGGGGCCGGGCTTGGTGTCGGGCCATTGGCGGCGCGCCTGTTCGACGAGGGGCTCGAGGGCGAGCACGGTGTCGAAACCGGAGGATTTTTTGGCGCGGCCGTATTCGAGGGCGTTGAGCACGCCGATTTTTTCGCCGCGCACGCGCAGCGCGATCATGGGATCGGGCACGGTGAAGCGCGCGAAGTGGCGCAGGTCTGCGCTGCGCGCGGTGTCGGCGTAGAGGAGGAGGGCGGGGGAGGACTTGGCGGAGTTTTGGGCCACGATGAGGTTGTGTTGATCTGCGGGGTGATTACTTCTGCGCGCAGTGAAAGTTGCAAATCCGGTTTCTATTTCGCGGTGGTGTCTGCTGGCGATGCTCGCCGGCCTGTTCGCGGGCTGCGAGGGCGGGGGTAACGCCTCGATCGCCTCGGAGGCGGTCGCGAAGGCCGATGACGCGAAGACATTTTACGCGATCAAGATCGGCGACACGACCGCGCGGTTGCAGCTGGCGATCAACCTGTCGGAGATGCAGCGCGGACTGATGGGACGCACCGACCTGGGCGCGGACGAAGGCATGGTCTTCATCTACGGCGAGCCGCAGCGCATGAGCTTCTGGATGCGCAACACGCCGACGCCGCTCGACATAGGGTTCTTCGACGGCGAGGGCGTGCTGAAGGAGGTGTATCCGCTTTACCCCTACGACGAGACGCCGGTGCAGTCGCGCGGGACGGCGTTGAAATACGCGGTTGAGATGAAACAGGGCTGGTATAAGGCGAATGGTCTGAAAACCGGCGCCAAACTCGACCTGACCGCACTGGCGGCGGCGGTGCGTGCGCGCGGCGCCGAGCCGGCGGACATGGCGATCACGGAGCGCTGACACGAAAAAGGGCCTCGTGAGCGAGGCCCCTGCGTTGGCGCTGGAGACTTGGAATACCGGAGCGCGGTGCCCCCGCCTCATTCCACCTTGTGGCGGCGGGCGTCCTTGGAGGTTTCCTCGAGGGGGATTTCGTTGTCGGTCTTGAGCATGAAGACGGGGTGCTTGGTCTTTACCCAGAGGTTCATCTCCTTGAAGTGTTTGGCGGGGACGTTTTCGAGGGCCTCGCCGACGGTCTTGGCGGGGAGGAGGCGGCCCTTCTTGGTGGTGTTGAACTCGTAGGCGGCCTTGTGGATGCGTTCCTCGGTGGTGAGCACGCTGTCGTTCTCGGGGATTTGCAGGACCCAGCCGGTGAGTTCGTCCTCGGGGAGGACACCGTTGGGGTCGGAGATGAGGATGCACCACTGCTTTTTGAGCGCGGGCGGCTTTTCCTCGTCGGTCTCGGGTTGGACGACCATTTGCATCTCCTCGACGATCTGGCGGAGGAGGGCGGGTTCGACGGCGTTGCGCTTGAGGATCTCGGCGACTTGGTTGACTTCGATTTTAGGCATGGATTTCAGGCGGTTTTGGCCTCACGAAAGAACGCTTTGAGGGCACATAGCGACATTTAAAACGAACGATGGAACCGACTCCGGGACAAAACGAGGCGCAGAGCCAGGACGAGCTTTTTGACGTGGTGAACGAGCAGGACGAGGTGATCGGCCAGCTGACGCGCGGCGAGGTGCACCGGCAGCGCCTGCTGCACCGGGCGGTGCATGTCTTCGTGTTCGACGCCAAGGGGCGGGTTTTCCTGCAAAAGCGTTCGATGGCCAAGGACACGAACCCGGGTTGCTGGTCGCCGTCGGCCTCGGGGCATGTGGACGCGGGCGAGGGCTACGACCACGCGGTGGTGCGCGAGCTGCGCGAGGAGATCGGCATCGAGGTGGAGGCCACGCCGGAGCGTTGGCTGCGGCTCAACGCCTGCCGCGAGACGGGGCGCGAGTTCGTCTGGATCTACCGGCTGGAGCACGAGGGGCCGTTCACGCTGAACCCGGCCGAGATCGAGAAGGGGGCGTGGTTCGATCCGGTGGAGCTGACCCGCGACCTGATCACCCATCCGAAGCGCTACACGCCGGCGCTGCGTTTCATCTGGACGCGGCTGCCGGGTTTCGTGGTGCAGTTGCCGGCGACGACGCCGCCGTTCAAAACCCCGTCTTCGAACGCAGGCGCTTGATGTCCTCGAATTGTTTGGGCGAGAGCAGCCGGCGGGGCACGCGGGTCTCGGCTTCGGCGATGAGCTTGTCCCAGTCCTCGGCGGTGACGGGCTCGAGCGGGGCCCACGGGATGTTGTGGCCGTGTTTGCGTTTCCAGGTGATGTTGCCGCCGTGGATGACGACGCGGACCTGATATTTGCCTTGCTCGGGGTCGCGGACCCACCAGCCGAATTCCATGCTCATGACCTTGACGGGTAGCCGAGGGGGCGGGGGATGAGCCAGCGCAATAAGCGGAGGGGGGCGGAAAAGGCTTCCGGGCTTGCGCCGTGCGGACGGGCGTGGCGCGATGGCGGTCATGATTACCCTGCGGTTTTGGATGGTGTGCCGGATCATCGTTATCGGTCTGGGCCTGGTCGCGGGCGCCGGGCTGCGCGCCGCCAAGCCGTCGGACCTGGCCGCGGACCTTGGGCGCATCCACCTGGAGGCGATCGGCGGGCGTGAAAAGGTGGACGCGTTGCAGGCGATCCGCG
The DNA here is from genome assembly GCA_043815125.1 of Verrucomicrobiota bacterium. Taxonomy (GTDB): domain Bacteria; phylum Verrucomicrobiota; class Verrucomicrobiia; order Opitutales; family Opitutaceae; genus JAUWBF01. The sequence continues at coordinate 24,600 of JBDRJH010000266.1, forward strand.
CCACCGGCACGATCCGGATCGCGGGGGCGGCCCTGGACTTTGTCATGTGGGCGCAGCGGCCCGACCGTGTGCGGGTGGAGACGGTCGGCGGCGAGGTGCGCATCACCCGCGGCTACGACGGGGTCAATCCGCCGTGGATCCGTCTGGGCGACGTGAAGACCAAGGTGCAGTCGGAGACGGACGGGGCGGACTTTGTGCGCGACGCGGAGTTTGACGATCCGTTTTATGATCCGGAGTCGCGCGGCGTGGCGTTGAACTACGAGGGTGTGGTCGAGGTCCACGGGCTGAAATGGTCGCGTGTGCGAGCCACCGGTCCGCGTGGCGAGTCGCTGCTTTATCTGGACGAGGCGGGCATGTTGGTGCGGCGCGACCAGGCGCGCTTCATCCGTGGTCGCGAGGTCGTCGAGGAGACGTATTATTCGGATTTTCGGCCGGTGGGCGGGGTGCTGTTGCCGCACTTGGTCGAGGTGCGCGTGGGCAACAATGTTCTGCACGAGACGACGCTCACCAAGATCGAGCCCAACCCGTTTTTGCTGGAGGGTTTTTTTAGCGCGCGTTGACGGCGACGGGGCGCGCTTAAGCCGCTTGCCTCGCCTCGGACCGGCCGGTTGGATGCGGGCACCATGGCCGTCTTTGGTTCCCTCTCCACCGTGCGCGGACAACTCGCCGCGTCCCCCGCGTTCTGCGCGGCGTTCGACTACGTCGCGCGTTGCCTCGCTCCCGACAGCGCGGAACATTGCCGCATTCAGGCGCTCGCCACCGGTGCGACCGAGCGCGTCGAACTCCCCCACGGGGCCTTCGCCCTGGAGCAGGCCTACGTGGCCAAGCCCCGCGAGCAAGGCCGCTGGGAGGCCCACCGCGAATACATCGACATCCAGGTCATCGTCGCCGGCCGCGAACTCATGGAACTCACCGACACGGGCAATCTCACCGTGGACGAAGACTTCACGCCGGCGCGCGACCTGATCTTTTTCAAACCCCACGCCGACGGCTCGACGCTCGTCGCCGAGACCGGCGCGGTCGCGGTGTTTTTTCCGATCGACGCGCACCGCCCCTCGCTGGCCGCCGGTCCGCAGGGCGATCTCGTGCGCAAGACCGTGGTGAAGGTCCCCGTCGCCGCCGCTGCGCCCGCCTCCGCGTGAACTACCGGCACCACTACCACGCCGGCAACTTTGCCGACGTCTTCAAACACGCCGCCCTCGTGCAACTGGTCCGCGCCCTCCAGCGCAAGGACAAGGGCTTCCTCTACCTCGACACCCACTCCGGCCGCGGCACCTACGACCTGCTCGGCGCCGCCCGCGGACTCACCCTCGACCGCGCGCCCGAGTGGCCCGAGGGTGTCGGTCGCCTGCTCGACGCCGACCCGGCGACGCTGTCCCCGGCGCTGCGTGATTACCTGCAAATCGTGCGCGCCCACGACGCCAAGCGCCGCGCCGAGACCGCCGGGACCGAAGATGTCGCCGGCGCGTCCGTCCGCCACTACCCCGGCTCCCCGCGCTTCGTGCAAAACCTCGTTCGTCCGCAGGACCGGCTCGTCCTCTGCGAACTCCACCCCGACGAATCGGCCCTGCTCGCCGACGAGTTCCGCGACGCCCGCCGCGTGCGCGTGGAATCCGTCGACGGCTACGCCGCCATCAAGGCCCACCTGCCCCCCCTGGAACGCCGCGCGCTTGTGCTCATCGACCCGCCCTTCGAGGCCGGCGACGAATTCGCCCGCGTGGCCGAGTCCATTGACGAGGCCCTGCGCCGCCTGCCGTCCGCCATCATCGCGATCTGGTATCCGCTGACCGAACGCGCCCGCAGCGACACCTTTCTCGACGAACTCGCCGACTACGGCCCGCCTCCCACCTGCGCCATCGAGCTGACCATCGCCGGCCCCGACTCCCCGCAAAAGATGCGCGGCTGCGGCCTCATCGTCATCAATCCCCCCTGGCAACTCGCCCCCGTGCTCGCCGATCTGGCCGCCGACTTGGCCACGCGCCTCGCCCAGACTTCCGGCGGAGGCAGCGCACTTCGCTGGATTGCGCCCGAGGCCTGAACTCGACGCCATTGGTTTCAAACCATTGGTTGTTCATCAAATCCCATCCCCGATCAACGGCTGCGGGAAAGAGCTTGTTGGCTTAATTCATATGGTCGTAATGGGGATTAGAATCGACCCATGAAGCTCTCCAAAAAAGGCGAATACGCGCTCCGCTCCCTGATCGACCTGGGCATCGCCGCCGACGTCGGCCGCGAACTCGTGCAGGTCGCCGAGCTGGCGGAAAAGGAACTCATTCCCGCCAAGTTCCTGGAGCAGATCATGCAAGAGCTGAAGTCCGCCGGCTTCATCACCAGCCAGCGCGGCAAGTTCGGCGGCTACCGCCTCGCCCGTTCCGCCGACGACATCACCATCGGCGACATCGTGCGCCTCATCGACGGCCCGCTCGCGCCCATCGGCTGCGTCAGCCAGACCTCCTACGAAAAGTGCAGTTGTCCCGACGAGGTCCACTGCGGACTGCGCATGCTCATGCTCGACGTGCGCAACGCCATCGCCGGCATCCTCGATCGCTACTCGCTGGCCGACGTCGTCGACGTCACCACCCGCAAGATGAAACGCGACGGCATCCCGCTGCCCTTCTCCAACGTCCGCCGTGTCGGAGCCCGCGGCAAAACCGCCGCCCCGTCCGCCTCCGGTGACCGCCGGCAAGTGCCCGCCGACCGCCGCCTCAAGCCCGTCGAGGGCATCCTCTCCGAGCTGTTTCCCGACTACACCATCTGAGCGCTTGAGCTGGTTGGCGGCGCGGTCATGCCGACGTTTTGAGTTCGACCAGCGGGGCCGGGTGATCGCAGCCGGGCCCCGCAAACTCCCGTGCGACTGTAGCCGGGATGCGCCGGGCCCGGTCGTCCAACCTCGCGCCAGGCAGGCTTCACTTTCCCGCTGACGAAGCGGCTTGCTCCAGCAGTGCGGCGGCGGTGCCCACACAGTCGACGCAAGGCTGCGTGATCTCCCGGCAGCAGAGCGCGCCGATACGGGTCAGGAAGGCGTCGTTGATTTTTCCGGCACTCGCCGGTGCGAGCGTGCAGGCGGCGTGCAGCGCGCCGCAGCGACCGCCGGGTGCGCGGCCTCCTCCCCACGGTTTAAACGAAGCGACCGTTAGCGAGTGGTCTCCGCTCACGGCTTGATAGGCGGCGAACACGGCTTGCGCGCAGTTGAGATTTTCGGGCGGACGATGGAAGACGGCGAGCGCGTGGGTTTTCATAAGGAGGAAGGGCCAGCCAGCCCGGGTGCTTGCATAAAACGGGAAGTCGCGCGGGCGCACAACCGGCCGGCCTGGTGCAGGGTTGCTTCCAGTTCAAACACCGCGCCGCGAACCCGGAGCAGGCGTGCGGCCAGCCTGCAGGGAGCGGCGGGCAGCACGAGGTGGCGATAGCGGATGTGCAGATCGGCGGTGCGCGCGAGCAGGCCGCGCGCGAAGAGCGCGTGCACCATGGCGCTGTCGAGCACGGTCGCGATGAGGCCGCCGTGCACGGTTCCGCCATAGCCGGCCGCCCAAACCGGGGGACGCCACTCCGCCGCGACGTCGGTGCTGCCGGTCGAAAGACAAAAGCGCAGACCGAGGCCGGGGCCAACGTCGGGGGCGCCACACGCGAAGCAGCCGGAGTGTTCCGCGTCGTGCAACGCGTTGAGCGCGGTCGCGGTCGGGGCGGGCAGGTCAGTGTTCACAATGGCAATGGCCGTCATGCGCGTGGTCATGACCATGCGGGTGGTCGTGCTCGCCGGGTTGGCAGGCGCTCTCGCCGCGTTGCAGAGTGCCGTCGAGGTAACTGGCGACGAGTCGGGCGGGAGGCAGCTCCGGCATGCCATCGATGACTTCAATGCCGAGGGCTTGGCAACGGGTCCGTGCTCCGGTGCCCATCCCTCCGACGAGCATCACGGTGACACCCTCGGCGTGCAGACGATCAGGCCAGGAGCAGGGAGTGCCGTCGACCGGCTTGAGCACGCTGGCGACGAGCAGGACGCGCTCGGCGTCGTCGACCTCGTAGCAGGCCAGGCCGCTGGAGGCGCCGTAGTGCGCGGATAATGCGTGGGTGTCGGTGATCGGGATCGCGATTTTCATGTTGGGAAAGGGAGTCGGCACGGCCGGCGGAATCAGCCGTTGTGCCGACAAGTCGGGTTTTGAATCAGCGGCGGCACGTCGTGTCCGGTGCGCAGGGCGATGAGTGAACGCAGGTCGTCGGCGAGCACTTCCGGCGGATCGGCGGGCTCGCGCATGGCGAGGTGAAAGAGGGCCTCGCTGAGAATCGCGTTCTGCAACGCGGGATCGGCGGTGGCGGCGCGCGCGGCGTTGACCGTCTCGCGGCACAGGCAGGGGATGCAGTCGAGTTTGGCGCGCATGATGCGGAGGCACGGTTACAGGTCGACCAGCCGCCCGTGTTGGAACTCGGAAATAGCCAGCGCCGCGGTGACGGGACCGGCCCGTAGCAGGCAGATGTGGGCGTCATGCAGAATGCGCCTGGCGGAGTCCCCGAATTCTCCGGCCACGACCGCACCGATCCGGGCGCGGATCAACAGTCGCGCGGACTGGATGCCGATTTCGCAAGCAGCGGATGGTCGCTTGCGATGAGACAGCGTGGCGAAGCGCTTGGAGACCGTGTCATAAATCAAAAACCAGTCGGCCCGGCCAAAGCGCGGGACAACCAGAGCCGTGGGCTCGGGACGGTCGCAGGCGACGGCGATTTTCATCGACGGGCTCCGCCGGCGTTTTTGCGGACGTGGGTTGTGAAATCGATTAACAAAACGATAAAGGGCATATGCCCATTAATGGGCCGGACAAGCCCGCGGGTCTCGCCGGTTGCATGAATTAGCGATTTGAGTCGGCGGAAGTAGCCGTTCTTGGCGTTTTCCGGGACGGGATGATTTCGGGCATATGCGCTTATCTTGCGTGCGGGTGGATTTGTGTTTTGGGATGTGCGGGTGCCACGTCCGCCTTGTCCCCGTCATATCGCCCACCGCGCCCCGTGCAGTTTTTTCAAGCCGGCGGGCACGCCGTTGTATGAGTTGGAGGAGATGTTTCTGGCGGCGGATGAGCTGGAGGCCTTGCGACTGGCGGATTGCGAGGATCTCTACGGCGTGGAGGCGGCTGCGCGGATGAAGGTCTCGCGGCAAACCTTTGAGCGCATTTTGAAGCGGGCGCGAGGCAAGGTGTCCTGCGCGTTGGTGAAGGGCATGGCGTTGCGCATCGAGCAGGTGGCTGAGGTTGCTCCGGTGAAGCCGGCGCGTCGAAAGTCGGCCGTCAAACCTCGCGCCAGGTAAACGCGTGACACAGCGCCACGCCGGCGGCGTCGGCCTCGTCGGCGGCGAGCTGGCGGCCGTGGCCGAGCATGTTCATGACGGTGCGCGCCATCTGCTCCTTGCTGGCGCGGCCCGCGCCGACCACCGCCTGCTTCACGCGCAGCGGTGCGTATTCAAAAACCTCCAACCCGCGCAACGCCGCCGCCGTGATCGCCGCGCCGCGGGCCGCGCCGAGGATTTGCGCCGTCTGGAAATTCTGCACGTAGATCGTCTGCTCCAGCGCCACATGCTTCACGGTAAAGTCCTGCAAAAACGTGGTGATTGAGCGGTGGATCTCCGCCAGCGCCGAGGGCATGGGGATCTTGGGGTGAACCTTCACCGTCTCACAGCGCAGCAGGACGGGCTGCTTGCCGGGGGCGAACTCGATCAACGCCAGACCGGTGCCGCGCAGCGACGGATCGATGCCGAGGATGCAGCCGTTGAACGGCGCGCGTTGCAACGAATAGGCCGCGGGCAACGTGTTCAGGCGGGCCGCCGCCGCGCCGCCGACCACGGGCGCGGCCAACGCCGCCGGCAGCGGTTTGCCCGCCAGCTTGGCCGCCCACATCTGTCGTGCCGTCATGCGTCCCATGGTTTGTGCGTCGGGGATGGAAGACGCGCGGCGGACCCGTGGAAAGCGGAAAGGAGCTCCGAGGAGGGCGGACATGCCTGTCCGTCCGGGCGACATCATCGCGAGGCCCGGCCCCGAATGGCGCTTCACGCGTCCGGCGGGTCGGGCAGGAATGTCCGACCTCCTACCCCCACAGCAGCTTCAACCCCGCCA
>JBDRJH010000267.1:0-2428 GCA_043815125.1 Verrucomicrobiota bacterium
GTGGCGTCCGCTGGGGGAGTATGGCGAGGGCCGGATGCCGACGCTGATTGTGGTCGAGTGCGGCGCGGGGGAGCGGGAGAACGTGGCGGTGAGCGAGGTGACGTGTTCGGCGCTGCGCCCGGCGGTGGGGGTGCCGCTGACGCTGCAAGCGCGGGTGCGGAATTTCGGCGCGCGCCGGCAGGAGGGCAAGGCGGCGCTGTACGTGGCGGGGACGAAGGAGGCCGAGCGGACGGTGCAGGTGAACGCCGGCGCGGAAGGGGAGGTTTCTTTTGCGGTGACGTTCAGCGAGGCCGGGGCGCACAGCGGGTGGGTGCAGATCGAGGTGGACGATGTTCTGGCGCACGACAACCGGCGGCATTTTGCGCTGGACACGCCGGAGCGGCTGCGGGTGGGTGTGGTGCGGGAGAAGGAAGGCGCGGTGCCGCAACTGGACGACGCGTTTTTCATTATGCCGGCGCTGAATCCCTCGGCCGCAGGGGTGGCGGTGTCGTCGGCGATTGCTCCGGAGCGGCTGCTGCGGAGCGATCTGGAGCGGAAGGATTTGACCGACTACGCGGTCGTGTTCCTGGTGAACCTGGAGTACCTGACTGCGGCGCAACTGCGCGCGGTGGCGGGGTATGTGGCGGGTGGCGGCTCGGTGGTGATCTTTCCGGGCGACGCGCTGAAGCCGGAGGCATGGAACGCCTTGTTCGATTCGACGGTGGCGTCGGAGCGGGAGTTGATGCCGGCGGCGTTGGGCGAACTTATGCCCGCAGAGGGCGACACGACGGGGGCGGTGCCACTCGCGGCGGGGTCGGTGGCTCTCAAGCACGCGGTTTTCTCGGCCTTTGCGCGCACGGAGGAATCGTTTTTCAGCGACGTGGCGGTGAGCCGCTACTATGACCTGGAGGTGAAGGAGGCTGCCGGCGCACAGGTGCTGGCGCGGCTCGAGAACGGCAGGCCGTTCCTCGTGGAGAAGGGAACGGGCGAGGGGGGCGGCAGGGTGATGCTCTTCTGCACGACGGCGACTACGCGCTGGACGAATCTGCCGGCGCGGCGGCTGTTTCTGCCGCTGTTGCACCAGTTGACGTACTACCTGGCGCAGACGCGCCGGGTGACGGGGGCGGTGGCGCCGGGCAGTCCGGTGCGGTTTCCCGGGGGCAAAGCGGTGCGCGCGGGGGCGGGGGAGTCTTCGACTATCGAGATCACGGACCCTCTGGGCACGACCGCAGCCGCGCCGCTGGTACAGGGGCAGAGCGACCTTGTGTTCCCGGTTTACTCGGCAACCGTGCGGCCGGGTGTGTACTCGTGGCGGGACCGGGATGACGAATCCAGACAGGGCGCGTTCGTGGTCAATCTTAACACTGCGGAGGGCGACCTGACGGCCTTGTCGCGAGAGGCGCTGGCGGAGAAGATGCTGGCCGGGCGCAAGGCGCACTTCGCGCGTTCGGCGGACGAAGCGCGCGCAGTGGCCCAACGGCTGCGCGAGGGCGTGCGGCTGAGGACGCCGCTGCTGTTTTTCGTCATCGCGGTGCTGTTGATGGAGTGCCTGACGGCGAACTATGGTCGCGCGCCTCGGATTGGGGAGAAGCAGGCGCGTTGGGCGGAGGCCGAACCGGCGGGCTGACGGTTTGCGGCGTTGCTTGGGGCGTGACGAAGGGACGGATCAGACGATGCCCCGTTGTCTCATTTCGTCTTCGATGGTGCGCAGGAGCGAGCCGAAGAGTTTTTCGTTGGCGCCGCTGATGGCAATGAGGTGTTCGTGGGCCTCGCGAATGAGTTGGAGGCGGTCTTCGTCGGTGGCCTGCTCTTCGATCACGTGGAATTCGATGTTCGGGGGGGAGAAGGGGTCGGGGTCAATGAAGAGGAGTTCGGTCAGGCCGATGCTTACGAGCAGTTTGACGAGGTGGCGGGAGGCATTGACGACGGCGACGGCAACAGGTCGGTCTTCGACTTCCTGGGTGGCCACGCCGGCGATGACGCCCATGAAGGTGCTGTCCATGCCGGAGCAGTCGGCGAGGTCGAAGACGATGAAGCCGCGCTTGGAGCCGATCAGTTCGTCGAGCACGTCGCGGAGGCAGAAGCAGTTGGTCATGGAACCGAGGCCGTGGACGCGCAGGTAGACTGCGCGCTCGCCGACGGCGACTTCGTAGTAGCCACTCAACCCGTTCGACAAGTCGGCGAACCCTCCAGATGGGCGCGACGCAAAAGCCCCTGATTGGGCGCCCCGCTGACCCGCTGTAGCGGGATCGCGGCGCACGGAACCGGACGCCGAGGCGGCAAGTCAGAGCACTTTCGATCCCGGCGCGGCTTCGCCTTCCGGCCGCAGGATCATGACGCGGTCGCCGTCCTGACAGGCAAGAAGCATGCCCTGGCTCTCAATTCCGCGGACGGTGGCGGGTTCAAGATTGGCCACGACGACGATGGTTTTTCCGGCGAGCTGTTCGGG
>JBDRJH010000268.1:0-4867 GCA_043815125.1 Verrucomicrobiota bacterium
GGCCTGGCGCACGAGCGTGGAAAGCGGGAACGTGGCGGCGGGGTCGTCGCGCTGCGGGAGGTGGTCTTCCTTGGTGAAGTGCATCGGCAGCGAACCGCGCACCCATTCGATCGCGCCGCCGGCGACGGTGTCGCAACGAGCGGCGAGCGCGCGAAGTTGGTCTTGGCAACGTCCCTCCGCGAGCGGGGTGACACCAGGGGACGCTGTCTCGCGCATACCTCCGGCGGAGATGACGCTTTGGTGGCGGTAGCCGCCGGGGACGGAGACGGGAATCGAGTCGATCGAGGCGGCGGAGGAGGGGACTTCGACGTCGCCATCAACAGGTGCGGCGCTTTCCAGGCCGAGAAGTGCGCGGATGCGCGGCGAGTGATCGAGGGGGCCGTAGATGATCAGTTTTCCCCCTTGCTCCGCCCAGTCGATCATCAGTCGTTCGTCGGGCTCGCCGAGCGGAGCGGGGGTGACGACGACTCGGTCTCGGAAGAGTTGGTTGACCCGCTCGCCGAGCGCGCGCCAGGAGCGCGTGCTGACGACGGTGTTGAGCGGCAGGCCGTCGTTGAGCGCTTCCCGGGCGAACCAGTCGGTGTGGAAAAGGCGCTCGGGCGCGGGCGCCGCGCCGAAGAGGTTGTCGTGAAGTTCGTCGAAGGGGTAGAGCCAGACGAGGGGGCCGGGCGCGTCGGGCCGTTCCTTCCAGGCGCGGAGCAAATGCGGTGTGACCTCCTGCGGGACGACCTCGGGCATGTGGCCGTAGGAGTCGTCGAGGGTGAGCAGCGAAAGGCTTTGCGCCGCTTCGGTGCGGCCTTCGTCAGTGATGCGACCGACGGACAAGGGCAGGTAGATGTCGTGTGGCTGGCGTTCGTAGCGATCCAGCCAAGGGCTGTTGAGCCACCACGGATCGTGGATGTAGAAGCGAAAGAACGGGGACTTGCCCGGCGGCAGTTCCGCGATGCGGCCCATGTAGCCGACGAGTTCGAGACCGAAGTCCCCGTTGAGCGCGGCCCACGGGGAATTGGGCGGAGGCTCCATGTCGAAGCCGCCGGAGTAGATGTCGCGCAGGGGCGTGGCATCGCTGGCGAGATCGGTGCCGGTGCCGAGGTTGGTGCCGCGGGTCATGATGCCGAGATCCGGGCACTCGCGGCGATAGTCGCGCCAGAAGGCGAGGATGCGCTCGCGGGTGTCGGCGGCCAGCGCGGGGAGGAATTTTTCGCCGTCAAAGAGAGGGCCGACCGTTTTCCAGGTTTCCATGCCAAAGCCAAACCCGTTGGAGAACCAGATCGCATCGAGCCCGATGTCGTTCGCGAGGAGCTTGAATTGGCGTCCGAGAAAGGCGCCCATGCTCGTGCCCTGCGGGATGCCGTCGGGGAATCCGGCGTAGCGGCGCGTATCCGAATTAAGGATACCGTAGCAGCAGACGAAGCTCGCGGCGCCCATGGTGTTGGCGAGGCAGACCTCGCGGTGGCGTTCGTATTTGAAGGAGGACGGCGCGAATTCGCCGCCGGGGTCGAACGGCAGCACGGCGCGCATCTTTTTGCCTTTGGCCACCAGGGTGTCGCGCCAGGCGCGGATGATCCCGGCGAAGCGCCGGTAGGTTATGGGCCTTGCGTCCTCGCGGTAAAGATAGGGGCGGGAATGGAGGCTTTTGTTCTCCGGGTCGGAGGGGATCACCGGGTGGACATGGGCGTTTCCGTTGCCGATGAAGCGGGCCCATTCCATTTCGGCGTCGAGGTCTCCGGCATAGTCGAGAATCTCGGAGCCGTCGGCGGCCCAGAACATGACGGAGACGGAATCGGTTTGGGCGAGGATGGCGGCCCAAGGGGCCAGCGCGGACTCGCAGGCGGCTCGGGTGGCCGCGGCATCAAGACCGTAGAAGGGCTTCAGGGATATTTCCAGGTGGAGGTTTTGCATGGCGGTTCAATCTGTCGGCGCCGGCCGGAGTTGGGCCGGCCGGGGAAAGGCATCAATGAGGAAGCGTTCCACTTCGGCCGCGGCGGCGCGGAGGCCCGCGAGAGTGGCGGTGATGATATCGGCCCTTTGCATGCGGACGGAGGGAGCGCTGGCTCCGATGGCGGCGAATACATGGCCCCAGGGGTCGCGGATGGGCATCGCGTAGGCGCTGATGCCTTCGCAAAGTTCGTCGCGCGTCTGGGCGTAATCGCGCTCCCGGGTGCGCTTGAGTTCCGCGTCCAACGCGGCGCGTTTGGTGATGGTGGTGGCGGTGTGTCGGACGAGCGGATGCCCGGCGATGAAGGCGTCGAGGCGCGCGGGATCGAGCTGGGCGAGGAGAATCTTGCCCGCGGCCGTGCAGTGGGCGTAGGAGCCCATGTCCTCGGGTTCATGCACGCGCAATGCCTGCCGGCTCGGGGTGAAGGCGAGATTGGTGACGCGTTCCCCGTTCTCGAAGGCGACAATCATCACGGATTCGTTAAGCCGGGCGGACAGGGTCTGGACGACGCGACGCGCAGTGCTTACCAGAGGTGCGCGGCTGGAAGGTGCGCGGCCGAGCAGATGCAGGCGGATGCCGGAGTGGAAATGGCGGGTGTGCTCGTCTTGGTGCAGATAACCGTGTCGCACAAAAGTGGTGGCGATGTTGTGGACGGTGGAGACGTTCAGCCCGAGCTCCTTGGCCAAGGCGCGGGTGCCGAGCTCTTGGTCGGAGCGAACAACGGCCTCCAGAAGGCCGAGGCTTTTTTCGAGTGTGAGGAGAGTTGCCATGGTGTTTGGATAATCCAAACGACAGAGGCATTATATCTGGTTCCGCGTCAGTTAGGTAAGTCCAATTCACTTTTCGCATTAGAAAGTCGCTTGCTGTTCTATTAGCTGGAACAGATGGGCAGTTTAATCGCGACGCAGGCTGTGTCGGAATGCGAGTGGTGTGATTTGTTTATGACGGTTAAACCAACGACAGAAGTGGGCGGAATCGGGAATGCCCAGTTCAGCGCGATTTCCTTCAAGTTCGCGGGTGTGCTGGGGAGTTGCGACTCCGTAGCAGCCAAGCGTGACGCTCGTGATGGCATCGGTGGGATTTCATGAAATCGTGAGATAGGGTGAGGTTACCCCGAATCGGCGGATACAATTATCCTCCCGTGGCGGTGTGTGCGTGGGGTGGCTCAGCCTGCAACATGGTGCCGCAGGATTCGCGGACGACGAGGCGGGGCTTGAACAGGATGTGCTGGGCGCGCGCAGGCACGAGGGTTCCCTCGATGCGACCGATGAGTAGACGAGCGGCTTCGCGACCGATGTCTTCGGCCGGCTGGTCGATGCTGGTCAACGCGAGGCCGGCCGCTTGGAAAAGTTCCCGGTCAAGATTGTCGTAGCCGACAAGGCCAACATCATGCGGGACGCGCAGGCCGGCTTCATGCAAGGCGCGGAAGGCACCGTAGGCCATGTTGTCTTGCATGCAGACGATGCCGTCGAAGCGCGCGCGGCTGCCATGCGCGATGAGCTGCGCGACCACGGCATCTCGCGCTGACTCTTCATGGCCCCGGGTGCCGAGCGGAGCCTCGAAGACGGGGTCGGAGGGCAGATTGTAGTCCTGTAGAGCGGTGAGAAAACCCTTGCGACGTTCACGATCAGTCACGCCGCCTTCCGGTCCGAAGGCGAGCAGGGCGAGGCGGCGATGTCCGGAAAGGATCATGTGCTCGGTGGCCAGATACATGCCGGCGAAGTTGTCCGACATCACGCTCGGCGTCTCGATGTCCGGCATGTAGCGGTCGATCATGACGAGCGGAATGTCGCGCTTTTCGATTTGGTTGATGAGGGCGCGAAACTCGGGACGCACGAGGTTGCCGCTGTCGGGGTAGATCGCGAGGCCGCCGACGTCGCTTTCGATCATGCGGTGCAGTTGCCGGAGCTGGTAGTCCATGTCGCCGTGGTCGTGAGCCAGGGCCACGTGAAATTCGGCCTCGGTGGCAAACGCCTCGGCGCCGCGCACGATGCGCGAGATGAAGGAGTTCTCCACGGTGGGGACGACCAGGCCGATCAGGCGGCGGCTGGCCGGTCTGGCCACAGCAGGCGGAGAGAGGGCCTTAATCAGGCGAGTGCCCCCGCCGCGTCGGGTTTGCAGAAAACCTTCCCGGTGGAGGGATTCCATGGCCTTGCGGAGGGTGACCCGGCTGACTCCGAGTTCGACGCAGAATTCACGCTCCGGCGGCAGTCGATCACCGACCTGCATGGAGGCTAGGCGCGCGTGGACTTCACGAGCCACCCGCGCCCAAGCGGGGACCAAGGTCTCGTTGGAGGGAGCCGTGGGAAATGCGGTAGTTGACTCGGCGGAATGCAGCATCTGTTGGAGTTGTTAGTATTATCATTCAGTCCAATGGGTCAAGAGATAGACCAAACTTATATGTGAATAATACTTAGATTCCATTTTGTGTGAAAAGTTTGATTTTTGGTATTTACAAGAATACCAAAAGCATCAAGGTCTTTGTCATGCGTTCCCCTGAGTTGCCCCTGCTGGAAGATGCGTCGCCTGCCGTAACGGTGCGGGATGCGGTAGTTGCCGAGCGGAAAGTCGGCCTGGCCCTGCATCTGATCGGGAGCGCACATCTCGATCCGGTGTGGCTGTGGGATTGGCGCGAAGGCATGAACGAGGGTATCGCGACATGCCGTGCGATGGCCGACCTGCTGGAGGAGTTTCCCGAGTTTCGTTTTATTCGCGGCGAGGCGGCGATCTACGCGCACGTGGAGCGGCACGCGCCGGCGTTGTTTGAGCGCATCGGCGGGCTGGTGGCGGAGGGGCGGTGGGATGTTGTAGGGGGAAACTGGATACAGCCGGACACCAACCTGCCATGCACCGAGGCGCTGCTCCGCCAGTTTTCGCGGGGGAAGGGCTATTTCCGAAAAAAGTTTGGCGTGGAAGTGACGGCGGCGT
>JBDRJH010000269.1:0-7424 GCA_043815125.1 Verrucomicrobiota bacterium
CGATCATGCCGGGCTTGGGCTTTTTCTTGAGGAGGGGGGCGGGAGCGGCGGGCGCAGGCGCGGACTCCTGCACGGGCGCGGTGAGTTCGCCGCCGGGTGTCACGGGGGGATTGGCCGGCATGCCGGCGGCGGCATGCGCGGCTTTCTCTTCATGGACGGCTTTCTCGGCGGCGAAGTCGGCGTTCGACTTGATGCTGCCGTCCCGCGGGAAGAGGGCGAAGATGGCGACGAGCAGGAGCAGGCGGCCGACGCCGCCGACGAAGATGAAGGGCCGCCGCCGGCCCCAGCGGCTGCGGGTCTTGTCGCTCCATTGGGCGATGAAGGGGTCGATGGCGCCGTCCCACAGCGTCTTGATGCCGAGGATGAGGCCCAGCAGCACCGGGTTCATGCCCAGCGCGACGATCATCACGCCGTTGATGACGTTGAAGAAGAAGCCGGAGAGGCCGTTCTCCACGCTGCCGAGGGCGTAGTAGATGATCTCCTTGCGGGGGGCATCCTGTTCGGAATCGGGCTGGGCGGGAGAGGCGGGCGGTTGGGGTGCGATGGGCATCGAAAGGGTAATGAAGCAGGAAGCGCGGAGGCGGGGGATTGGGTTGAGGACTCCTTGCTAACCGGCGGAACGGGGCATGCCGCGAGGGAGCGGGAAGCGCGGCGCAAGCGGCAGTCAGCGGCGTGGAAACCAGCCCGCAAGGCATGGGCTTTGGGAACGTGCCCGATGCGTGGAATTCGCCGGGAGAGGAAGAGGATGAAGGATCTTCTTCCTGCGTCCTGCATGGGAAGTTCATGCCGCGCACGTGCCGGCGCCCACGGGCCATGCTTCGCACGCCATCGCGCATGGCGCCGTTTATGGACCTACAGCACCGCGCCCGGCCGGGGCATCGAGAACGTGTTGTTCAAGGACATCACTTACACCGGCGCGGGCGCCGGGTTGTCGGTGATTTCCGGATACGACGACGCGCGCGGTGCGCGTCGTCGTCTTTGAAAACCTCGTCATCAACGGCGTCGCGATTCCGGACGAAATGCCCAAGTCCGGCTGGTTCCGCACCGCCGACATGGCCCGGGTTCACGTTGCGGACCATGTGCGCGGTTTGGGTTCGGTTTGTCGGGTCTAGGGCACTTGGTTGATGCGTAGATTGTCGATCACGCCCCACCGATTGCCGGCGGCGGTGCCGAAATGAACCTTGACCCACTCGAGTTGAGCCCAGTCCAAAACGATGTTCGTGAAGGGAGCCTTTTGCAGCGGTATGGTGGCGGTGTGGTTGATGATGCTGCCGCCATGAACCCGGGCGCTGATCGTTACGGTGTCACCTTGGTGCGAGGCCACATCGAGCGAATAGAGGTCGAAGGGGCGGCCGTCCGTGCGTTCGAAGATATGGTCCACATTCCACGCATGGGTCATGAGGCAGGTCGAGGCCCAGTTCTTGAGATCCCATTTGACTGCAGTGACGCCGGCTACCCGCAATGAATCCACGGTTGGGCTCGATGTGCGGAAGGTCATTTCGCCGAGAGCGAAGGGTTGTTGCAGCGTGGAGTCCGGCGCCAGCGACTCGAAGTCCACGACGATAGCCGGATCAGTGGAGCGGGACACGGATTGGAAGCTGAAGATACGCCAGGCAGCATCACCGTCGGCATCCTGCACGCGCAATAGGAGGTAATTGTATTTACCCGCGGTCGGGGTGCCGGAGACGGTCAATGTGGCGGGATTGAAACTCAGGCCGGGGGCGAGAGCGGCTTGAATGAGGGTTACGCTGCGCGCGCCATCGCCGCCGGTGGTTTGGATGGTCTGGCTGTAGGCTTGACCGACCTCGGATCGGGGAAGGTCGGCGGGCGTCACGAATGACGGCACGGCGCCAATCGGGTCGATGACGGGGCGGAGACCGGAAAACTCGTCGTAGAGTTCGATCATATACTGCCACTTGGCGGCAGACGCAGGCGGCTGGGTAAGGTATTCGAGATGCCCCCACTGTCCCCACTTGCCCCATTTGCCGGCGTCCGTGAAGAGACAGTGCGTGACGAGGCCTTTGGCGAAAGACATCTCCATGACTATTCGATAAACGTCGATGAAACGCGGGTCGCGGTTGAGGGCGTTCATGAAGTTGGTGATGCCATTGTCGCGAGGGTCGGCGCCATCGAGTTTGTCGCTATAAATCGATGGGCCGCCTTCATAGGCGATTAAGGGCAGCTGGAAGTTGGCGGCTACGTTGCTGATCCCGTCGCTGAAGCCGCCGATCTGGTTGACCGTGTCTTGTCCGGTGTCGCCGTCGAAGGCGGTGCCGGAGAGCGCGTAGATGATCATTTGGTCGATGGTCTCGCCGATGTGGCGGTCCATATCGGAACCGGTCCAGTAGGACGAGGTGTAGTCGAGGGTGACCGGACGAACGCTGCCAGTAGAGGTGGTGAAGGTGGTTCCGGTGGCGAACCAAGGGTCGGAGGTGGCTGCTTGCCGGACCGCCTTGTCCAGCGCCCAGTGCTGGATGCCGTAGCCAAAGTAGGTGGTGACGGCAAGATACTCGGGTTTGAGGAGGGCGGGGTTGTCGCGCAGCTCTGTGAGCAAGTTCGTGGTGTAGGTGGGGCTGGAGGTGCGGGCGGGCGCTACACGGACCACGCGACTGGCACTCATCTCCTGTTCGAACTCCGCCCAAATTTGGCTGGAGCGGAGCGCGACGAATTGTGGACGAGTGAGTCCGAGTGCGGCGGCCTTGGCCTCGGCCCACGGGCCTTGCGCGAAGTTGCTGCTCGAGGCCCATATTTCATTGGAGTATTCAACATACACCTTGAGGTTGGACGCGAGCGGAGCCCAAGCGGGCGAGGTCTGCGGGGCGGTGTAGGGATTGGTGCCGTCGCTGCCGTAGGCGACGACCTTGGAAAGCTTGTCGAGGTAGTCGTCGGTGGCGAGGTGGGGCACGCAGATCCAGAGATCCTTGCCGGCGGCGTTGGCCGCCTGGACAATGATTTCCCAGGGCACACCCGTCGGGCGATCACCGGAATAGTAGACGGGCTGGCCGTTGGAATCATGATACCATATCAGGCCTTCAGTCGGATCGCGGGGATTGAGCACGCCGTCAAAATAGCCGTAGGAAGGCGGCCGCCGGTCGATCCAGTCTTTCTCGGGGCTGGCATTGGTCGAACCCCACATCATCATGCGGATGTAGGCCCAGTTCCGGGTATTGAGCAGGTCAAGAAACGCGGGATGGAAGGTGTGTCCTTCGAGGCTCTGGTTGATGGGATCGGCGGGGTCGGGAAGCCATGCGGCGGCGTCGGTGAGCGGGGTTGCGCCGAGGGCATAGAGACGGGCGCGGGGGGAATTGGCGCCGGTCAGCTGGTAAACACGGCGACCATTGGTGAGCACTCCCGTGGAGGCACCGGAGGATTCGCCGGAGATAAAGGTGCCCGCGTTCAGGCGAAGGTCGGCGTCGCCAGTCCACGTAAGCACGACTTTGCCCGTGACGAGACTGTCGCGGTCGCTCCAAGGGGATTGGTAGCTGGAGCTGCTGGCCCACACATACATCTCAAGGAAGGTCTCTCCGGATAGGAGCGAGGTCGGGTAACCGTTGGCATTGAGACGTCCGGAGGCGGGCGTGAGGACGATGGAGCCGGTCGAATTTTTCCAGCCGTTGTTGGTCTTTAGACCGTTGGCGAAGTAGGGGTTGTTAAAATAGGTGACCGTGCCTGGATGGTATCCGACGGGCGTGGGCCACTCGTTGAGTTCGCCGTCGAGGGTGAACGAAACCAGTTGCACACGCTGGACGACCGCGCCGCCGCCCGAAGTAACGTCGGCTGCGGCGAAAATTCCCGCACCGGTAATGTCTTCCAGAGCGAGGGGCGCAAAGGTTCCTGATACGACCGGGTAGGACCCGGAGACATCCAGCGGCGCCCAAGTGGTGGAGGTGGCTGCGGACGAGGTAACGGTCGTCATGGTGCCGGAAAGCGTGAAGCTTTCCGAAGACACGTAGAGGGCCGCACCTTTTCGGACCATCCAGCGGCCGATCAGGCCGGCGTTGTTGCTGCCGCCTCTGAGCCGGGCGGTGAAGGCGGTGGGATTGGTCACGACGACATTGCCCGTCTGCATTCCGGGGGCGAAGCCGTCGTGCTGTTGCCAAAGGAAGAGCGTGGATACCTGGCCGCGCGAGGCGTAGGCTTGGTTGGAGTGTGGCGTGGCGGGAACGGGGATTACGACCCCGAGGTTGGCCCCGAGTTGGTGGCCATCGGCTGTGCCGTCGATCGCATTTAAAATCATATTCACTCCAACGGGGTAGGTGGAGTTTCCACCGTTGAGGAAATCATGGTAACGAATCCAATTGCCGCCGTAGTAAATCCCGGAGGGGAGGCTGGTGGTGACTGTTGCATTGATCGGCACGGTGTCCGAGTAAGCCAGCACACGCTGTGCGTCGTCGTTGCCGTCGCCATCAAGGTCAATCGGGGCGGTCAGCACGCCGGTGCCGCGCGGGGCGTTGGTGTGGGTGGCGACGATATCGCCGGGTGAGAAATTGACGACGGGGGCGGCGTCCAGCGTTGATACGAACACGGCCAGGAGGCCTAAAGTGGTGAGCAGGCGCGGGCACGCGTTGCTCGCGAGTGAGAGTGATAGTCGAATCATGGGCGGCGGGGTTAAGGGTTACCTGGGTTACTCCACGCGCATCCATAAAAGGTGGATGTTCTGAGGCGATGAAGCTGGCCGATAATAAGCGAGAGCCCCGCCGCCCAAAAGGAGCGTCCATCCCAACCCGTTGCGAAAAGATCAGTCCCCCTGCGAGGACGACGGATCTTTGGCGCCAATCAAACCTTGTTAAGCCGGGGCGACGGATACATTAAAACACCTCATGATAGTAGGCGGGGTTACCCTGTTGGATGTGGCTCGACGGGTGGGGTGCGATAAATCGACCGTATCTCGCGCGCTGCGACGCCGTGTCGGCGTGGCCCCCGACACGGCAACACGCATTTGCAAGGTGGCGGAGGAGATGGGTTATCGTCCTGACCCCGTGCAGGTGATGGCAGCGGAGCGGCGCTGGCGGCCGGGAGACGGTATCGCCTCGCATGCCGTGGCGTTCATTCTTCCGGCCTATCGGGGGGACAATCCGATTTCGGGCCTGCGGCGGCGAATGGCTCAACGCGTCGTGGAGATGGCCAGAAAACGGCTGGGAACGCTTGGGTGTTCGTTGGAGGCTTTTTCCCGTGAGGATTACCCATCGGCGGAGGGGCTGGCGCGAGTGCTTGAGGCTCGTGGTATTCGAGCGGTCATTGTGCCGCAAATACCGCAAGATGAGCAGGCGTATTTTGCTCGTTTCCCCTGGAGCAGATTCACGGGCGTGGGCTGTCGGATGGGCTGGACGCTCCCTCCGGTTCATATCGTGGACAGCGACGAGAAATACGGCGTGCAAAAAGCCTTTCGCATGTTGGTCGAGCGTGGCTATCGCCGCATCGGCGGGGGGCTGGCGGCACACAGCCCTTGGGCTGAGGATGACTATAGCCGCCATGGAGCCTTTGCGGCGGAACTCGAACAGGCGGGCAAGGTTTTGATATCGCTGCCGATTTACGCCGGGGAGGTTGGCGATAAGAAGGCGTTCATAACTTGGTTTCGCAAGGTCAAGCCAGACGCCGTGATTGGTTTTCACGCGGGAATGTTATCTTGGCTGAACGAGATCGGCGTGCGTGTTCCCGGGGATGTTGGCTTCGTCTGTCTGCATGCGGATGCGAACATGCCTCACATGAGCGGCTTGGTGGTGGACAACGAGCACATCATTCGAGTGTGCATGGATATTTTGGTTATGCAGATTCGTTCCAATCTCTGGGGTGTGCCTGCGTTACGACAGCGGATTTTGGTGGAGCCGATGTGGCAGGAAGGTTCCTGCATCAGAGCGTCGTCGATCATGGGGAACGATTCGGCGGTGAGCCCGTTTGCATAGCAGAACATAGCGTCCTTTCGGTGCGAATGCTTGACGATGCGCACTTGACATCAAGGGCGTGAATACGGGGGCGAGTTGAGGGCAGAGATGAATTTGGTGATCGGGGCATAAAAAAACTACTATCCGATTATGATCTCAACGGATTCTCGCGGCAGGGTTCTCTGGCATTAGCCGACTTCGCCAACTGGAGGGAGGAGGGGTTACACCGCCCGTCGTATTGCTTGCGCATATCGACGGGCTCGAGTGCGAGGTAAATGCGCAGGGCGGAGGGCAGACCAGATTTGCGGTAGGGCACCATCGGCGTCAGGCCGGGGGGGGGGACAAGGCGCAAAAAGATCGTCACTGCCAACGAAGACGGCGCGAGCGACTACAACGTGGTCGATGTCATCCGCGAGGCCAAGGCGACCGTTGTTGCCGCCACGCAATCCTATACCTCGCTGAAATGAGCCCCGGCGCGATGCCGAGCGCAGCCCCTAATAAGATTCCAGCAACTCCGCTACCGTGGTCGAGTCATGAAACCACTCGATCATACTCACACCGATCCGTTCTTCGCCGAGCCTACCGACGTGAAGACGGAAGCCAGAAAAATCGCGTCGGAAGTCGTCAGCCGTCTGCTCATCTGGATGGCCGACGCTCCGACGCTGGAAGAACGCGGTCTGCGCGCCGTCGTGGCGCTCTACTGCATCCGTCCCGACTTGGTCCAGGGTGCCACCTTGGAAGACATTGGCCGGTCCTCGGGCCGGACGAAACAGGCCATCCACAAACTGGCGGTGTCCTTCCGCGCAACCACGGGATTTGAGCCATGAACACACCTGCCGAAAAATCGACCGGCCTCGCGACGGAGATCAACCGGCTCTACGCGGAAGCAACCCGCCTGAGCAAAGAGTCGAACCAAGCGCTGCACGCCGCCCTCGTGGCGGCATGGCAGGCCGGGCAACTGCTCCTCGAAGAAAAAAAGCGGGTGCGCCAGCGGATGGGACCGGGTGCGTGGCTGCTCTGGCTGGAACAGCATTTCCAGGGCACGCCGCGCACCGCGCAGCGGTATATGAGGCTCGCCAAGAGCGTGTCGGATGTCTCGTTCCTCGCCGGCATGAGCCTGCGGCAGGCGTATGCGCGGCTGGGGATCGCGACTGAACCGAAAACGCCGGCCGAACGAACGGTGATGCCTCCCCTGCCACGGCATGTGTCGTTGGCGAATCGGCTGCTCGGTCTGCTCACCGTCGAGGGCAAGCGTAAGTCGTCCGCATCGGACAAATCGTCGGCATACCAACAGGACTTGCTGCCACTCTATGAGCGATTGCGGGCCTTGTTCGGGCAATCCTGACGGCCGGAGCGCGGGTCGTCGGGACGGGACGGAGCGAAGGAAGCCCGGAGCCGAAGCACGGTCCGCCGGAAGGCGGGTCGTGCGCAGGCGGAGGGGCGGACGCAGCGACGGACCGGGCCCGATGTCCCGCGCCCGTGCCTTGTCTCGCGACGCCCTCTCGAGGGCGCGCCGATCCAGCGACGCGCGGCGAGTAGTCG
>JBDRJH010000270.1:0-2618 GCA_043815125.1 Verrucomicrobiota bacterium
CTGGGCCATCGTGGCGACCTTTGTCGCCGTCCTGGCCGCCGTGGCCATCGGTGTCCGCCGCTACACCCGCAGCGTGTCGGACTTCCTCGCCGCCAACCGTTGCGCCGGCCGCTACCTGCTCACGCTCTCGGAGGGTCTCGCGGCCTTCGGCGTGACCAGCGTGATCGCGAACTTCGAGAAGTTCTACCAGGCCGGATTCGCCGCCTACTGGTGGGGCATGATGCTCGCGCCCATCGGCATGCTCGTCGCCATGTCCGGCTGGGTCGCCTACCGCTACCGCGAGACCCGCGCGCTCACCATGGCGCAGTTTTTCGAGATGCGCTACAACCGCCGCTTCCGCGTCTTCGCCGGCATCCTCACCTGGGTCTCCGGCGTGCTCAACTACGGCGTGTTTCCCGGCATCGTCGCCAACTTCTTCATACACTTCTGCGGCCTGCCCGAGACGCTCGTCATCGCCGGTGTCGAGGTGCGCACGCTGTTGGTCGTCATGGCCTGCTTCCTCGGCATGGCCCTGGCCCTCGTCTTCGGCGGCGGCATGGTCGCCGTGATGGTCACGGACTTCATCCAGGCGCAGTTCGTCAACATCGTGTTCCTGGTCCTCATGATCGCGGTCTTCGTCAAGATCGGCTGGGGCGACACCGTCACCGCGCTCTCGGCCACCGCGCCGGGCGAGTCGCTGCTCGATCCGTTCGACCAGTCGAAGATCAGCGACTTCAACTTCTGGTTCTTCGCCATCTTCGCCTTCAAGGCGGTCTACAACTGCCTCGGCTGGCAGGGCACGCAGGGCTACAACGCCGCCGCGCGCACGCCCCACGAGGCCAAGATGTCGCGCGTGCTCGCCGAGTGGCGCAACGGCGTCACCTACCTCATGCTCATGCTGCTGCCCATCGCGGCCTACGTGGTGCTGCATCACACCGGCTATGCGGCCGAGGCCGCCGCCGCCCAGGGCGTGCTCGCGGGCATCGACGACCCGCAGGTCGTCACGCAGATGACCGTGCCCGTCACCCTGCTGTCGTTTCTGCCCGCCGGCGTGTCGGGTTGCTCGCAGCCGCCATGATCGCCTCCGCCGTCTCGACCGACGACACCTACCTGCACTCGTGGGGCTCGATCTTCGTGCAGGACGTCGTGCTGCCCTTCCGCAAAAAACCGCTCTCGCCCCGGGCCCATCTCAATCTGCTGCGCGGCTCCATCGTGTTTGTCGCCGCGTTCGCCTTCGTGTGGAGCGCCCTCTTCCCGCTGCGCGACTACCTCTTCATGTATTTCCTGCTCACCGGCACGATCTATCTGGGCGGTTCCGGCGCGGTCATCATCGGCGGACTCTACTGGAAACGCGGCACCACCGCCGGCGCCTACACCGCGATGATCGGCGGCTGCGCCGTCGCCATCATCGGCATCACGCTGCAGGCAGTCTGGCCCCACTTCCCGCTCTTCCTTTCGCTCGCGCCCAAGTTTCCGCTCAACGGCGCGTGGCTCGCCATGGTCGCCTACGCGACCAGCATCGTCGGCTACGTCGTCGTTTCCCTCGCGACCTGTCAGCACCCGGCCGACCTCGACCGCCTGCTCCATCGCGGCGCCCACGCGCCTTCCGGCGGAGAGTCCGGCCCGCGCGTCGCCGGCCTCTCGCGCTGGCGGCAAAAGCTGGGCTTCACCTCCGACTTCACCAAGGGCGACCGGGTCATCTACTACTTCAAGATGGGCTGGACCGGCGCCTGGACCGTCATCTTCGTCGTCGGCACGATCCTCGGGCTAAGCATCGGTTTCTCCAAGGACGTCTGGGCCGGCTTCTGGCTGTTCGTGGTGATTGTCAGCGCCGTCGCCGGCATGGTCACCGTGGTCTGGTTCCTCTGGGGCGGCGCCAAGGACCTGCGTCTGCTCTTCGCCGCCCTGCGTGACCGCACGCGCGACCACCACGACGACGGACAACTGCACGAAACCCAATCCAGGCTGCCCGCGACGCCTCCGGCCAAGGCCGCCGAGCCCGCCGAAACCCTGCCCGTCGGCCCGCGCTGACCTCTTCTCTCTCTTTTTCATGAAACCCCTTCTCTCACTGCTTGCGATTCTTTGCCTGGGCCCGTGCCTGCGCGCCGCCCCGGAAAAACTCCTCGTCCTTGCCCAGGACTTTCAATTCCCCGGCGGCTGGATGACCGAGACCCGCGCCGGCTCGCTCGGCACGCGCGTCCTGCGCACGCCCGGCACCGACCTCGACGCGCTCGTCGCCGTCAACGTGTCGTCGAAAAGTGAATACGCCGTCTGGGCGCGCGCCCTCGACTTCACCCACGAGCGTCCCGGCGCGCGCCGCTTCACCGTCGAGGTCAACGGCGCCCGCCTGCCCGGCGAGGCCGGCGACCACGGGCACGACGGCTGGGCGTGGGAACGGCTTGGCGCCGTCCGGCTGGACGCTGGCGAGACCATGATCGGGCTCGTCGACACCGCCCGCTTCTTCGGACGCTGCGACGCCATCCTCCTCAGCGCCGACCCGGAGTTCGACCCCAATGCCCAATCCCGCGCCGCGCTCCTCCGCCTCAAGGTCGAGCCCGTCACGCTTGCCGCCGAGGCCGCGTCCGCCGCCGCCCCGCCGCCCGTTGCCGTGCCCGCGACCGCGGGTCGCGAGGTCGCCG
>JBDRJH010000271.1:0-7349 GCA_043815125.1 Verrucomicrobiota bacterium
ATCATCGGCGGTCTCTACTGGAAAAAAGGCACTACCGCCGGCGCTTGGTCCGCGGTCATCTCCGGTTCGATCCTCTCCGGCGGCGGCATCCTCGCCTATAAACTGTGGGGCGACGACGTCTTCTCCAGTGGACTCAACTGGGTGTTTTCCAGTGTGGGCATTCCTTCGCTGCCGCTGTTCACGCTTAACGGCGCGCAGATCTCGTTTTTCTCCACCCTTATCGCCATCACGCTCTACATCGTGGTCTCGCTGGCCACCTGCCGGCAGGACTACCCGATTCGCAAAATGCTGCATCGCGACGAATACCCTGTTGATGAAAAGGGCCGTCCGATCATTCCGAAGAGAGCCTGGAGCTTCGGCCGCATCATCGGCGTGGATAAAAATTTCACCACCGGCGACAAGTGGATCGCCGGCAGCCTCTTCGTTTGGGCGATCTTTTGGTTCTTCGTCATGATCGTCGGCACCGCGTGGAATCTCATCGGGCAAGCCGGACTCGTTTCCTGGATCAAGCCCTGGTCGAATGAATTCTGGCTCACGTTCTGGCATGTCACCGCCATTGGACTGCCCATCCTGATCACCGTCGTGACGGGCATCTGGTTCACCTGGGGCGGCATCCGGGACATCCGCGCGCTTTTTCGTTCACTCAAGTCTTACCAGATCGACGACACCGACAACGGGAGGGTGAAGGAGCACAAACCGTATTGAGTTTGGAGGTGGGTGACCGCAAGCGAAGGAGGCCGCGCAGCGCGTGGGCTTCGCGGACCCGTATCATTTTTCGCGGTGCTTCAAAGCCGTGCACGGCGTGCCGCCGTCAGCGTTCAGGTAGCTCTGGCGGGAAGGGGGGGCTGTAAACGAAACGATCCGTCCGGCGGGAGAGCCGGGCGGATCGTTGTAGGAGGGGCGGGGAAGGACGCTGGTTGGGGCAGTTACATCCCGGAGTCGTCGTCTTCGGTCTCGATGGTCAGCAGGCTGATGACTTGGGAGACGCCGTCGGTGTGGAGGGCAAGGGCGACGGCGCGGCCGATGAGGTCGGCGGAAGTGGCGGTGCCTTTAAGGGTGACGACACCTTCGGAGGCATCGACGTCGATCTTGAGGGCGGAGAGGTCGGAGTCGGCGACGTATTTACCGTTGATGACGGTGACGAGGCGGGCGTTGTCGAGGGCTCCACCGACGGTTTCACCGGCGGCGAGGGTTTTGTCGCGGACGACGCGGCCGGACTTGGCGAGGTCGTCTTTGATGTCGGAGGGCGTGAGGTTCCACTCGTTGAGCTTGGCGCTGATGGCGTCTTTGGTGTCGGTGGCGACTTCCTTGGTTTTTTCAACGGCACCGTCGGCGCGCTCGGAGAGGGTGGGGGAAGTTGAGTCGGTTGCCTCTTGGGTTTGCGTGCGGTCGGAGCAACCGGCGGCGATGAGGGCAATGGCGAGCAAGGGGAGGGGGAATAGCAGTGAGGTTTTCATGGTGGACGCCAATGTGCTCGGAACGGGGTAATTCGCCACGCAATCGGCTGATTTATAAAAATATATACTTTTGTTTAACGTTTTCCCGTGGGGCGGCGTTGGTGGTGCTTGAGCGAGGTTTGGGGATGCGCCGTGTCGGATTTGTGCTGGCGAGAGGCGGGGATGTGCTGGCGGTAGGGGCTTTTGCTTTTGCGGGCCTGCTTCACTCGGGGTTGGGTGAGTTATGTCTCAAAAATCTGTTCTGGTTACGGGTGCTTCGCGTGGTATCGGCCGTGGCATCGCCATCGAATTGGCCAAGGCGGGATGCCGCGTGGCGATCAACTACGCGGGCAACGCGGCGGCGGCGGCCGAGGCGCTGGAGCTGGTCAAGGCGGCCGGCGGCGATGGTTTCATCGTGCAGGGCGACGTCTCGGTGGAGGCGGACCGCGAGCGTTTGGTGGCGGAGACGGTGAAACAGTTTGGCCGGATCGACCTGCTGGTGAACAACGCCGGCGTGGCGCCGAACGTGCGCGCCGACCTGTTGGAGGCGGGCGAGGAGAGCTTTGACCGCTTGTTCGCGATCAATTTGAAGGGGCCGTTTTTTCTCACGCAGCGTGTGGCCAAGCAGATGATGGAGCAACCTGCCGATGCGGAGGGCTTCCGCGGGCGGATCGTCAACATCACCTCGATCTCGGTTTACACGGCGTCAATCAATCGCGGCGACTACTGCATGGTGAAGGCGGGGTTGGCGATGATGACCAAGCTCTTCGCCGACCGCCTCGCGAACGATGGCATCAACGTCTACGAGATCCGCCCCGGTGTGATCGCGACCGATATGACCGGCGCGGTGCAGGCCAAATACGACAAGCTCATCCTCGAGGACGAGCGCGGCATCACCCCGATCCGTCGCTGGGGCAAACCCGAGGACATCGGTCGCGCGGTGCGCGCGATCGCGGAAGACCGCTTTCCGTTTAGCACGGGGACGGCATTCGACGTGGACGGGGGATTCCATTTGCAGCGTCTCTGACTGGTAGGCGAGGGAAGGGGGCGCGTTTGCGTTTGCCGTATCATCCCGCACATCGGCCTCACCGGAATGGTGGGGCCTTTTTTGCGTCTCGTTGGTGGAAGTGCGCGGAGGCGCAATCGGTGGGTGACGCCGCGGCCGGGTGATGATGCACCCAACAGATCGGTCACGGGCACAGCGGTGGGCATATCTTGTTCGGGCCGCATATCTTGTCCGAATTTGCCTAGGGGCTTATAAAGTCGAGTTATATGTCAATACCACCACAGGTTGTGGTTTGATGTTTTCGGCACAACAATATCTGGTGTTTTTGCCCTTTTCGCGTTGAGCCGAAAACGTCCTCACCAAAACCGTTCAGGGTCCGCAAAAAGCTGCGACACCCCGCGTCTCTTCAACTCCGAACACCGTAAGTCCCAACATGATTTCACCCTCACCCATCCTTGAATCCACGTCCGATGAATCCCTGTCCGTCGGGAGTTCTCCTTGCGCCAATGGCAACGGGCACGAAGCGACCTCGCCGCGGCTCACCGGCGCCCAAGTCCTGACCCGCGCAATTCCTGCCGACCAGCGCCTGGTCATCAAACGCGACGGCAGCAAAGTCCGGTTTGACCTGAACAAGGTCACCCGTGCGGTCGCGCTGGCCTTTCATGAAGTCCGCGTGGGCAATCCGGCCAATCCGTATCGGGATGACATGCTGGCCTGCTTTGGCTTGTCCGGGGATGATTTCTCGCAGGTGGTGCGCATCGCCGAGGGCATTTCCCAGATGCTGGAGCTTTATTATCGGGACGGGCGTCATCCCGGCATCGAGCAGGTGCAGGATGCCGCGGAAAAATCCATTGCCGCCGCCGGCTTCTGGGACGAGGCGCGAGCTTACATGCTCTACCGTGCGCGACATGCGGAGCGTCGTCTCGCGCACTACAAGGACAACGGTTTGGCCGACTACATCGCCATGGCCAAATACGCCCGTTACCGGCCGGAACTCGGCCGTCGCGAGGTATTTGTCGAGGGCGTTGAACGCGTGCGTGACATGCACCTGACGTTTTTTGCGGAGCGGCTGGACCAGGCGTTGTCAGAGGCTGTCGCGATGCCGGCGGATGTCGCGCGTCTGGCGGGCGGTGAGGCGGGTGTCCTCGGTCGCTTGTTGGCCGGCAAGACCCTGCGCGACATCATCCGGCAATCCTTTGAGCAGGTCGCGACCAAGCGCGTGCTGCCCAGCATGCGTTCCATGCAGTTTGGCGGCGAGGCCATCCTCACCAACCACAGCCGCATGTTTAACTGCAGCTTCTCCAATGTGGATCGGGTCGCATTCTTCCGGGAGTATTTTTACCTCCTGCTCAGCGGCTGCGGCGTCGGTTTTTCGGTTCAAAAGCACCACATCGCGCTCTTGCCGCCGTTGCCGCCGCGCCAGGCGGAAAACGATCTGCCGGTCTGGCATTACCATGTTGTCGACACCATCGAAGGGTGGGCCGATGCCCTGGACGCGTTGTTCGCGTCCTTCTATGAGGGGCGGAAGATCGAGTTCGATTACTCCGCCATCCGGCCGCGCGGAGCACCGCTGAAGACCTCCGGAGGCAAGGCACCCGGTCACATTCCGTTGAAAAAAGCGCTGCGCAAGGTCGAGCACATCCTCGAACACGCCGCCGGCCGCGCCCTGCGCTCCATCGAGGTCTACGACATCAACATGTTCATCGCCAAGGCCGTGCTCGCGGGCGGCATCCGTCGCTCGGCCACCATCTGCCTCTTCTCCCCCGACGACGAGGAGATGATGAACGCCAAGACCGGCGACTGGTTCGACAAGCACCCGCAGCGCTCCGCCTCGAACAATTCCGCCGTGCTCAAGCGAGCCGAGGACAACGCCGGCTACTTCCGCAAGCTCTTCAAGGCGCAGCAGGAGTTTGGCGAACCCGGCTTCTACTTCTGCGATCACCCGGATGCCGGCTGCAATCCCTGCGCTGAGATCGCACTGCTCCCGGTGGTCGATTGGGAATTGTCCCCCGACGAGGTCGCCAGCCTCTACGCCCGCGGTTACCAAGGTGAGCTTCCCGGAACCGCGCGCCTCGCGGGCTTTCAGCATTGTAACCTCACCACCATCAACGGACGTGCCGCCACCACCGAGGAGGCCTTTTACGAGGCCTGTGTCCACGCCGCGGTCATCGGCACCCTGCAGGCGGCTTACACCGACATGCCCTACCTCGGTGCGGTCACGCGACTCATCAACGAGCACGACGCGCTGCTGGGCGTTTCCATCTGCGGGTTCATGGACAACCCCGACATCCTGCTCGAGCCAGACATCCTCGCCAAGGGAGCCTCGCTTGCGCGGGCTGCCAACCGATGGACGGCCGGACTCATCGGGATAGCTCCCGCAGCCAAGCTCACCACCTGCAAGCCCGAGGGCACCGCATCGTTGCTTTTAAATGCCGCCTCGGGCATTCATCCGCACCACGCCCGGCGCTATTTCCGCCGCGTGCAGGCCAACCGCAAAGAGCCGGTCTACGCCCAGTTCAAGACGATCAACCCTCAGATGACCGAGGTGTCGGTCTACAGTCCGGATACCGACGATGTGATCACCTTTCCCGTGGAGGCTCCAGCAAAGGCCATACTGCGCAAGGATCTCACCGCCGTTCAGTTCCTGCGCATCGTCCGGCTCGTCCAGGAGTCATGGGTGATCCCGGGAGGAGACACCGCTTCCCGCGCGCCCAAGCTGCACCACAACGTCTCAAACACCTGCACGGTCCGCGAAGACGAGTGGGCCGAGGTCGCGGACTATATCTGGGCCAACCGGCACTACTTCACGGGCATCTCGCTTCTGCAGGAAGCCGGCGACAAGGCATACCGGCAGGCCCCCCGTGAAGAAGTGATCACTGAGGCGGATATCTCTCGTTGGAACGCACTGCGTCCCGGCTTGGTCGACTACCGCCTGATGCGAGAAGCCAGCGACGAGACCAATCTCAAGGAAGTGGTGGCTTGTGCCGGCGGGGCCTGCGAGCTGCGGTAGACGGCATGTCCGTTGAGTGATTTACTGGCCACGGTAGTGCCGCATTTCCCTAGATATCATGGTATTGGAGTCGGGAACGATCACCTTTCCCAAGTCGAACCACATGTTTCTGAAACGCGCTCCTCATCGTGGCGGAATACCTAGGTTTCATGCGGAAGTCGTTTTTGATTAAATTATTATCGGATAATGCCAGGCTGGCTTCCCGCGCGCCTTCTTGATGGAGAGGGGGTCCTCAAGCGAAACAGAGGTGGGGCATTACGCCCGTCTATGGACCGAAGAGGAGTGAAGGCATTTGCCACCGTGGTGCTATGTCGCTTGGCTTGCTAGTGGCCGTAGCGGTTAAGCAGAGCATCAAGTTACCCTGAGAGGGGCCCCTGTTTTCAGCATGCAGAGGCATTCATTGCCTGAATGCGACTTCTGCGCCTTGGCAGGGCCGTGCGGGAGGGCATTCCCGCATGAGGACGGGCCTGCATCGATGGATGCGTATTGTGATGCCAACGACAGATAGCGGGCGGCCCCCCTGCTCGGATTGCCGGAGGCACGTTTAAATGTGTAGGCCGGATGGTGATTTTGGCGGAAAATGAGTTGGGTAATCATATCTTAAATCATTTGATTATAGGCGAATAGGATTTTCACCAACAAATACCTTAAAAAGGGCTTGTCAGATGCGCCACGGTTTTCATTGTCCGCTCTCCCTTCGATGGCCAGCCCGCTGAAAAGCAAGTGCAGGACACACGAAAATGTTCTTTCTCAAATCGGCTCAAATTTAACCGGCGCCAAAAAAACTTCAAAAAAGAAGTTGACGGCCGAAAGTTAAAATGACTGATTCGAAACCTTTCTCGCCGATTCAAGCGACTCGCGGGAAACGTTCCTTACCAAAGTCTTCTGAAAGAAAATTCAGCGAAGTTGAAAAAAGTTATTGACCTCGAAAAAAAGACTCTGTTGAATGAAAAACCTTTCCCTTAATTGGGAGCTCTTTGAAATTTATTTTGTGCGATTGATTGGGACCCCCAATCAAAATTATATTATTCCAGAAAATACGGGCCTTATTTAATTATAAGGTTCTGTAGTTCAAGAATCACTAGGTTCTGAACTCTCTTTTCGGAGAGTTTGATCCTGGCTCAGAATGAACGCTGGCGGCGTGGTTAAGACATGCAAGTCGAACGGGTTTTTCAGCTGTAGCAATACAATTGAAAAGCTAGTGGCGAACGGGTGCGTAACACGTGAACAATTTACCTTTTAGTGTGGAATAGCTTGTCGAAAGACAAATTAATACCGCATGTGGTTGTGATCCGCATGGTTCACATACTAAAGCTTGGGACCGCAAGGCCAGGCGCTAATCGAGGAGTTCGCGGCCTATCAGCTAGTTGGTGAGGTAACGGCTCACCAAGGCTAAGACGGGTAGCTGGTCTGAGAGGATGACCAGCCACACTGGAACTGAGACACGGTCCAGACACCTACGGGTGGCAGCAGTTTCGAATCATTCACAATGGGCGAAAGCCTGATGGTGCGACGCCGCGTGGGGGACGAAGGTTTTCGGATTGTAAACCCCTGTCACCGGGGAAGAAACGTTTAAAGTTAATAGCTTTAAGCCTGACTTAACCCGGAGAGGAAGCAGTGGCTAACTCTGTGCCAGCAGCCGCGGTAATACAGAGACTGCAAGCGTTATTCGGATTCACTGGGCGTAAAGGGTGCGCAGGCGGTTGCGTGTGTCAGGTGTGAAATCTCGGGGCTTAACCCCGAAACTGCGCCTGAAACTACGTGACTAGAGCATTGGAGAGGGTAGCGGAATTCATGGTGTAGCAGTGAAATGCGTAGATATCATGAGGAACACCAGAGGCGAAGGCGGCTACCTGGACAATTGCTGACGCTCAGGCACGAAAGCGTGGGGAGCAAA
>JBDRJH010000272.1:0-6195 GCA_043815125.1 Verrucomicrobiota bacterium
ATTCGGGGTTGAGCTTGTGGAGGGACTTGGGGACGAAGTGGCCGTCCTTGCGGATGAGTTTGCCGTCGAACCAGATCTCGCCACCGCCCCACTCAGGGCGCTGGATGTTGACCATGTCCCAGTGGACCTGGCTCTTGTTGCCGTTGCCGACGCCCTCGTAAGCCTGGCCGGGCGTGAAGTGGAAACTGCCGGCGATCTTTTCGTCGAAGAGGATGTCGCGCATGGGCTCGCGGATGTGCGGGTTGAAGCCGAGGGCGAACTCGCCGATGTAGCGCGCGCCGGGGTCGCTATCCAGGATCTTGTTGAGGCGTTCGGTGTGGTTGGCGGTGGCTTCGACGATGCGGCCTTTTTTGAAGACGAGGCGGATGTTGTCGAAGGAGGCGCCGAGGTAGACGGTGGGGGCGTTGTAGCTGATGACGCCCTCGACGCTGTCCTTCACCGGGCAGGAAAAGACTTCGCCGTCGGGGATGTTGCGCAGGCCGCCGCACATCTGCGAGCCGATGCCTTTGATGGAGAAGGTGAGGTCGGTGCCGGGGCCCTTGATGTGCACGCGGTCGGTTTTGTCCATGAGGGCTTTGAGGGCCTTCATGCCGGGGATCATGCGGGCGTAGTCGAGGGTGCAGACTTTGAAATAAAAATCCTCGAAGGACTCGGTGCTCTTGCCGGCTTGCTGGGCCATGGCGGAGGTGGGCCAGCGGAGCACGACCCAGCGGGTCTTGTTCACGCGGTGGTCGAGCACGGGCTTCATGAGGCGCGAGAACATGCGAACGCGCTCGGGGGGCACGTCGGAGGATTCAAAGATGTTGTCGGAGCCGCGCAGGGCGATGTAGGCGTCGACTTTCTGCATGCGCTGGAGCTCGACCTCGGCGTGGGGGGCAAACTGGGCCTCCTCGGCCCCCATCATGAGCTCGCGGGAGATGCGCGCGCGGTGGAGTTGCACCAGGGGATGGGCGCCGAGGGCGCGGGTGGCGCGCACGAGGGCGACGACCATCTCGTCGGGCACGTCGTAGGCGTCGATGAGGACGCGTTCACCTTTTTTCAGGGCGCAGGAAAAGCCGGTGAGGCCGGCGGCGAGTTCGTGGAAGCGAGGGTCGATGAGCATGGCGGGCGGGAGGGAGTGAGGGAAAGGCGGTAAGGGAGTGAGGGAAAGGCGGTAAGGGAGTAAGGGATTGCGGGGAGGGCGGTCAGCCGACGGGTAGCGGCGGGCGCGAGCCGGTGGTGGGAAAACAAATGCGCGCGACGGCCTCGTCGAAGTCGGCGGCGCCGCGAATGATGTCGATCTGGAGCCGCAGATAATAGATGGGCACCGGACAGGGCAGGTCCTCGGGAATGCGCACGGCGTCCTTTTCGGTGGTGACGATGTAGTCGACGCGTTTTTCGAGGGCTTCGCTGAAGATGTTCACGAAGTCGTCGTAGCCGAAGCGGTAGTGGTCGAGAAAGCGGCGGTTGAACTCGATCTTGCCACCGAGGTCGCGGACGAATTTCTCGAAGCTCTCGGGCACGGCGATGCCGCTGAAGGTGCCGACGCGGCGGCCCTGCAAGTGTTCGAGCGGAAGGCGCTCGGCGCCGCCGTGGCGTTGCAGGAACTGAGGACGGTGGGCGCACTCGATGATTTCGGCGGTGGGGTTGTGACGGTGGATGAGTTCTTCGAGCTCGTGGTCGCGTTCGCCGTTGGACTTGGTGAGGAAGACGTAGCTGGCGCGCTTGAGGTGTTTGACCGGCTCGCGCAGGACGCCGCGGGGGAGCAGGTGGCCGTTGCCAAAGGGGTTGGTCTTGTCGACGAGGAGGAGGTTGAGCCGGCCCTTGAGCGGCAGGTATTGGAAGCCATCGTCCAGGATGAGGGTGTCGCAGCCGAAGCGCTTGATGGCGTAGGCGCCGGCCTTGACGCGGTTTTTGTCCACGAGCACGACGACGCCGGGGAGGTTGCGCGCGAGCATGAACGGCTCGTCGCCGGCGACCTCGGAGTCGAGCAGAACGGCTTGCCCGTCGCTGACGATTCGGGGCGGCGGCTCGGAGGTGTGGGTGATCCAATACCAGGCCTTTTTCCAGGCGGGCGGGGCCTTGCTCTTGTAGCCGCGGGAGAGGATGGCGACCTTGCGGCCGCGGTCGCGGAGGGCGCGGGCAAAGGTCTCGACGACGGGGGTCTTGCCGGTGCCGCCCACGGTGAGGTTGCCCACCACCACCACGAGACAACCGAGCGGCTGGTCGTGCAGGATGCGCTTGCGATAGAGCCAGAGGCGGGCCTGGGCGATGCCGCTGAACAACCAGGAGAGCGACAGCAGGAACGCGGCGAAGACGTTGGCCGCCATGTCGTCGCGACGGCCGAAGATGACGTCGATGGTGAATTGTTCGAAGCGGGTGAGCTTTCGCTTGAGCCAGGAGGACATGCAGCGGTTGCGCGGACGGGAAAGGGATCAGGGAATGGGTTTGACGGTCTGCCGCCGGAGGCGCTTTTCTAGCGGTTTTCACACCGCGACGACACCGGTCGGGACAACCACTTATTGGTCTACCCGCCCCCGTCGTCGAGCATCCACCAACTTTTTTTCATGAGCTACAAACTGTTCATCCCCGGCCCCATCGCCGTCTCCGACAAAACGCTGCAGGCCATGGCCCAAGGCATGATCGGGCATCGCAGCCCCGATTTCGTGAAGCTCTACGAGTCCATCCAGCCGGACTTGCAGGCGCTGTTCTACACCAAGGACCCCGTCTACATCTCCACCAGCAGCGCCTGGGGTGTGATGGAAGGCGCCCTGCGCAACGTCGTTCGCCCCGGCAAAAAGGTCCTCAACTGCATGAACGGCGCGTTCTCCGACAAGTGGAACGACGTCGCCAAGCGCTGCGGCAAGGACGCCGTCGCCCTCAAGTTCGACTGGGGCCAGCCCGTCGACCCAGAGGCCATCCGCGCCGAGCTCGCCCAGGGCGGCTTCGACGCCGTCACCCTCATTCACAACGAGACCTCCTGCGGCTGCATGAGCGACCTCGACGCCCTCATGGCCGTCCTGCGCGAATTCCCCGACGTCATCTCCATCGTGGACACCGTCAGCTCCTTCAGCGTCCTCCCGATCAAGAAGGACGAGCTCGGCATCGACGTGCTCATCACCGGCTCGCAAAAAGCCCTCGCGCTGCCCCCCGGCCTCGCCCTCTGCTCCGTTTCCGAAAAGGCCCGCGCCCGCGCCGCCGAGGTCACCGACCGCGGCTACTACTTCGACTTCCTCGAATTCCAGGCCAACCACGAGAAAGGCATGACCCCGAGCACCCCGACCATCGCGCTCATCTACGCGCTCAAGTCCAAGCTCGAGGACATCAAGGCCGAAGGCGCCGAGAACCGCTACGCCCGCCACGCCCGGCTCAACCGGACCGTGCGCGACCACGTCCTCGCCAAGGGCTTCAAGCTCTTCCCCAAGGACGGCTACGGCTCCCTCGCCCTCAACTGCTTCGCCAACACCCTCAACATCGACCTGTCCGCGCTCAACAAGACCCTCAAGTCCAAGCACGGCCTCGTCATCGACGGCGGCTACGGCAAGCTCAAGGGCAAGACATTCCGCATCTCCAACATGGGCGACGAGACCGATGAGACCATCGCCGCGATGCTCAAGTCCTTCGACGCCGCCCTCGCCGAGACCCCCGTGCTGCCCGCCGCCTGAACGGCCCGCACCTCTACACGACAACCGGTTTCCTCCCCCAGCCGTCGGTCCCTCCAGACCGGCGGCTTTTTGTTAACACCCCGCGACATTTCACCGCCGGCCTTTCTTTGCGTTGCCCCGCCCCGTTTTTTTAAACCACTCTGTAGCCTGAACGCCCGTCACGGCGTCACCCGTAACTCATGCGCCTCATCCCCTCGCACGCCCCCGCCCGGCTCGTCCCTGGCGCCCTCGCCTTCATCGCCCTGGCCAGCCTCGCCAACGCCCAGCAACCCGCCGAGGCCCCCGCGCCACTCCCCCCCGCCACGGCCGTCGCTCCCGCCGTCGTCCCCTCCGGCGGCCTGCTCAGCGAAACCGCGGCCGCCGAGCCCATGGTCAGCCAGATCCTCATGCGCGACGAGAGCCTCAGCCAGGTCCTCGACCTCGTCGAACGCTGGACCGGCCGCACCATCCTCCGCCCGCAGTCCCTGCCCGCCACCACCTACACCCTCACCCTCCCCAAGCAGGTCACCAAGGGCGAGGCCCTCCAGGCCATCGAGACCCTGCTCAACATGAACGGCGTCGCCCTCACCCCCATGGGCGACCGCTTCATCAAGGCCACCGCCCTCAACCTCGTGCGTAGCGAGGCCCCCGAGCTCATCGAAGGCAGCACGCTCAACCTCCCCCCCAGCGGCCGCATTGCCGCCAAGCTCTACCAACTCGACTTCCTCCGCGTCACCGAGTTCGTGCCCCAGGCCAGCACCCTGCTCAACCAAGCCCTCGGCGCCGCCCCCGTCGTCTTCGAAAAAGCCAACGCCGTCCTCATCACCGACTCCGTCGCCAACCTCCAGCGCATCGAGACCCTCATCCAACAGCTCGACCGCCCCATCCTCGCCGGCGTCGCCTCCAAATCCTACACCCTGCAATTCGCCAAGGCCAGCGACGTCGTCAACAAGCTCCGCACCCTTCTCTCCGGCCCCCTCGCCGCCCAGATCGGCACCACCACCACCTACCAGGCCGACGACCGCACCAACAAGGTCATCCTCATCAGCGACGCCCGCCAGCAGGCCTTCTTCGACAACCTCGTCGCCCAACTCGACGTCAGCGCCGACCCCAACACCCGCACCGACGTCATCAAACTCAACAACGCCGAGGCCACCGAGGTCGCCACCCTGCTCAGCCAGCTCGTCACCGGCCAGACCGCCGCCGCCCGCACCGCCGGCCAGGACCCCAACTCCCGCCTCACCAACAACCGCGCCGCCAACAACAACGCCAACCCCGCCCCCCCCGCGCCCGGGGCCAACGCCGCCGCCACCCTCGTCCAGAACGCCGCCGCCACCGAGACCTTCAGCAGCCTCCTGACCATCCTCGCCGACGAACGCAGCAACGCCATCGTCGTCTCCGGCACCGCCGACGACATCCGCCTGCTCAAGGAACTCGTCGCCAAGATCGACGTCCTCCTCGCCCAGGTCCGCATCGAGGTCGTCATCGCCGAGGTCACCCTCTCCAACGAGGCCACCTCCGGCGTCGACAGCCTCGGACTGCGCGTCGAGAACAACAAACTCACCGGCTTCCTCGCCTCCGGACCCGGCGCCGCCATCGGCGGCATCGGCACCGACGGCGCCTCCGGCTTCGCCGACAGCTCCGGCTACGGGCAAAACCTCTCCGCCGTCATCGGGCTCTCCACCACCCCGCGCAAAAACAACACCACCATCCTCTCCGTCCCCACCATCGTCACCTCCCACAACAAGGAAGCCGAGATCTTCGTCGGCGAGACCCGCCCCGTCATCTCCGGCACCACCAGCGCCGCCTCCGGCTCCACCTCCGGCCTCACCACCTCCTCCACCGTCACCCAGCAGGAAATCGGCATACGCCTCATGGTCACCCCGCTCATCGGCCCCGACGGCTCCGTGCAACTCGAGATCGAGCAGGAGGTCGAGGACGTGCTCGGCACCGTCATCATCGACGGCAACGAGCAACCCCGCATCGGCCGCCGCACCACCACCTCCTTCGTCAGCGCCGCCAACGGCGACATCATCGTGCTCGGCGGACTCCAGCGAAACAGCAACTCCAAGACCAGCAGCCGCCTCGGCCCCATCCCCCTCCTCGGCGACCTCTTCGGCCGGCGCTCCCGCAACAACACCCGCACCGACCTCGTCTTCTTCCTGCGCCCCGTCGTGCTCACCAACAACACCGCCCTCGACAACGCCGAGGTCATCGAGCGCCTGGAGAAAAACCCGCAGGGCAAGGCCATCAAGGCCGTCATCGAGGCCCGCCCCGCCGCCGCCCCCGCCCTGCCCGCCGCCTCCGACGACGCCTCCGCCGAGCCGCAAGCCGACCAGCCATGATCGCCCCCAGCCCCACGGCCGGACTGCCCGCCGTCCTGGCCGCCCGCCTCGACGAAGAAACCCTCGCCGCCCTCGCCGAGGCCACCCGCGAACAACGCCAGCCCCTGCTCGCCGCCGCCCTCCAGCTCGCCGACGACACCGTCTGCCTCGCCCTCGCCGAGGCCACCGACCTGCCCGCCGAACTCAACCCCGCCGCCGACCTCGACAGCCTCCGCCTGCTGCCCCCC
>JBDRJH010000273.1:0-7737 GCA_043815125.1 Verrucomicrobiota bacterium
TGCGCTACTCCTCCCATCCGAACCTTGCCATCGCGCGACCCGTGACTTCAGTCTGCGTCCATGGCCAGCGTTACCAAGACCAAGAAACCCGCCCGTAAGGCCACGGTGAAGCGTTCTGCCAAGGTCAAAACCGCCGCTCTGCGCGCGGTGGATAAACAAGGCCGCTTCATTCTTGGTTATGCCAGCCATTTGGCCAGCGTGCGTCCCGGAGTGGACCTCACCAAGCCCACCTTGCCGCCCGGCAAATACCTCGCGTGAAACCGCGATACGTGCTCGACACCCATGCACTCGCTTGGGCGGTTTTGGCACCGGCCCGACTGGGTGCCAAGGCACGCAAGGCGATCACTGAAGCCGGGCGAGGGGAGATCGCGGTTACCGTTTTATTTAAAACGCTGTGGTGCCCCGGGAGTTGTTTTCAAAACCAGACGTCCGAGGCCGGCTTCCTGTCGTAGGGGCCTTGCTTGCAAGGCCCGAGGAGCGCGGACGCGCCGGTGGCGTCGCTTTACCTGTGACGACAGACGGGCCGAGCGAGCTCGGCCCCTACGGGAAACATCAGGCAAGGCGGCGACCGTTTTATTTAAAGCGCTGTGGTGCCCCGGGAGTTGTTTTTCAAAACCAGACGTCCGAGGCCGGCTTCCTGTCGTAGGGGCTTTGCTCGCAAGGCCCGTTGGATCTTCCGGAGGGTTTCAAATAGAACCACTGCCGGGGTGCGGGCGCAAAAAAACCGCCGGTGGTCGGCGGTTTGATTTTTCTCTGGTGCCCAGAGTGGGGGTCGAACCCACACTTCCGTGAGGAAACAAGATTTTGAGTCTAGCGCGTCTGCCAATTCCGCCATCCGGGCGGCTCCAAAGAAAACGCGGAACGTAGATGTCCGGTCCGCGTTGTAAATGGGAAAAACGGGGAGGGGTGGTTAACTTTTAACGCAGAGGCGCCAAGACGCAGAGGTCGCTGAGTTTTTTAACCACTTATGAAACAGATAAACACGGATGCCGCCAGGGCGGTATTCGTGCGGATTTGTATCATCTGTTGGTGATCTCTTTGCGACCTTTGCGGCTCCGCGTCTCTGCGTTAAAGCTCCGGATTCTCAGACTTGCTCGAGCAGTTTGTAGAGGCGCTTGACCATGCTGGTGGCGTCTTCCAGCAGGCCGGCGGAGATGAGGGCGTTGTCGAGGATCTGCTCGGCGACCATCTTGGCCTTCTCGGGCGACTCGGTGCGGGCGGAGGCGAGGCGCTGGATGACGAGGTGGCGGGGGTTGATCTCGAGGCTGACCTTCACGGGCGCGTCGGCTTCGTCCTTCTTCATGGCCTTCATCATGCGACGCATCTGCGGGGTCATGAACTTGTCGGCGTTGACGGCGAGGGCGGGGGAATCGGTGAGGCGATCGGAGGCCTTCACTTCGGTGACGCGGTCGCCGAGGGTTTCCTTCAGCCAGTCGCCGAGCTGCTTGACCTCGTCGTCGGAGAGGCCGCCCTCGGGCTTGGGGGCGTCGGGCAGTTTCACGTCGCCGTGGTCGGCGGCGATGAGCTTCTTGCCGTCGAATTCGCGCACGTTGTTCATGACGTATTCGTCGACGGGTTCGTAGCAGAAGATCACTTCGAGGCCGCGGCTCTTGAAGCCTTCGAGGTAGGGGCCGTTTTCGAGGGATTCGCGGTTGGCGCCGACGAGGTAATAGATCTCCTTTTGCTCTTCCTTCATGCGGGAGACGTAGTCGGCGAGCGAGGTGGTCTTGCCCTTGTCGGTGAGCGAGGACTCGTAGCGGAGGAGCTTGGTGAGCTGGTCCTTGTGGGTGAAGTCGAGGGCGGCGCCTTCCTTGAGGAAGATGCCGAACTCGGCGAAGAACTCGTCGTAGGCTTCGGCGCGGTTCTTGGCCTCGTCTTCGAGGAACTTGAGGTAGCGCTTGGTGATGACCTTGCCGAGTTTGTCCAGCAGGGCCTTGTCCTGCATGGTCTCGCGCGAGATGTTGAGCGGAAGGTCCTCGGAATCAACGACGCCCTTGAGGAAGCGCAGCCACTCGGGGAGCAGGTCCTTGGGGGCGGAGTCGATGAGGACCTTGCGGCAGTAGAGCGAGACGGAGGCCTCGAGGCGGGCCATGCCGAACTTTTCGGAGTTGTCCTTGGGGGTGAAGAGCAGGGCGTTGATCTGCAGCGGGGCGTCGGCCGAGAAGTGCAGGCGGTTGCGGGGCTCGTCGTAGGCGTGGGCCTGGAACTTGTAGAACTCGGTGTATTCCTCGTCGGTGATCTCGTTCTTGGAGCGCAGCCAGAGGGCGGTGACGGTGTTGATGTGGGTGCCGTTGAGCTTGATGGGGAACGAGACGAAGGCGCTGTAGCGTTCGAGGATGGACTTGATGCGGTGCTCCTCGGCGTATTCGTCGCAGTCGTCCTTGAGTTCGATCACGATCTTGCAGCCGCGGGCGAGGTCGGCGGCTTCCTCGATCTCGTAGGAGCCGGAGCCGTCGGAGGACCAGACGTGGCCGGGCTCGTCTTTTTTCCAGGAGCGGGCGTAGACCTTGACGGACTTGGCGACCATGAAGGCGGAGTAGAAGCCGACGCCGAACTGGCCGATGAGGTTGTCGTTTTTCTGGCCGCCCTGCTTAAGGGCGTTGAGGAAGGCCTTGGAGCCGGAGTGGGCGATGGTGCCGAGGTTCTCGACGAGCTCGGCGCGGGTCATGCCGATGCCGGAGTCGGCGATGGTGAGGGTCTTGCCGTCCTTGTCGGTGGTGAGGTTGATCTCGAGGGGCAGGTCGGCGTCCTGGATGTCCTGCTCGGTGAGCTGGGTGTGGCGGAGTTTTTCGAGGGCGTCGGAGCCGTTGGAGACGAGCTCGCGCACGAAGATTTCCTTCTCGGTGTAGAGCGAGTGGATGACGATATCGAGGAGCTGCTTGATCTCGGCCTGGAACTCGAACTTTTGCGGTGTGGAGGTGGACATGGTGGGAGGAGTGGTTGGGTGGTTGGTCTGGGTTACAGGGTGTAAAAATGAAGAACCGCCCAGTTTTATGGCCGGGCGGCAAAAATCAAGCGGCAGGTTGGCACCTTGTGATGCGTAGGGCCGGACCTTGGTCCGTGCCGCGAGCGATGCAATAGCGGCCCATGGCGCACGCGTTCGACTCGCGCGTCATGACGGCAAATGCGGCCGGACCAAGGTCCGGCCCTACATCAGCCCTGCTCCGGGTCGTGGGGCTCGACGTGCGCGAGGTGGTCGGCGTCGGTCTTGGACCCGCGCAGCACGCGGGACATGCAGAAAACGAAGAGCGTGGTTACGAAGCCCACGGAGAGCAGCAGGTTGATCCATCCACCGGGTGTCATGTTGTGAAGCGGGGTCGAGGGTTAACGATGGGCGGAGCCGGTGGCTTCGCGTTTGGCCCAGGTGCGGCCGGCGATGGCGGTGAGGCCGAGGGTGAGCAGAATCATTGCGCCGATAAAGGCGATCGAGCGACGGGCGACGGGGTTGGCCTCGGGGCCGACGAGGTCGCGAACGTAGCCGGTGGGGGCGAACTCGGGCTTGGCGAACGAGTAGTTCCAACCAAAGACGTTTTGCAGGAGGAAGAGCACGAAGATGGTGATGAGAAAGGTCGGCGTGATATAGCGCAGCACGAAGCGGTAGATACGCGGAGCCTGAATCTCGGCGCCCTCGTGGAGCAGCGCCCAGCCCTGCTTCATGCCCATGCCCCAGGCAAAGAGGATCACCAGAATGGTCGCCTGAACAAAGAGCATGACGGTGCCGATCCAGAAATCGATCGTGTCGAGGGCCTTCAGATCCGCCGAGTAGTGCCAGATGAAGAGCGTGCCGAAACCGGTGATGACGGCGAGGATGGCGATCGCGCGTTTGCGGCCGATGGCGAGGCCTTCTTCCAGAAAGGCGATGCCGGGCTGCAGCATGGAGAGCGAGCTGGTCACCGCGGCGAGGAAGAGCAGGACAAAAAAGATCGAGGCGAAAATCTGGCCGGCAGGCATCAGCGCAAAGACCTCGGGCAGCACGTTGAAACCGAGGCCGAACGTGCCCTGGCCGATGACGCCGGCGGCACCGAGGAATACGAAGGCGGCCGGCACGGTGATGAGTCCGCCGAGGGCGACCTCGCAGAACTCGTTGGCCGAGGTCGCGGTGAGCCCGGAGAGCACCACGTCGTCGTTGCGCTTCATGTAGCTGGCGTAGGTGATGATGACGCCGAAGCCGACCGAGAGGGAAAAGAAAATCTGCCCGGCGGCGGCCAACCAGAGCAGCGGGTTGGCGAGGTTGGCCAGGGCGGAGGTTTGCGTGATGCGCTCGGTGCCGTCGGTGGCGAGGCGGGCCTCGTA
Organism: Verrucomicrobiota bacterium; assembly: GCA_043815125.1. Taxonomy (GTDB): domain Bacteria; phylum Verrucomicrobiota; class Verrucomicrobiia; order Opitutales; family Opitutaceae; genus JAUWBF01. The sequence continues at coordinate 4,294 of JBDRJH010000273.1, forward strand.
GGCGGGCACGAGGTCGGGCGAGGCGATGGTCTCGACGACTTTCCACTCGTCCTCGACCAACTGTTCGACGACGGGCTTGGCGGGGTTCCACATGAAGCCGAGGCCGTTGCCGATGTTTTGCTCGGGCTTGGCGGCGTCGGGGGTGCCGAGGGTGAGCACGCGCAGCAGGATGATGAGGGCCATGGCCACGAGGGCGGGCATGGCGATTTTGCAGACCAGTTCGATGCCCTTGGTGATGCCGCGGTAGATGAAGAAAAAATTGAGCAGATAGACGATGACCACGAACAGGCCGACGTCGCGCAGGCCGAATTTCACGGCCACGCCGTCGGCGTTCGCGCCGGTGAAGGTTCCGAAGAACGCGCCGAAGTCGGTGCCCGGGCCGAGGTTGCCGGCGAGGGCGTTGACCGCGTAACCGAGGCACCACGCCTCGATGTAGACGTAATACATGTAGATCATCACCGGCACGATGAAGCCGATGACGCCGAGAAACTTGCCCCAGCGGTTGCGCAGCAGGCAGTGGAAAATGCCGGGCGAGGAGTGGTAGCCGTGGCGTCCGCCCTGACGGCCGAGGGTCCACTCGACCCAGCAGATGGGGATGCCGATCACCAGCAGCGAGACGAAGTAGGCGATCATGAACGCGCCGCCGCCGTATTGGGCGGCCAGGCCGGGGAAGCGGAGGAAATTGCCCAGGCCGACGGCGCTGCCGGCCACGGCGAGGATGACTCCGAGTTTTGAGGACCAGACTTCCTTGTTCGCGGGCATGTTGCCGGCCCAGCTTGGAAAGTGCCAAGCGACGGGCAACGTTGAAGTTAAGCCCAACCCACCTGCGTGGTAACCACCCCGGCTCCGCCGGCAAAAAAGCTCCCGGAAAATTTGTCACTTATTAAGTGACAAAGTCCGTAAGCCTTTCGCGGTTAGGTGAATATTTGTCACTTATTAAGTGACAAATGTTTGGGGGCGGCCGGGGCGGGGTATGGCGGGGGTGGGGTCAGCGCAGGATGGGGTGGTCGGCGAGGGTCAGGAACACATTGATGCGGTCCTGCTTGGCGCGGCTGACGGAGCTGCCGACGGGGAGGTCGCGAATGGTGTTGATGGCCTCGGTCAGGCGGTGGTCGAGCGTCTGGAGGGTGGGATCGTTCGCGAGGAAGTGTTTGGGGGGCAGGCTGGCGCGCACGCGTTCGAGGCCTTGGGCGGCCTCCTCAAGGAGCTTGGGGTTGACCTTGTTGAGTTCGAAGAGGGCGCGGCGGTCGGATTCGAGCACATCGGTGGTGCGGCCGATCTGGTGGAGCACGCGGCGCGGGGTGGTGACGATCTCGTCGGGGGTGATCTGGCGGGTCTCGGTCTCGGTGCGCGTGCGCTGGTTGACGGCGGTGACCGGTGGGCTGAGCACCAGGCCTTCCCAGACCGTGGGGTAAATGGTGACGACGGAGGCCTGCACGGTGGTTTCGGAGGTGGTGCGGAAGGCGACGGGGACTTTGACGGCGGAGGGTTCGTCGAGCACGCGGCGGATCTCTGAGCCGATCTGCGCGGGGGTCAGGATGTCGGCGAAGAGCCCGAGGTTGACGGGCTGGGCGCTGCGCAGGAAGACGGCGCGCCGGCGGGCGGCCTCGAGGGAGGGGTGCTCGGTCTTGAGTTTGGCGAGGTCGAATTTGTCCCAGGTGACGAGCACGGGCTGGCTCTCGGCGGAAGTGACGACGATGAGGCCCTCGGGGCGGGCTTCCCAGATGCCGGCGAACTCGACGACGCGACCATTGGCACCGGTGAGGTTGACGGCGGCGTGGATGTCGGGCTCCCGTTCGGGGGCGGCGGCGAGCGGAGTGGCGAGCGCGAGCAGGAGGAGCAAGGCGGCGGGGCGGGGCATGGTGGTGAAAATCAGCGATGAATGACGATGGGGTCAAACGCTGGACAGGCAATTGCGGCGCAGGTTGCGGTTGCGTGTGCAGTCGGGGCTTGGCTGGATGCGGGGCGCGCGTTTCTACTGCCGCCTTTTCTCGTGACCATCATCGACCGACATATCCTCCGCGAGTGGTTTGCCATCCTGGGCTTGGTGCTCGGGGCGACCACGGGGCTGCTGGTCATGAACACGCTCTACAACGATCTGGAGGACCTGCTGGCGCTGAAGGCGGGCGGCTGGACGATGGTGGAGTATTTTTTGATCAAGTTGCCGGGGTTTTCCGCGGCGGTGTTTCCGTTGGTTTTGCTGATCTCGCTGCTCTACACGCTGGGGCGGTTGCATCATAACAACGAGATCACCGCCATGCGCGCGGCGGGCCTGGGGCTGGGACGGATAACGCGCAGTGTCTGGGTGACGGGCGTGTTGTTTTGCGGGTTGGTCTGGTTGTTGAACGCGACCATCGTGCCGTGGTCGGTGGAGCGCAGCCGGCAGATCATGGATTCGTTGGAGTTCAAGAAGCAGGCGGCGACCGAGGGGGCGTCGCGCGTCGGGCTGCGCACCGGCGTGGCTTTCGACAACCGCCGCGCCGGTCGCATGTGGTATTTCAACCGTTACAACGAGCTCACCGGGGTGGCCAACGGGGTGACCGTGGTCGAGATGGACCAGACGCATCGCGAGCGGACCCGCATCCTGGCGCGGGAGGCGCGGCGCGATCCGGCGGCGGGGCATTGGACGTTTTTCGACGGGCGCGAGATCTGGATCGATCCCGACACGGGCGACGTGATGCGCACGACGCCCTTTGCCGAAAAGCCGATGGGGCACTATCGCGAGGACCCGGCGCTGATGAACGTCTTCGACGTGAAGCCGGACGATCTGTCGATTTCCGAGCTGGCGCGCATCGTCCGCCATTACGAGGCGGAGGGGAATCCGAAGGCGGGGGTCTACGCCATGCGTTACTACAGCGTGCTGGCCGAGACGCTGGGGCCGCTGATCATCATCGCGATCGCGGTGCCTTTCGCGGTGGCCGGCGTGCGGGTCAACCCGGCGGTGGGCGTGTCCAAGGCCATCGGTCTGTTCGTGCTGTATTTCCTGGTGCTGAAGGTTTTCACGGCGCTGGGCGCGCGCGGGTTGTTGGATCCGTTGTGGGCGGCGTTGCTGCCCAATATCGTGCTGCTCGGAGTGGGCGGCGTCTACTTTGCGCGGGCTCGCTGAGGGCGGGTTTCGACCGGCGCGCCGTCGCCGGCTTGAGGGGCCGCCCGCGTGGCGCTTAATCGTGGTCGGCGCGCAGATCGAGCCGGGTGAAGTCGTTCACGACGCCCTCGTAGGGTTTGTCCTGCAGGTAGATTTGCAGGATGCGGGCGTGCTCGGCGTCGGTGGTCGGGAAAATGCGCGGCGGATCCCCGGGGAGGAAGAGCGCGGTGTAGGCGCGGCGGCGATCAACAAGACGGCGGATGACCAGCATGGGCGGAAGGTTCGCGGAACATCCGCGCCGTCAAGCGGGCCCGGCATTCAGCTCCAGTGGTAGTTGAAACTGATGCTGATGCGCTCGT
>JBDRJH010000274.1:0-2120 GCA_043815125.1 Verrucomicrobiota bacterium
TTGATGTCGAGGGTGCCGCTGGTGGGCGAGGTGACCGACCAGTAGTTGGCGGCGGAGTAGTTCATGCCCTCGACGAGGACGTAGTGGGTGGTGTCGTGTTTGCGGATGGCATCGACGCTGAGCTGGGCGGCGATCTCCCAATCCGAGAACGCGTGCTTGGGCTCGTTCATGAGATCGTAGCCGTAGATGGCCTCGTCGTCCTTGTAGTGCTCGGCGATCTGGGACCAGAGGTTGGCAACCGCTGCGTGGGGAACGGCGGCGCTGCCGACGACGTTGCCCTTGTATTCATTGTAGTTGTGCAGATCCAGGATGACTTTCATTCCGCGGTCTCGGGCGAGGTCGATGCAGGCGTCGAGGTTGGTGAAGTCCACCGGGGCGTTGACGCTGCCCTGGACCTTTTCCCACTTGAAGGGCATGCGGACGAGGACGACGCCCTTGTCGTGGAAGTAGTCCCAGGTGGCGGGGTTGGTCTGCCAGAACGTGTGGGGAGTGAAATCAGCGCCGGCGATATTGACGCCGGCGTGCGGGACGGGCGCGGAGGTGGCGCGTTGATAAACGGTGACGCTGCCGGGGCCGGACCAGCCGAGGCTGGCGGCGGTGTAGGTGCCGACGGGCTTGGTGACGCCGCCGACGGTGAGGCCGGTGACGTAGAGCCAGTCGGCGACGGTGACGTCGGCGGTGGCGCCGACGTTCATCGCTCCGGCGATGCCGAAGGTCTCGGTGAAGTCGATGGACGCGCCGCTGTTGACGGTGATGGTGCCGGTGTAGCCGTTGCCGTGATGGAGGAACGGCACGACGGTGCCGGAGCTGGCCGCGATGGTCAGGTTGCCCGCGCCCTTGAAGTCGTAGACGAAGAGGTTGAGCTGCGCGCCGGAGCCGACGGTGACCGTGGTGGTGCCGGAGGCGAAATCCCATGTATCCACGGAGAGATTACGCGAGCCGCCGGAGCCGGTGGTGATGGCGCCGCCGGTGGTGATGAGCTTCGGCACGGTGCTGATGGCGGTGTCGCCACCGACGAGTTGCAGGGTGCCGGAGCCGCCGATGGTGAGGCTGGCGCCGCCGAAGGTGGAGGTGGTGGCGGGGGTGCGCAGGAGGCGTCCGCTGCCGTCCACGATGTAGGTGTCGACGATGTTGACCGACGGGGCGGCGGCGCCGCTGCCGGCGGAGTTGACGTTCCAGAGCGAGGCCCACGCGCCGGTCCAGTCCTGCGAGCCGGACTGGTTGGCGGCGAGGTGCCAGGTGGCGGGGGCGCGCACCGTGAGCGAGCCGGAGCCGGCGAAGCCGAGGGCGGCGGCGCTGTGGACGCCGAGGCCGAGGTCGGTGCCGTTGACGGTGGCGCTGGTGAAGATGACGTTGTGGTTGAGCGTGACCTTGGCCGGGTAAGGCAGGTCGATGCCGCCGCCGGAGGAGAGCGGATTTTCGAACTCCAGGAAGCCGTCGCCCTGGGTCAGGGTGCCCTGGTAGCTGGTGGCGTCCTCCATCGTGAGTTTGATGAGGCCGGTGCTGCGGTAGTAGTAGAGCCCGAAGTCGCCGGTGCCGGTCACGGTGCCGAACGAGGTGGTGAAGACGGAGTTGTTGGAATCGTGCGTCTGGAGGAGGCCTTGGGGGGCGTTGTGGACGAGGTTGTCCACGCGCAGGCTGGCGGTGTTGTCGCCGGCCTTGAGGCGTCCCTCGCCGAGGAGATTGAGCGTGGGGACGGTGATGAGGGCGGGGCCGGATTTGGTGACGAGGGTGAGGTTGGCCGGGCCGATGGTGAGCGGGCCGCCGGGCCAGGTGGAGGCGGAGGTGGGCGTGCGCAGGAACCAGTCGCGGCGGTTGGCGATGTATTCGTCGGCCGGGGTGATCGAGGCGGGCGCGGAGCCCGAGCCGTCGGAGGCGGTGTTCCACGCGGTGAGGTTGGACCAGGAGCCGCCCGAGTATTGGTTGGCGGTTTGGTAGTAGGTGGCCGCGACGGCGGCGGGCTGGCCGAGGAAGGCCGAGGCGAGGGTCGCGGCGATGAGGCCGATGCGCCGTTTGAGGAGCGAGTGCGTGGTGTCTGGATTGCCCTGTCGGCGGCGGGAGCAACAAGGCTGCCCGGGAGCGGTTTTATGCATGATGTCGGGGGTTGGGGGTTGGCGCAT
>JBDRJH010000275.1:0-32766 GCA_043815125.1 Verrucomicrobiota bacterium
GCATCACTCAATTTTCCGGCATGAGCGGACATGGCGGTGATCAGCACATCGAGGCTCAACGCGGATGGGTCGGGCAATATTTCCCGCAAGCATTTCTCGATGCGCTCCCTTCGCACAACGTCGGTTTCGTGGCGTTTGGCCGAAATACGATCCTCAAAGGCGGTGCCATCATCCGCCACGTAAGTAATTTTTCGTTTCAAGTTTTTGTCTCAATTTCGGGTTCTGCGTCGGCGTTTCTCAGCCACATCGCATACCAATAATTTCCGATCTCGTGCCACCAATCCAATGCCAGCCATCGGACGGCGGCTTCTTCAGACATGCCACTTTTCGCAAACAACGATTCCGCGGTATCGGGCATAAACCGCACGAAGGCGTGCGCAGCGCCGAGCCGCTGGATCAACCAACGCTTGGCATGAGGGCTGCCCCGCCGGACACCTTTCTCAAGAGTTAATCCGCGGGCCACCCAATCGGTTTCCATCTCATAGGGTTTCGAACGGGCGCTGACCAACTGGTCCACAGCACTCAACGACATCCCCTTAATGGAGCCCGGGTCAACCATCAGGAGGCGGTAGTCGGGACCTTTTGCCGCCCCCAGCTTGAGGAGTGATTGGGCGAGCGAGTGCCACTCCGTTTGGTCTTTACTCATGGAAGGTGGCGGTCGCCTTGAGCCAAGTGGCATGCCAAACAACGCCGCGGTCATACCACCAATCGGTTAACAGCCACCGGACGGCTTCTTCCACGGTCGTTCCCGCTTTGCGCACGAACAACGCGCCTGGTTGTTTTTCGACATCCAAAAACAGAAGAAACGAATGCGCCGCCCTGATGCGCTGCCCTCGCCAGGCGGCGGCCAAGTCGCCGCAACGAGGAAGCCGTTCACCGAGGCTCCAGCCATCCAGAGACGCATCAATTTCAGAATCAATCTCCTCGCAGGTGGTAAGAATGATGGAGGCAAGCTGACCGGGTGACTGCATTGAAAGCAGCTTATCGCCGAGATGGATATGAGCCATCCGACGGGTGTAGTGGGTGTTAAGCCGGTCCAAAATCGACACGACCGGCACCCAATTCTCTAAATTTCGATGCATACATTTTATTGCTTAAAAAAATCCACAGGAACGGTTAGCAAATCCGCAACCGTCTGTTCCAAACAGTCCGGGTGACACAGTGAATCGCACTCAGCGCCCGGTCATCCTAGAACTCATGTTTTCTGAAGGGACGCCCCGAAACCGGGACGCCCCTCAGGAGAAACCGTAGTAACTCTACGGATACACAGACAACACCCGGCCACGTTGCGGCAGCCCAGGCGGCAAAGAGCACGACAACGTCCTACTCAAAGATATATAGCACAACACCAAGACCTATTGCAGGAGGCCAAACGCCATGGTCGATGAGCGTGACTCGCCAATACCTACGCTCCACCGCCAAACACCGACATCAGACCCGCCCAGCCCACAGAACTCATGACGGCGGTAAAATCGCCCAATAGTCGTCAGCCGCCGCCGGCTTAACCAGCTCGCGATAATGTCTAAAAATTACTGCCGGCGAATTTCCCATTTCCAATGCCAACTCAGCCGCGCTCTTGAGAATGGGCAATCGGTAGGACCCATAGCTGTGCCGCAGCCCGTTCGGCTTCCATGCAATTCCATCCAAGACTTTGCCGTCGGAGTGCCGTATTTTCTTCGCCAGAAAGCGCCGAATGATCAGCTGCGTCTTTTTCGAAGGGCATATCGCACCTTTGCAGTCCTTGAATGGGAGGAGCCACGCGGCAAGGTTCGGTTGAATTGGAATGTGGCGACGCTGAGAAGTCTTCGATTTCCCCGCGCTGACCTCGATGAGATTACCTTCAAAATCAATATCCTCCCAACGCAAACGACCGAGTTCTGCCGTCCGGATCCCGGCAAAAGCACCTATTGCCACAAACGGGACCATCTCGGGCTTGAACAAGACCAACCGATTGAGAGCCTCTCGCAGCTCTCGGGGAGTGTAGATCTGAATATCGCCACCGATGTCTTTGGCTTTGGATAAATCACCTGCCGCAGTAGCACGATCCCGAGGTAGATAACCGGCCCGTTTCGCGAAGTTGAAGAGCGTCGTGATGGTCCGGGCGTAGTTGTTTCGGTTCCGCGGGTTGAGCCCAAGATTGCGCAGCCAAGCCTCAATCTCCGCAGTTCGGATCTGTGCAATGGCACCTGGGAAGGCCTTGGCGAACTTCGCACACCGCAATCTCAAGTCTCGACTGTAACGACTCGAAAGTTTGTCGGCCTTCTTCGCCTTCACCAACTCATCAGCCACGTCAGCCACCTTGACGCTTTCGATCACGATCATACCAGAGTCCAAGTAAAATTGGACCGCATCCATCAGCGAGGCCTTGCCGTTAAGTGCCGTAACCGCCCGCCGGTAATCTTGGACAGCCGAGAGCAATCCAACATCCAATCCGTTCAATTCCAGACGAGCCTGGGCGGCCTCCTGGATGTCAACAGGACGCATATCCGATGCAGACGTCACCCCATTCATGAGCCTGATAATGGTCGTTTGCGCGTGGGTTTTAGCTACACCGAGGTCGGCAAATGACTTCTTTACCCGTTTTCCCGCCTCGTAATGGACCACCGTGTAAACCGCATAAAGTTTCCCGCCTTTGGCCTGCGTGGCAGGATAGATTTTTATCTCCAAGGAACCGTCACGCAGAACATGAATTTCGGAGCCATTCCGCCCCACTTCCTTGAACGTCTTCATCCGCCGAAGAGGAGGGCACGAACACCCCTTGTCAAGAATCTGTCCAGAAAGACAAAAACGCCAGCGCCTTATTTCCATAAAGCACTGGCGTTCATTGTTATTCAATTGGTGGAGGTGGCGGGAGTTGAACCCGCGTCCCCCTGACCTTCACACACCGCATCTACCCTCATAGTGCCGTATTAAGTTCGCCGATACCACGCGACTGCACGCGCTGAGGCATCAACTAATCCCCGGATCGAAGATACGACGCCCACACCGCGGATGGCTCTGGGCGCTATGTCTGCTGTCGGTGTCCAATCCACTTAGCAGACGTCAGTGGTTGGACATCGCTGCGTTAATTAAGCAGCGAGGGGCATTTCTTCGTAGTTGCCGTTTATTTTGTTTGAAAGGGGTTTTAACGAGAGTCCTTCACTCTCGAAGGGCAGCGATGCACTCCAATCAAGGGTCGAATCCAGAACACCCCCAAAGTGGTTTTGCACGCTCTTGCAAAGAACAGATCGACCACCCTACGCGGACGTCGCCCGTTTGCAAGCGGACAGATGGCGTGCCCGCTGCGCGGCACGATCTCCCTCCTCCGATCCGCGCCAAGAGTAACCCATTAGGTTACTCTTGGCGCGGGTATTCCGGGCCGGGGCGCGTTGTCCGTTGCCAAACGATCACACGCCCGTCTTTCTGCGAGTGCCTGCAACCCCTTCCCCATGAATCGCCTGCGCGCAACCTTGATCCCCCTTTCCGCCGGCCTGCTGCTGGGCTCGGCAAGCGCCTGGGCATGGCAACACGTCTCCACGTCCGAAGCATCCGCGCACACCCCCGGCGACGCCCCCCGACGGCCGGTTCCGGTGCTGGTCATGCCGGACAAGCTGGACCCCGCCGAGGCCGACACCGCCCTCGCCGAGTGGCTCGCTCTACCCGCGCTCACCGATGACAGTCCCCCCGACGAGCAGGCCGCCCGCCGCGCCCGGTTGCGGGCACTGTTGGCCCGCCTGCCTGGCGACCGTTTCGCCGCCTTGCTCGACGCGCTCGTCAGCCGCGAGGTCGACACCGAGTGCGACCTGCGCCGACTGGCGTTCGAGGTCTGGACCGAACGCGACGCCCCCGCCGCCGCAGGTTGGGCGGTCGGGCAAACCAACGAACACTTCACCAAAAAACACCGGCGCGGCGACACCTCGCTGGCGGTGCTCGCCTGGGCCCGCGATGACTGGGACTCCGCCTACAACTGGTCCCGCAACCTGGCCGACCAATCGCTCAACAACCATCTGGCCAACGTCCTGCTCGAACAGCTCGCCGACACCGACCCTCAGCGCGCGATCACCATCGCGCAGTCTCGCGGCGAGCAATACTTCAAGTCCGCCCGCGAAAAACTCTTCAAGGTCTGGGCGCAGGACAATCCCGCCGCCGCCATCCGATGGCTCACGCCGTTGACGGACGGGAAGGACGTCGGCCGCTGGGCATTCCAGGAAGCCGCCGCCCGCTGGATCGCCGCCAACCCCGCCGAGGCCCTCAACTGGCTCCTGCAGAACGGTCCATCGGACAACAACAACGCCCGCCCCCTGATCGAATCCATGCTGTATCGGGTGACCGATATTCCCGAGGCCGCCCGCGGCCTCGCCAACGTGCTGCTCAAACGCGACGACCTCACCGAACAAAACAAACTGATCACCCAGCTGATCGGCTACTGGCAGCAGCGCGACAGCGCCGCCAGTCTGGCCTGGCTCGACTCCGTCAAGGACGACACCCGGCGCGGCGAACTCGCCGACCAGATCGCCCGCCGCTGGGGTTTCCGCGACGATCAGACCCGCCTGGAATTCAACCTCCGCCTTCCCGAAGGCACCCACCGCGACGAGACGATCAAGACCACCCTCGCCTCCTGGGCCAAGTCCGCGCCCGACGACGCGCTCGCCTGGATCGAAACGCATCCGAATCCTGAATACGCCCCCATCGCCAATGGCATCCACGGCGTGCTCGTGGGCAACCTCGCCGCCACCGACCTGCCGGCCGCCCTCGCCCGCTGGCAGGAATTACCCGACGGGGAGGCCAGGAAGGCCGCCATCGGCCCCATCGTGGACAACTGGTCCCGGCAAAACCCCGCCGCCGCCGCCGAATGGCTGTTTTCCCACCACGATTGGGGCCAGGGCAACATCCACTCCTCCGGGAATCCGCTGCAAACACTCATGCATAACTGGTCGACCGGCGATCCGGCCGCCGCCCTGCGCTGGGTGGAAAACCACCCCGACAAAGACCGCCGCTGGGCGCTGATCAACGCCTTCACCAACCGGCCTGGCGACACCGACGCCCCCGACCCGGTGGCCCGCGCGGCGCTTTACGACACGGTGCAAGACGAGGCTCTGCGCAAAAACCTGCTCCAACGCCACGCCTGGTCCTGGCTGCGCGCCGACTACCCGACCGCCCGCGCCTGGCTGGAATCATCCGACGACTTCACGCCCGAGCAAATCGCGCAAATGCTGGTCGATCAGGACCCCTACCGTCGCTGACCCATGAACTCCCCGGTCCTGTCCAAGCTCCCCCTGCTCGCCACGCTCGCGCTCGGCACCGCCATCGGCGGCACGGCCACCTGGTGGTGGTCATATCCCCGCCCTCCGACCGCGCCCCCGATCGCCGCCTCGCCGGCTCCCGAGACGGTCAATCTTCCCCTGTGGTCCGCCCGCTCCGGCACAACCCCGACGCCACTCACCGCCGCCCAGGGCCGCCTCTCCGTGGATGGCCTGCTCGGCCTGCGCGCCGACTACGCCACCCGCGTGGACACGCTGCGCGCCCTGCTCGTCGTGCTGCCCGACGACGGGTTTGCCCGACTGCTTTCCGGACTGGCCGCGCAGGACAACGACGACAGCCACCGGCTGCTCGACGTGGCCCTGCGGATCTGGATCGAGCGCGATCCCGCCGCCGCCGCGCGTTGGGCCGTGTCCAACAACCGGCTGGCCTCCCTCGCGCTGCGCGCCTGGGTCAAGGTCGACCCCGTCGCCGCCGCCGAGTGGGTAGCCCGGCTGACCGATCCGAAACAACTCAAGGACCTCGGCAACCACACCCTGCCCGCCCTCTTTGATCAGGACCCCGACCGCGCGCTGGCGCTGGTCATGGCCATGCCCGACGAGATTCGCCCGGGCCTGCTCCGCAACCTCATTGAGAAACTCGGCAAGACCGATCCAGCCGGGGCGATCCGCCGGTTTGGCGCGCAGTTGTGGGACAACGGCAAGGGCTACAACACGCTCTCCCCCGCCCTGCGCGAATGGGTCAAAACCGATCCCCGCGCCACCATCGACTGGCTCGTCGCCCAGCCCCGACAACACGCGCATCAACTGGGCCACCACCTCGGCAATTTGCTCAACGCCCGCGAGACCGATTGGAAACAAATCTCCGCCATCGTCATCGACACGCCCGGCATCGCCAACCTGCAACGCACCCTCGCCGGCATGTTGTCCAACCAGGGACGCAAAGACCCAGCCTCGGTCATGCAATTCCTCGACGCGACCGGCGACCGCAACCTGCGCAACCGCGTGCTCCTCCAGATGGCCAGCAGCTACTCGAACCAGGAAATCGAGAAGACCCTGCCCTTCGCCCTCGCCCTGCCCGAAAGCGCCGAGCGCAACCAAAAGCTCAACTGGCTGCTCTCCCAATGGGCCAAGCACGACCCCACCGCCGCGCTCGACTGGATGGGCGCTCACCACGACCCCGGAGTCGAGTTCGCCTCCGCCGCCGTGCAGACCGGCATCCTCGTCAACATCGCCAACCAGGAACCCGAGACCGCCATCGCCGAATGGGCCAGGATCGAAGACCCCAAAACGCGCAAGGACGCGCTGCAGCCCCTGGCCCAGATCTGGGCCAGGACCGACCCCGCGGCCGCGACCCGCTGGATGTTCGAACAACAGCGGGCGCTTTCCCCCGACGAACAAAACCCCTACTTCTTCTCCAACTACAGCCAGATGATTTTTGCCTGGCGCAAGACCGACCCCGAGGCCGCCCTGCGCTGGGTCGAGCAGGCCAGCCGGCTCAACCCTCCGCCCCCCGGCAACAATCATCACGCCGACCCGTTCAAGGCGCTCGGCGGCGACTGGAACGAAACCGCCGACCGCGTATCCACCGCCCAACTACTCACCGGAATCGACGATCCCGAAACCCGCACCCGCGCGCTCGGCAACCATGTGCGCGACTGGCTGAAGTTCGACCGCAAGTCCGCCGCCGCGTGGCTGGAGTCCAACAACGCGCTCACCGCCGAGCAGGCAGCGGCGCTGATCGCCGAGGCCGACAAACCCGGCCCGGGCACGGCGGTCAATCCGTTCTGAAAATGGATCGGACGTAGCGCAGGCTGGAAGCCCGCGCTACTTTTCGACCCGAGCCCGTCCTTGAGCCGTCGGGCGTCTCCCCGATGAAGGGGCCTCGCTCGCGAGGCCCGTTAGGCGCGGAACTTCGGAATACGCGCCCACCCTCGGCACACGCGGAACGGGCTTCGCAAGCGAAGCCCCTACAGCCGGACGCCTACGGCGCGCCGATCAAAAAGTAGCTGACCACGCTGGCCACGTAGCAGGTCAGGCCGCCGACCAGCAGGCACAGTTCGACAAAGAACAATCGCGTCTTGGCGTCGCGGTAACGCAGCACCGTGGCCACCAGCGTCTCGTCGTCCGGTCCGGTGAATTGAGTGACCCAGTGCACCCGCAGACTGCCGGCGATGATGAGCACCATGGAGGCCAGCACGACGACCAGACCCAGCGCCATGCTGTTGCGCTGGAACGCGCCCGCCGCCGCGATGCGCGGCCCGGAAAACCCGGTGATCGTGAGCGCCAGCGTGGATACCGTGAGCAGGAGCTGCGCGCGCGTTTGCAGCGTGTTGAACTGGCTGCGCATCACCTCCAACGCCGCCGCCAGACTGCCGGTGACAGCCAGCAGACGACGGGCTTCGTCGCGCCGCGACGGGCAAAACTCGGGGGACGGGCGGGTGGATGGACGGGCCTTCATCTGCGATGTCATCGGCGGTTCAGAGTCGGGCTTTCAACTGGCGCGCGGATTCGAGCGCGGCATTGGCATCCGGGCCGGTGAGGTTGAAGTGGCCCATCTTGCGCGCGCGGCGCGGCTCGGCCTTGCCGTAGAGGTGCAGGTGCGCGCCGGGGGTAGCGAGGATCGCGTTCCAGTCGGGGTCGCCGACGAGTTGGTCGCCGTCCCACTTCCACGCGTCGCCGAGGATGTTGACCATCACGGACGCGGGCGCGGTGAGCGCGGTGTCGCCGAGCGGCAGTCCGCAGACGGCGCGCACGTGCTGCTCGAACTGCGAGGTCACGCAGCCGTCCTGGGTCCAGTGCCCGGAGTTGTGCGGACGCGGCGCCATCTCGTTGACGAGCAGCGTGCCGTCGTCCTGCACGAAGAGCTCGACGGCGAGCAGGCCGACCAGCTCGACGCGCGCGGCGATGGCCTCGGCCAGTTCGCGGGCGGCGGCCTGCGTCTCGGGCGCGATGCGCGCGGGCACGATGGAAAAATCCAGGATGTGCTTGGTGTGGATGTTCTCGGCGACGGGGAAGCTCTTCACCTCGCCGGTCGACGAGCGGGCGACGATGACCGAGCACTCGCACTTGAAGTCGATGAATTTTTCGACGACCGCGCGTTGTCCTCGAAACGCGGATACGGCGTTGGCGGCGGAGGCGTCGTCGGTGACCTTGAGCTGGCCTTTGCCGTCGTAGCCGAAGTCGGCGGTCTTGACCACGCAGGGCAGGCCGATCTTGCGGATGGCGGCGGCGAGGTCGCCCTTGGACTCGACTTCGGCGAAGGGCACGTGGGGGAACTCGTTTTTGCGCAGCCAGTTTTTTTCGCGCAGGCGGTTTTGCGCGGTTTCGAGCACGGACCAGTGCGGGTGCAGGGTCACCTGTTTCTCGATGGTCCAGAGCGGCTCGACGGGGATGTTCTCGAACTCGTAGGTGACCACGTCGCAGCCGGCGACGAAGGCCGAAAGCGCGGCGGTGTCGGTGTAGGGAGCGTTGACCTCGCGGGCGGAGACCTCTCCGGCCGGACACTTGGCGGCGGGTTCGTAGATGTGGACGCGGTAGCCGAGGCGGGTGGCGGCGTGGCTGAACATGCGGCCGAGCTGGCCGCCGCCGAGGACGCCGATGGTTTTGCCGGGAGGAATCATGGAGACGAAAGGAGGAGGGAAAGGGAGAGGGATTCGGAGTTTTAACGCAGAGACGCGGAGATGCAGAGATCGCAGAGGGGAAGAACAGAAAATCTCCGCGAACTCCGCGCCTTTGTGCCTCTGCGTTAAAAGCTCAGGGGAGCTGGGCGCCGAGGACGGTGTTGGTCTGGTTGGCGCGGAAGGCGTGGAGGGCGGTGCGGATTTTTTCGTCGGTCGCGGCGAGGAGGGCGGCGGCGAAGAGGGCGGCGTTGATGGCGCCGGGCTTGCCGATGGCGAAGGTGGCCACGGGGATGCCGCCGGGCATCTGCACGATGGACAGGAGCGAATCCTGGCCCTTGAGCGACTTGGACTCGACGGGCACGCCGAGCACGGGCACGGGGGTGAGCGCGGCCGTCATGCCGGGGAGGTGGGCGGCGCCGCCGGCGCCGGCGATGATGGCGCGCAGGCCGCGGGACTCGGCGGCCTTGGCGTAGTCATACATCTTGTCGGGGGTGCGGTGGGCGCTGACGACGTCCTTCTCGTAGGGCACGCCGAGGGCTTCGAGGGTTAACGCAGCGTGTTGCATCGTCTCCCAATCGGAGGTGCTGCCCATGATGATGCCGACAAGTGGTTTGACCATATCGCCCGTGCATAGGCGGCGGCGGCGGCGGGTGCAAGACCCGCGGCGCGCGCGTTTGACGCGGGCGGGGAAAGGGGCAGGCTCGGGCCGTTCATGCGTTTCCCCGCCTTCATTCCCATGCTATTTCTGTTCGTGATGCTGTTCACCGGCGGCTGCCGCACGGTCAACCTCGACCCGAGCGGCCAGACCCAGGCGGCCTACAACTACGGGGAGTTCGTCATGGTCATGCACCAGACCACCGCCCCGCTGGCGACGGCGACCGAGCAGGCGTTCAAGGACCTGGACCTGTTCATGGTGGGCAAGGACGTGCGGGACTACTCGGCCGAGCTGAAGGCCCGCACGCGCGACGACAAGCGCGTCACGGTCGAGATCGAGGAGGTCAACAGCCGCGAGACCCTGCTGCGCATCAAGGTCGGCCTGCGCGGCGACCTGAAGCTCTCCCGCGCGCTCTACGAGCGCATCGAACGGGCGGCGGGCGGCAACATGGGAGGCCTGCAAAGTAACCATAGTGGTTACTCTTCGGGGTGGAACCAGCCGTTGTCGGGCGAATTGCCGCGATGAACTGGGGCGACCTGATCGAGCCGGCGATGCTGCTGCTCACCGCCGGGCTGACGCTGGTGGGGTTGATCGGCGTGATCGTGCCGGTGTTGCCCGGGACGACGTTGATCTTCATGGCGATGCTGGTCCACAAGCTGGTGTTGCCCGACAGCCTCTCGTGGGCGGCGCTGGGCTGGATCGGCGTGTTTTGGGTGCTGTCGATCATCATCGATTTCGTGGGCGTGTTGATCGGCACGCGGCTGTTCGGGGGCAGCAAGTGGGGCCTGGCGGGTGCGAGCGGCGGGGCCTTGGTGGGCATGTTTTTTTCGCTGCCGGCGCTGATTCTCGGCACGGTTTTCGGCGCGGTGGTGGCGGAGCGTTACGTGGCCAAACGCACCGGCAAGGAGGCGCTGCTCTCCGGGGCGGGGGCGGCGGTGGGGTTCGTCCTGTCGACGGCGGGCCGGCTGGCCTGCGCGGCGGCGATGATCGCGATTTTTACGCTGGCGTTGTGGATGGCCTGGTCGACGGCAGGCGCGTGGTGACGGCTGTCGCGGGCGCGTGAAGCCTCAGGGCGTCTTGGCGCGCAGGCAGTCGTGGATGGCGGTGCCGAGGGTGCGCAGGTCCAGCGGTTTGAAGAGGATGGTTTCGAGCCCGGCCTCCTTGGCGCGCGCGCTCACGACGCCGGCCGAGTAGCCGGTGGCGAGGATCACGGGCAGGCCGGGAACCAGCCGGCGGGCTTCGATGGCGAGGTCGACCCCGGTCATGCCGGGCATGGTGTGGTCGGTGACCACCAGGTCGAAGCCGGCGGGGTCGTCCCGCAGGGCCTGCAGGGCTTGCGCGGGCATGGTGCAGGCGGTGACGCGGTAGCCGAGCCGCTCGAGGGCGACCCGGCCAAAGACGGCCAGGGGTTCCTCGTCCTCCACGAACAACACGTGTTCGCCCCGGCCGAGCGGGATGGGGGTGTCGGGCGCGACTTCCATGGTTTCCGGCCCGGTCCGCGCGGGGAAGTAGAGATCGAAGCGCGTGCCCTCGCCGGGTTTGCTTTCGACGACGACGGCACCGTCGTGGCTTTCCATGACGCCATGCACCACGGAGAGGCCGAGTCCGGTGCCTTCGCCGGGCGGCTTGGTGGTGAAGAAGGGCTCAAAGACGCGGGCGTGGACGTCGGCCGCCATGCCGACGCCATTGTCGGCGACCGAGAGTCGGACGTAGTCGCCGGGGACGAGGCGGGGATTGTCCTCGGCCAGGCGGGCGTCGACGTGAACGTTGCCCAGCCGGACTTCCAGCCGGCCGGAGCGTCCGCGCATGGCGTGCTCGGCGTTGGAGCAGAGGTTGATCAACGCCTGGTGGATCTGGGTGGCGTCGGCCAGCACGGGGGCCACGCTGGCGTCGAGCCGGACGTCGAACTCCACGGTGGAGGGGATGCTGGCCCGCAACAGCTTCATGGATTCGGCCACAAGCTGGCGCAGCTGCACGATGTCGCGTCGTTGATCCTGCCGCCGGCTGAAGGTGAGGATCTGGCGCACGAGGTCGGCCGCGCGACGGCTGGCCTGCAGGACCGAGCCGAGGTATTCCTGCACCTGGCGGTTGTCCTTGGTGCCGGCCTTGGACAGCTCGGTGAAGCCGATGATGCCGCCGAGGATGTTGTTGAAGTCGTGGGCGATGCCGCCGGCGAGCGTGCCGATGGCCTCCATTTTCTGCGACTGCATGAACTGCTCCTGCAGGCGGCGGGTGGCGGTGATGTCCTCGGCGGTGCCAACCAGTCAGTAGACCTTGCCGGAGGCGTCGCGCACGGGGTAGCCGCGGTCATGGATCCAGCGGGTCTGCCCGTCGGGTCGCAGGATGCGGTAGGTTTCGTCGTAGGGCTGTTCTTCGATGCGCACGAGGGCGGCGCGCACGCGCTCGCGATCCTCGTCGATGATGGAGGCGCTCCACTCCGCGGGATCGGTATAGAGCGACTGGCAGGTTTTGCCCCAGACCCGTTCGAAGGCGGGGCTGACGTAGAGCACACGATGGTTTTGTGGATCCTCGATCCAGAAGACTTCGTTGATGTTTTCCGCCAGCTGACGGAAGCGTTCCTCGCTGAGGCGGAGCGCCTCCTCGGCGGCGTGGCGTTCGGTGATGTCCTGCGCGGTCACGACGATACCGATGACGTTGCCGTAGTCGTCGAAATAGGGGACCTTGTTGGTCTCGATCCAGCATTTGCGCCCGTGCTTGTCGGGGATGGTTTCGATGATGCCAAGCTTGGGCCGACGGGTGAGGATGACCTGCAGGTCGTCGGCGTAGAAGCGGTCGGCCTCCTTGGGGTAGACGGCGGAGGCGGGGCGTCCCTCGATGGCCGAGACCGGCAGACCGACGGCTTCGGCGGCGCGCTTGTTGACGCGCAGGTGGTTGTTCTTGGTGTCCTTGAACCAGATCATCGCCGGGATCAGGTCGAAGAGCACCTGCAACTCGGCGCCTTGGCGGCGCAGCGCCTCCTCGGCCTGCTTGCGCGCGGTGATGTCGGCCCGGATGGCGATGAAGTGGCTGGGCCGGCCTGCGCGCGAGAGGATCGGCACGATGGTGGTGTTGACCCAGTAGTAGGCGCCGTTCTTGGCGCGATTTTCCACTTCGCCGTGCCAGGGGCGTCCGGCGAGGATGGTGGCCCACATCTCGCGAAAAAACTCCTTGGGGTGCCGGCCCGAGTTGATGAGCCGGTGATCGCGCCCGATCAGCTCTTCGCGCGAGTAGCCGGAGATGGCGCAGAACTTGTCGTTGACCCGGATGATCCGGCCGCGCTCGTCGGTGACGGCCACGATGGCGTGCTCGTCCAGCGCGGTGCGCAGGTCGCCGTAGCCGCGGATCACGCCGCCCAGGCGCGCGCGCGCGCGCTCCAGGCGCTCGATGTGCCGGCGGTCGCGGATGACCGCCCGGCCGAGGGCCTCGGTCAGCACGCTGCCGACGGCGCCGCTCACGAAAAACAGGATCAGCTGCAAAAGATCGAGGCGCGAATCGACCGCCAGGGAGCCCTGGGGCGCCACGATGAAATACGACGCGCCGAGCACGGCGAGCACCGTGGACAACAGACCCGGCCACAGTCCGCCGATATGGGCGGAAACCATCACCGAGACCAACAGGGGAAGCAGCATCAGCTCGTCGTAGTCGGCGGGGATGAGCAACACCCGCGCGGCTAAACACGCCGACGTGAGCGCCACCGTGGCCCCGAACACGGCCTTGCGCCGCGAACGCAAACCGGCCGGTTCGGGGAACCAGCCGGCCATGGTCGCCCCCAGGCGGCTGAGTGGCTTCAAAAGTCGGGAGCGCGGTTTCACATTCGGGGAATCGTCACGATCTTCCCGAACTGCAGGCTCGATTCAATCCCGCAGAATGCGGGTCCGCCGGGGTCTTGCCCCCAGGGCGGCCTCAGAGGCTGGTTTTCTTCAGCTCGTCGCGGTGACGGATGTCCTCGGCGCGGTTGAGGAACACCATCTCCTCGGCGATGTTGGAGGCGTGGTCGGCGATGCGCTCGATGGACTTGGAAATGAACATGAGTTCGAGGGCGCGCGAGGTGGTCTGCGGGTTCTCGATCATATAGCTGCTGAGCTCGCGGTAGAGTTGCTTGTTGATGGCGTCGACCTCGGCGTCGCGCTTGACGACGGCGATGGCGCCCTCGCTGTCGCCGTTGATGAAGCAGTCGAGCGCACCGCGGAGCATTTCCTGGGCGATCTCGGCCATGCGGGGGATGTCGACGTAGGGCTTGAGCTGGGGCTCGGCGGCGAGGCGGACGGCGCGCTTGGCGATGCTGGTGCACTCGTCGCCGACGCGCTCGAGGTCGTGGGAGGCCTTCATGCCGACGATGACCAGGCGCAGCTCGGTGGCGACGGGGGCGCGGAGGTTCATGTAGCGGATGGCCTCGGTGTCGATGCGCACCTCGAGGTCGTCGAGCTCGTCGTCGGCGGCGATGACGCGGTCGGCCAGGGCGATGTCGCCGTCGACGAGGGCCTTGAGGGCGTCGCGCACCTGGCGGATGGAGGTCTCGCCCATGAGGATGAGGTGCGAGCGGAAGGTTTCGAGTTCGTTGTCGAAGAAGCGTTTCATGGTTTTTAAATTTTACAGGGGCAAACTCAGCCGAAGCGGCCGGAGACGTAGGCCTCGGTCTGGGGGTTGGAGGGGTTCATGAAGATCTTCTTGGTGTCATCGTATTCGATGAGCTGGCCCATGTAGAAGAAGGCGGTCTTGTCGGAGCAGCGGGCGGCCTGCTGCATGGAGTGGGTGACGATGATGATGGTGAACTGCTTCTTGAGGTCGTGGATGAGTTCCTCGACCTTGGCGGTGGCGATGGGGTCGAGCGCGGAGCAGGGCTCGTCCATGAGGATGACCTCGGGGGAGACCGCGATGGTGCGGGCGATGCAGAGGCGTTGCTGCTGGCCGCCGGAGAGACCGAGGCCGGACTCGTGCAGGCGGTCTTTGACCTCGTCCCAGAGAGCGGCGCCGCGGAGGGATTTTTCGACGACCTCGTCGAGTTCGGACTTCTTGTTGCGGCCCTGGATGCGCAGTCCGTAGGCGATGTTTTCGTAAATGGACTTGGGGAAGGGGTTGGACTTCTGGAAGACCATGCCGACGCGTTTGCGCAGCTCAATGGGGTCGACGTTTTTGCCGTAGATGTCGATGTCGCGGATCTTGATGGTGCCTTTTTTGATGGCGGTGCCGTCGATGAGGTCGTTCATGCGGTTGAGGCAGCGCAGGAGGGTGGACTTGCCGCAGCCGGAGGGGCCGATGAAGGCGGTGACGCGCTTCTCCTCGAGCTTCACGTTGACGTCGAAGAGGGCCTGCTTGGCGCCGTAGTAGAAGTCGACGTGGTCGATGTCGATCAGGGTGCGGCCGGTGCCGGGCGCGGAGGCGGCGGCGGCCGTCGAGGCGGAGGGCTGGCGGGCGGTGGCGGCGGAAGAGGAGTCCATGGGCGCGGTGGTGGATTGGAAGTTGGTCGAGTTTACCATTTGTAGCGACCGCGCAGTTTGTTGCGCAGCAGGATGGAGGTGAGGGCGATGCCGGCGACAATGCCGAGGAAAACAAAGGCGGTGCCGTATTGCACGCGCTGGGTGTATTCGTTCTGCGGGATTTTCGAGGAGACGACGTAGATGTGGTAGGGCAGCGCCATGACGCCCTGGAAAAAGAAGTCAGTGACCTGCTCGACGTCCCAGGGGAGCTTGTCGCGCACGACGTAGGCGGCGGTGAACATGATGGGCGCGGTCTCGCCGGCGACACGGGCGATGCCGAGGATGGAGGAGGTGAGGATGCCGGGCAGCGCGTAGGGCAGGACGTTGGTGCGGATGGTCTGCCACTTGGTGGCGCCGAGCGCGAGTGAGCCCTCGCGGAAGCCCTTGGGCACGGACTTGAGCGCCTCCTCGGAGGCGGTGATGATCACGGGCAGCACCATAAACGCCAACGTGAACCAGCCGGCGAGCAGGGAGACGTTCCAGTCAAAGAAGATGACGAACATGCCAAAGCCGAACAGGCCGAACACGATGGAGGGCACGCCGGCGAGGTTGAGGATGGCGAGGCGGATGAAGCGCACGAATTTGCCGTCGCGGGCGTATTCGTTGAGGTAGATCGCGCTGGCGACGCCGAGGGTGAGCGCGATGGTCATCGAGCCGACGACCAGCAGCACGGTGCCGACGATGCACGGCCAGATGCCGCCGGCGGAGTAGACGTAGCTTTGGGACTTGAAGACAGGGGCAGGCTCGCCGGCGGCGGCGGCCTTGGCGATCTCGGCCTCGCGGAAGGTGCGATACTCGCCGTCGCCCATCTCCAGTTTTTGGCCGTTGTGTTCAAAGACGTAGAGCGTCTCGGGTGCCTCGAAGAGAAAGGTGTTGGTGACGTAGGGAAAGGTATCGGTGGTGCGGAAGGCGCCGGTGACGGTGGGCAGGCCCTTGATGACGATGTCGGCGAAGACAAACGCGCCGGCGGCGAGGATGAGGTAGGTCGCCAGGCGGAAGACCCAGAAGAACGTGGACTCAAAGCTGCGCCCGGCGGAGGGCTTGGCGGCGAAGGGATTGGAAGCGGTTTCGTCCATGACGGCGTGGGTGCGTGGATGAGCCTCAGCCGACCGAGATGCGGTATTTGCGCACGATCTTTTGGGCGAGGAAGTTGATGAGCAGCGCGATGAGGAACAACAGCAGGCCGACCACAAAGAGCGCGCGGTAGTGGATGCTGCCGCGGACGACCTCGCCCATTTCCTGGGCGATGATGCCGGTCATGGTGTGCACGGGCTGCATGAAGGCGGTGAGACCTTCGGTGAAGTCGGGGATGGCGATGCGGTTGCCGGCGCAGAGCAGCACGACCATGGTCTCGCCGATCACGCGGCCGAGGCCGAGCAACACCGCCGAGACGATGCCGGAGAGCGAGGCGGGGGCGATGATGCGCAGAATGGTCTGGAGCCGGGAGGCGCCGAGGGCGAAGGAGGCTTCCTTGAAGGCGCGGGGCACGTTGTTGAGCGCGTCCTCGGCGAGGGTGAAGATGGTGGGCACGGCGATGAGCGCGAGCAGCACGCCGGCGGTGAGGGCGTTGAGCCGCTCGGCAAAGGGAAAACCGGGCACCCACGACATGGACTCCATCTGCGAGAGCGCGCGCAGGGCCTGGCCGAGCACCGCGATGCCGAAGAAGCCGAGCACGACCGAGGGGATGGCCGAGATGAACTCGATGAAGGGCTTGATGAAGCGCTGCTCGCGGGCGGAGGCGATCTGGTTGACGTAGATGGCGGCGCCCACGCCGAGTGGCACGGCGATGCAGAGCGCGATGACCGAGACCATCAGCGAGCCGACAAAGAGCGGCAGCACGCCATACCAGTCCTGCCAGAAACTGGCGGTGAGCCACTGGTGTCCAAAGATGAACGAGGTGAAGGCGCGGCTCAGGGGCACGGGCTTGAACTGGTCCCAGTTCTCCAGGCGCTCGATGTTGGCGGGGAACCCGGCGATGTATTGGTGGGTGAGCTGGCGGAAGCGTTCGAGGCGGGGTTGCAGCGCCGGCACGGGCAACTCGGGCAGGTCGGCGACGACGCGCTCGAGCTCGGTCCCGAAGGTGGCGATTTCCTCTTTGTAGATGGGCAGCGTGCCGGTGAGCGCCTGCACCTCGGCGGCAAAATCGATTTCCTCGACGACGACCGCGGCGGCCTCGTCGGTCATGCCGGCGGCCAGGTATTGGTTGCGCTCGGTGAGACGGTCCTCGGCGACGGTGGCCTTGGTCTTGATGGCGGTGGCGACCTCGGTGAGCTCGGAGACGAGTCCGCGGAGCGGCACGACGGCGTCGCCGTAGGCGTAGGAAAAGTCGTCAAAGGCGGTCAGGCGGGCGTTGGCCTCGGCGGTGGTGGCACCGTCGGCGACCATCTGCTTGAAGGCCCGGAGACGGATATCGAAGAGGTAGCGGGTGAGCGCGGTGTGATCCTGCTCTTCCTGGCGCATGATGTCGACATACTCGAGGCCGGCCTGGCGGTAGACGCGGAGGCTGTCGCGGTTCTGGCCGAAGAAGTCGCCGCCTTCACGAAAGAGAAAGAGGGTGATGAGGCCGAGGACGACGACGGCCACGACGGCGTTGCCGCCGAAGAAGAACTTGATGCATTCATCCAGCGTGAGCCCGAAGAAACGGGTGCGCTCCTTTTGGATCAGGAAGGTCCCCGGCGTGGCGGGGGCGGTGTCGGGACTGTCGGGCGGCATGGACGAAGGAAAAGGGATGGTGTGGCGGCGAGGCAATCAGGACGAACCGGTCGCGGCAATCCGCGGTCTGTTGAAAAAGCAGGGGCCCGACCTCGCCGTGTCGGTGGGGTCGGGCCCGTTGTTCAAACCAGGGTGGACAAGACTACATCCGGAGCGGACGTCGCTTACTTGACGGGCACGAAGCCGACCTTCTCGACGATCTTCTGGCCGACGTCGCCGAGGGTGAACTCGATGAACTTGGCGGCTTCGCCGGAGGCCTCGCCGTCGGTGTAGAAGAAGTTGGGACGGGCGTAGGGATACTTCTTGCTGAGGATGGACTCCTTGGTGGGGGTGCCGCCCTCGACGCTGACGACCTTGATGCCGGGGGCCTCGGTGTAGGCCAGGCCGACATAGCCGATGCCGTTGGGGTTCTTGGCGACCTCGGCGGCGATCTGCTCGTTGCCGGCCATCTTCTGGGAGGAGGGGGCGTAGTCGCGCTTCTTCATGGCGAGGTTCTTCCAGTCCGAGTAGGTGCCCGAGGAGGTGTTGCGGGTGTAGACGGAGATGCTGCCGGGGTTGCCGCCGACGGCGGACCAGTCGGTGACGTCGCCGGTGAAGATCTGCTCAACCTGGCGCTTGCTGAGGTCCTGGATCGGGCTGTTCTCGTTCACGATGACGGCCATGCCGTCGTAGCACACGATGATGGGCTTGAGGGTCTTGCCCTTGGCGGCGCCGCCGGACATCTCGGTGGCCTTGGCGCGGCGGGAGGACATGCCGATGTCGGCGGTGCCGTCGATGATGGCGGCGATGCCGGTGGTGGAGCCTTCGGCGGCGATCTCAAAGGAGACGCCGGGATTGGCGGCCTTGTATTCTTCGGAGATCATCGGCACGAGCTTGGCGCCGAGGGTGTCGGAGCCCTTGATGACGAGCTTCTGGGCCTGGGCGGGGAGGATGGTGGCGGCCGCGATGGCGGCGAGGGTGATGTATTTGTTCATGGTCGGGAAATGGATGATGTCAGGAAAAGGCCGGCGGCGGTCGCGGGAACACCGCCGGCTGAGGGTTGGTTTTGTCGGGATTGGATCAGAAGTTGATCTGGAGCTGGGAACGGACGCCGGAGACTTCCTCCTCGCGGAGGGCGCCGTCGGTCTCGCCGCCGACGCAGCCGAGGGAGAACTTCACGTCGCTGCCGGCGATGTAGTAGTTGAAGCCGAGGTAATACTCGGTGAGTTCGTTGGCGGTGCCGGCACCACCGACGGAGTTGGAGTTGCGGATGCCGTCGGAGACGCGCACGCCGCGACCGTCGGTGTCGAGGTGGCTGTAGCGGGCGACGAGCTCGAACTTGTCGGTGACCTTGTAGCTGGGCTGGATCCAGTAACCGACGACGTCGTTGTCACCGGCGGCGTTCTCGACCTTGGCGGTGAGGTATTCGGCGGCGAGGTTGAAGGCGCCGAAGGTCACGTCGGCGTAGAGCGAGGCCTCGGTGATGTCGTCGCCGCCACCGATGACCGCGCCTTGGTCGGGCAGGTAGCCGAGGGCGAGGCCGGTTTTGTAGGAGCCGTTCTCAAACAGGCCGGTGTAGCCGGCGTCGGCCCAGTAGGCGAAGTTGTTGTTGGTGGCGTTGCCGATGCCGTTGCCGGTGCCGCCGACCTGCTCGGGGTTGGTGATGGCGGCGCCGTAGAAGAGGCCGGACTCCTTGCCCTTGCGGGCGTTGCCGTTGAAATCGGCAAAGACGCCGATGCGGTATTTGCCCGCTCCCAGACGGCGGGTGTTGTTGCTTTCGACAAAGTAACGGGTGACGCCGGAGCGCTCGATGGACTTCAGGCTGCCGGAGGAGGTGGTCTCCTCGTAACCGAAGTTGGGTTTGCGCAGACCGAAGGTGAGGGAAAGGTCCTCGCCGAAGAAATCGGTGTCGAACTTGGCGTAGGCGGCGTCAAAGCTGGTGGACGCAAAATCGTAATTGATGAAGGCCTTCCAATCACTGCTGATGTTCGCCTCGGCACCGAGACGCACGCGACGCAGGAAAAAGTGCTGGTTGGCGGCAACGGTGGCGCCGGCGCCGTCAGTGTCGGTGCTCAGGGCGTCAAACTGACCCTGGATGCGACCGGAAATCTTGAGGCTCTTGGTGTTTTTTCCACCGGCGATCGCCCAGGGGGTCGCGTGGAAATCGCTGGTCAGGTCGGCGCGGATTTCCTCGGCTTCCTGATCGTTGAGGATGCCTTTTTTGACGAGGGCGTCGAGCAGGGCTCCGCTATCTTGGGCATAGGCCGCTGCAGAGGCGGCGATGGTGGCTCCGCCGATGAGGGCGAGCCACTTGATGGTGTTCTTGGACATGGTGGGATGCGTAGTTAGTAGGTTGGTTGGGTCATCCGATTGCTCCCGAGGGAGCCGCCGGACTTCGTAACAATCCCACTCCAATGTTACGATTTCATGACGGTTCTGTTACGACGGGGTGATTACATGCCGCCTCCGGGCCTTTTTGCGGTTTGCGGGATGGCTCTTTCATGCCGGCACGCCTTCATTGAAAAATCTCCCGGAGGTCTGACGCCTTTGTTAATAAATGATAGATTTTGGTAGATTTCGGTAGATTTTGACCCACCATAGCGCCACCCCCTCGTGTCCATTCCCACCATGATCCCAGCCTCCCATATCTCGAACCCCGACGTCATTCTCGTCGGCAGCGGCGTTATGTCCGCCAACCTCGGCGCACTGCTCAAGCGCCTGGATCCCTCGCTGAAGATCCAAGTCTATGAGGTCACCGAGGAGCTCGCCCAAGAGGCCTCCCACGGCTGGAACAACGCCGGCACCGGTCACGCCGGCATTTGCGAACTCAGCTACACGCCCACCCAGGCCGCCGACGGCAGCGTCGACGTGAGCAACGCGATCAAGATTTTCGAGCAGTTCGAGAAAACCCGCCAGTTCTGGGCCTCCGCCGTCGCCGAGGGCCTCGTCGCCAATCCCAAGGACTTCATCAACCCCGTGCAGCACCTCAGCTTCGTGCACGGTGCCAAGTGGGTCGACTACCTCAAGGCCCGCCACGCCGGCATGGCCGCGCACCACTTCTTCGCCGACATGTCGTTCTCCACCGAGCGCGCCACCATCGGCTCGTGGGCTCCGCTGCTCACCGAAGGCCGCTCCGACGTGCCGATCGCCGCCACCCGCATGGACAGCGGCACCGACGTCAACTTCGGCGAGATTTCCCGCAAGCTCCTCGGCTGGCTCGGCCAACAACAGGGCTGCAGCATCGCCTCCAACCACCGCGTGGTCGACCTCACCGAGACCTTCGACGGCGGCTGGAGCGTCACCAGTCACGACCTCGGCACCGACGAGGTGCGCACCAGCAAGGCCAGGTTCGTCTTCGTCGGCGCAGGCGGCGGCAGCCTCAAGCTCCTGCAAAAGGCCGGCATCCCCGAGAGCAAGGGCCTCGGCGGCTTCCCCATCGGCGGGCAATGGCTCGTCTGCGACAACCCCGGGATCGTCGCCAAGCACGAGGCCAAGGTCTACGGCCAACCCCTCGACGCCGCCCCCACCATGGCCGTGCCCCACCTCGACACCCGCATCCTCGACGGCAAAAAAACCCTGCTCTTCGGTCCCTTCGCCGCCTGGACCACCAAGTTTCTGCACAAAAAAGGCAGCGTCCTGGATCTGCCCGGCTCCATCAAACCCCACAATCTCCTCACGCTGCTCAAGATCGGCGCGACCAACCTCGATCTCGTCAAATACCTCGTGCAACAGGGCACCCAGTCCATGGACGACCGCATGGAGGTGCTCCGCGTCTTCTACCCCGACGCGAAGAAGGAGGACTGGAAACTCATCGACGCCGGCATCCGTGTGCAGGCCATCAAGAAGACCGACGGCCAGGCCGGCATCGTGCACTACGGCACCGAGGTCATCACCAACCAAAACCGCACCATCTCCGCCCTGCTCGGCGCGTCGCCCGGTGCCTCCGTCTGCGTGCACATCGTGCTTGAGGTCGTGCAAAAATGTTTCCCCGAGCTGCTGGCCTCCCCCGAGGGCGCGGCCCGCATGAAAGCCATGATCCCCACCTACGACGTCGACATCAAAGACCCCGCCAACGCCGACTTCTTCCGCGCGCAGGCCCGCCGCGCCTCCGAACTCCTCCAACTTACCTGATTTTTTGGCCCACGAAACCCACGAAAGGGCACGAAAAAAGACGGCATGATCAGGCCGGTATCTTTCGTCTTATTTTGCCCGTTACGCGGGCGACTCCTCCGATTCCGAATGTTTTAACTCCGTGTCCTCTGTGTCGGAGCTCCGTGCTCTCTGTGACCCACTCCGAAATCTGCCATTCAACCTCCCCATACCCGCCGCCCAGCCCCTTCACCTCGCCGCCGTCGACCTCGGCGCCACCTCCGGACGCGTCATTCTCGGCACCTGGAAAGCCGACAAACTCGCCCTCAAGGAGGTTCACCGCTTTCCCAACGCCTTCCAGTCCCTCAACGGCCACGACTACTGGGACATCGCCGGCCTCTGGCGCGAGATCCGCACCGGACTCGACGCCGCCGTCGCCGCCCTGCCCCGCGGCGCCAGCCTCGCCTCCGTCGGCGTCGACACCTGGGGCGTCGACCACGCGCTCGTCAACGACGCCGGCCGCCTCGTGTATCCGGTCCACGCCTACCGCGACGACCGCACCCAGGCCGGCCTCAAGCGCCTCGCCCACACCCGCGCCGCCCTGGAACGCATCTACGCCGCCACCGGCATCCCCAACGTTTTCTACAACGCCTCGCTCCAACTCGAAGAGACCGTCGCCAGCTGCCCCGCCATCACCGACCTGGCCACCCGCTGCCTCTTCCTGCCCGACTACTTCAACTACCTGCTATCGGGCAAAATGGCCAACGAGCTGACCATCGCCAGCACCACCCAGCTCCTGGATGTGCACTCCACCGACTGGTCCCGCGCCGCGCTCGACCACTTCCGCGTGCGCGCCGCCTGGCTCTCCAAACCCGTGCTCGCCGGCACCCGCCTCGGCAAGATCCGCGGCTTCGACGCGCCCCAACTCAAGACCACCCAGGTCGTCGCCGTGCCCGGCCACGACACCGCCTGCGCCTACGACGCCATGCCGGCCAACCCCGACGGCACCGACCTCTTCCTCAGCTCCGGCACCTGGTCGCTCGTCGGCTTCGAGAGCGACACCCCCGTGCTCGGCCCCGACGCCCTCGCCGCCCGCATCTCCAACGAACGCATCGGCGACGGCCGCTACCGCCCCCTCACCAACGTCATCGGCCTCTGGCTGCTCGAAGGCGTCCTCAAGGATTTCGCCTCGCGCCCGAAATCCGCCGCCGACTGGGACAAGCTCATCGCCGCCGCCGAAAAACTCCCCGCCCCCGCCGCGCTGCTCGACGTCACCGACGCCGCCCTCACCAACCCCAAGTCCATGAAGGCCGCCATCGACGCCCAGTTGCAGCGCCGCAAGTCGACCGTGCCCAAAACCCTCGCCGCCTACACCCGCCTCATCTGCGACTCGCTCGGCCGGGGTCACGCCGACGCCAAGGCCGCCTTCGAAACCATGTCCGGCCGCACCTTCAAGCGCGTGCTCATGGTCGGCGGCGGCTCCAAGAACCGCCTGCTCTGCCAGGCCACCGCCGACGCCTGCGGGGTGCCCGTCGTCTCGTTCGCGCTTGAGGGCACGGCGGTCGGCAACCTCGCCTCGCAACTCGTCGCGCTGAAAGCCGTCAAAAACACCGCCGCCTTCCGCGCCCTCTTCGGCAAGACGCTCAAGAAGACGGTTTACAAGCCGCGCGGCTGATCACTCGCGGGCGGGGCCTTTGTCGTCGGCGAAACACGCGCTACCGCCCTGCCTCCGCGAAGTCCGCCGGCAAGGCCAGCGTCGCGGCCTGCGCATCACCGGACGCGTGCTCAACCGTGAACGTCGTGCTCCGGTCGTTCACCGTCACGGTGACGGCGTAGCGACCGTAAAACCCGCGCGTGCTCCAGCCGCCGTCGGCGTGGGTTTCGCCGGACGCGTCGGTGTGCCAGGTTTCCTTGATAAGCCTGCGGTAGGCGGCGCCGTTGGGCCGCTCGGTCCAGTCCTTGTCGTAGAGCGCGGCCTGCGGCTGCCAGTGGCGGCCGGCCCAGAAGCCCCACATCTGCACGCCGATCACCGAGGGGTGGCTGAACGCGGCGATCAGGAAGTCGCGCGTATAGTCGGCCTGCACCGCGGGGTCGTCGCAGTTGACGTCGAACTCGGTGATGCGCACCGGCAGGCCGAGCGTTTCCTGATAACGGTCGAGCGTCGCGAGCATGTCGCCCGGCGGCGAGAGCACGCCGCCGATGTGGCATTGCAAACCGAGGCCGCCGATGGGGGCGCCCTGCTCGCGCAGATAGAGCGCGACGGCCTCGAAGTCGCGCACGTGCGCGGCCTCGGCGGCCTGGTCGTGGTTGCCCCAGTCGTTGAGAAAGAGCGGCACGCCGGGCAGGAGTTCGCCGGCCTGCTTGAACCAGTCGACCATGATCTCGCGGCCAAAGAGATCCATGAGGTCGTGGTTGTTGATCGGCTCGTTGAGCACGTCCCACTCGGCGACGCGCCCCTGGTGGCGAGGGCGATGTCCTCGATGTGGGCGCTCACCAGCGAGGGGATTTCGCCCTGCCGGTCGGTGCCGCGCAGGGCCTTGATGGACTCGGGCAGGAAACGCCAGCCGGGCCAGACCATCACGTGGCCGCGCACGGCGAGGCCGTTGGCATGCAGCCAGTCGAGCTCGCGCAGCGTGCGCTCACGGTAATCGGCCGACTTGCCCTCGCCTGCCCAGTTGGCCCACTTGAAGGCGTTTTCAAAACTGGCGGCGTTGAACAACGCGACGATGCGCCGGCGGTATTCGGCCACCGCGGGCGTGTCCTGGCTGAGCGTCTCGACGTTGACCGCCGTGCCGAACTCGAAGTCGTGCGAACGCAGCTCGACCCGCACGGCGGCACCGGGCACGGGCGCGCCGGCGGCATCGGTCACGAGGAGGCTCAGGTCGCCCTTGCGCAAACGCTCGATGCGCGCCTCGGCCTCGCGACGCCACTGCGCGCCGGCCTCGTGGCCCGTGTAGGTGATGCGGGTGCGCGGCAACTCCGCCACCGGCACCGCGCCGAAGTTGATCACGCGCAGGCCGGCCAGCTCGACGGCCTGGCGGCCGTAACCGAAGTCGAGCATGGCCTCGATCTCCTCCGGGCCGGCATCGCGCGGGAAGCTGAACGGCATCGCGAACTCGCGCCACCGGCGATCCAGCGAAAACTGCCCGACCGCGATGCGCGGGAAAGGCTTGGCCTTGTCGGCGACGACCAGCCGAAACTGCGCCTGACCGCTCTCGTGCGAGGTCTCGACCGCGCGGGCCTGCACGATCAGCAGCCCGCTCTCGCCGCGCTGCGCGCCGGTCTGCAGGCGGGCCTTGAACTGCACCGACCACGGGTCCGCGGCCGTCTCCGTGGACTGGATACGCATGATCGGGTCGCCGTGGAGGTCGCCCCACTCGCCCGCAAGGCGGCCTCCGTGCAGGGCGTTGCCGGTCGGACGAAAGTCCGGCGCGGTCGCCTGCGTGACGCCGGCGGGCAATTGCGAGAGCGAGTCGGCGGCGAGGAGGGAGGCGGTGATCGTGAGCACGAGGAGGGGGAGCAGCAGTTGACGCATAGGGGATGTCGGGGGTGGACGATTCAGTCTCATTTGCTCCGCGCCAACAAACGCCGCCGTGATTTACCCGTTCCGCAAAACGCCGCCGCCGCGCTCAGTCGGCGGCGGCGTCACGCAGGCTGGGGCCGTCGCGCCAGGTGCCGTCGATCATCACGGTCTTGGTGCGCCTGGGGATGCCGATTTCGTTGTTGTTGAGTTGTTCGATCAACAGGTCCACCGCCGCCGCGCCGATGAGGTCCGAGCATTGGTCGACGCCGGCCATGTCGCCCTTTTGCGCGGTCCAGTCGAGGTGCGCAAAGCCCACGTCGGCCGGCACGCGCAGCCCCGCCTCGCGCATGCGGGTCAAGAGGTGATGGTTGGTGCTCACGACCACCTCGACCTTGTGTTTGCGCATCCACGGGATGGCCGCGGCGGTCTTGAAGGTCGGCGTGATCAACGGCGCGATCACCGGCAGTCCGTGGTGCAGCTGCGACGCGATGAAGCCCGAGACCCAGGCGTTCTCGACGCGTTCGTCGTCCATTTTCGGCACGACCAGCCCGATGCGCCTCAGGCCCTTCGCGACCAGGTGATCCATCGCCAGGCGGATGGAGTGAAACTGGTGGTTGCTCACCCGGTGGGGGTTGAACTCGCGAAACGTGTGCCCGATGGCGACCGTGGCAAAGCGGCTCCAGTCGAGACGCACCGGCAGGTCCCCGGGCGGCATCGGCGCAAGCACGATGCCCGGAATGCCGCGCGCATAGAGGATGTCGCCAAGCCGCCGGCTGTTGCCATCGACCTCCCCCTGCCAGTGGAACTCCAGCTGGTAACCGAGCTCCTCGGCACGGCGCCTGGCACCGTCGTGGAACAGGCCGAAGGTGGCGTGCTCCTTCCAGTCGTCGCGCCCGGGGAAGAAGTTCAAAAACGCCAGCGTGCAACGCCGCCCCGAACGCTTGCGCCGCAGGTCGCTCATCAACGCCGCCACCAGCGGATTCGGCCGGTAGCCGAGTTCCTCGGCCATGGCCTGCACCCGCCGGCGCGTCTGCTCCGATACCCGTCCGCTGCCGCGCATGGCGTTGGACACGGTGACCTTTGAAATTTTCAGACGGCGGGCGATCGTCTCCAGGGTAACGGCCATGCGCACAGCCAAGGCGATTCCCCTGGCGAACGGAAGCCAGATCACCGGTTTGCTTAACGGGTAAATCACCGGTTGTTTTGCCCCCGCCTGCGAAAGGGCGCAATGTTCAAACCTACCCCCAAAACCCTTTCCCATGACCCACCTACCCCGTTTTCAACCCGTCCTGTGCGCCGCGTTGACCGCCCTGCTTCCGCTGCCCGCCGCGCTCACCGCCGAGACGGTGCTGGTCGACAACTTCGCCGACGGCAACGTGCGCTCCGCCGACACCATGCCCAACTTCTGGGACATCACCCTCCCCGCCGGCAATCCCGACAGCCAGGCCGTCGAGAACCGCGGCGCGCTCAACCTCCGCGCCGCCACCTGGCCGCACACCTACGCCGGGCTCGTGAGCCTGGCCATGGACGACTTCGGCTTTTTCAAACGCCCCCTCACCGTCACCCTCGAGGACATTACGCTCGAGGCCAAGGGCATCCCCGACGGCGACGCCCGCTTCAAGATCTCCCTGACCTCCACTCAGGACCGCGCCGAAAAGGCCGACGACGCCATCTCCATCCGCATCCGCAAGGGCCTGCTCCTGCTCGGCTACCGCGTCGACGGCTTCGACGCGAACACCTCGCCGGAAAACCTCTCCGGCCAGCGTGCCAACTCCGTGCTCGTGCAGGAACTCGACGGCACGCCCGCCAAGCTCTCGCTCACCCTCGGCCCGTCGCAAAACCCGGGAGTCATCCGCTACGAGATCCGCGCCGAGGGCAATGGCATCAACCTCACCCGCTCCGGTCTCATCCCGCTTACCCTTGAGCAATGGGGCGGCCTCGACGCCGCCTCGCTGGTGATCGACGCCCGCCGCGACAACCCCGCCGCCCAAGCCGGCACGCACACCGACTTCAGCGTTGGCCGCATCACCGTCACCCGCTGAACCAACGCCCGTTTTCCCCAAAACCCAGAACCCCAAAACTTCGCTCAACACCATGAAAACCCACACCACAATCGGCTCCGCCATCGCCCTGCTCGCCCTGCTCGCCACGTCCGCCCAGGCCGCCGTCCTCGTCGACTTCAAAATGACCGCCGACGGCCAGGGCCTCGCCTCCGCCCTCAGCGTCGCCCCCACCACCAGCAACACCAACATCACCGTGTCGGGACTGCTCAACCAGGCCGGCCAGGCGACCACCGGCAGCAACAACTTCAACGCCGGCACCGACCGCGTCAGCATCTGGACCACCGCCCTGGCCAGCTCGGGCAACGTGACCTATGCGAACGCCTTCAGCACCGGCAACTACGTGACCTTCAGCGTCACCGCCAACGCCGGCTTCAGCATCACACTCGATTCCATCTCGTTCCAAGTCGCCGCCGCCACCAGCTCCGCCACCGCCAACCGCGCCTTCCACCTGGTGTCCGAGACCAGCCCCGGCGCGTTCAGCGCCCTCAGCACCGTGCTGGAATCCGACTCCACGCCCAACGCCGGCGGCGCCATCCCGCTGCAAGCCGCCAACCCCATCGACACCGTGCCCGCGGATTACTCCGTCAGCCTCGCCTCGCTGGGCGTGATCAACGAGGGCGAGACCCGCCACTTCCGCTTCTACCTGCAAACCGACACCGCCAGCCAGGGCATCGCCTTCGACGACATCGTGCTCAACGGCACCGTCGCCGCCTCCGCCATCCCCGAGCCCTCGGCCCTCGCCCTGCTGGCCGGCGTCGGCGGGCTCGGCGTCGCGGCCCTGCGCCGCCGCCGCCGCTGAGGCGTCCTCCGCCCCCGGCCTCCAGACACAACCGACCCGCGCCCAAGCCGGAGCGGGTCTTTTTGTGCCCGGGCGTTCCCGGACCGTAGGGCCCAGACAATGTAGGGGCCTCGCTCGCGAGGCCCATTGCGCGTCCCTCGGAAGATGACGCGTATTCCGAGATCCCGCGCTCAACGGGCTTCGCGAGCGAAGCCCCTACGATGCACCCGCCCTACTGGCGACTGATCAGCGCCGCGGCGAGTCCCGCCAGGGCGGCGTTGCGCGCCTCGCCCTCGGGCAACGCCTCGATGCGCGTGCGCGCCGCCACCAGATCCTCGAGCGCCCATTCGACCGCCAGGCTCCGCAACAAGGCCGGCTCGCCGGTCTCCGCGCCGTGCCGCAACGCCAATTCAAAACCCGCCGCGCGATCATTGCGTGAAACCGCGAAGATCGCATTGAGCAACGCCACCCCCCGCGCCTCCGGCGGCGCCTGGATCCGGCTGAACAGGACGGCCTCGTCCGGATCGACCAGACCAAGTCGCAACGCGACGTGACCGACGAACCGCGTGCGCTCCGCACCCGCCGGCAGCACGAGCAAATCGCCCAGCGCGTCCCGCGGATCGTTCAGACCGCCGATGACGCTGTGCCACCACGGTGGATCGATGCCGAAACGCTGTTCCCGCGCAAAGGCCAGCGCCGCGTCGGGCGCGAGCGTGGACAATCGCTCGATCAACACGTGCGAGAGGTCGTTGAATTCGTCGTGCCCAAAGCTCAGCCGCAACAACGCCTCGACCACCTCCGGCGGCGCTCCTGCCAGCATCTCGACGAGCACCGACTGGCGCTCGCGACCGAAGGGAAACTCATGCGTCAGGGCGTCCAAAAAATCCTGATGCAAAGGCGTCGGCACCACCGGCTCGGCCGGGACCACGGGGCTCGGCACGCCATCGGTCGAAGCAAGAACCGGCGGCGGCGACGAAGTCGGCGGGATATCGTCCGGCCGGCAACGCGGCCGGCAGACCGACAACCCGCCGCCGATGGCCAGCAACAGCCACCACGCGGCGCGCCGTCGCTCAGTAACCCTGACGCGAAGGCGACGAGGCATTGTTTTTCCACCACGTGCTGTAGCCGACGAGCTTCAGGTTGGCTGAGCCCGAGCCCACCTCGGAGCCGGCGTGGATGCCGGTGATCTTGCGCGCGGCGGGCACGCCGGCGTCGAGGCAGAGCTGGCGCACGTCGATGCTGCCGGAGAGGTTCTCCTGCTTGATCGTGCGCACGCTCCAACCGATCCAGCCATACCAGAGCTCGCGCCCCTTGGTGTAGCCGCTGATCGATCCGAGCGGGGCGATGCCCTTCCACTTCACCCAGAGCATGACCTCGTCGGACTGCGTGGTGGCGGTCGACGAGGTGTGACACCAGACGTCGAGCGCGGTGTTCCAAACATCGTTGGCGTCCCAGTTGTTCCACTGGTTGGGCACGAAGTAACAGCCCGCAAAGGAGCCGGCCTCGTTGAGCCCTACGAGGAAGTCGGTGCCGGGCGCGCCGTCGCCGGAGTTCCAGCCCTCGACCGCGCTGGGGAAGAGCACGACGTAGGCGCCGGGATTGCGGGTGACGCCCGACCAGTCGGAGCGGAAGTCGTGCGAACCGGCGACCTTCCAGGTCGTGTAGGCGGCGTAGGAGCCGCTGCCGTTGAGCACGCCCCAGTCGTTGCGGTTGGCCCACCAGGCGTGGGCGAGGGTTGCGGGCAGGCAGAGGCCAAGGGCCAACAGGAGGGGCTTCATCATCGGGGCGGGGTCGGGGTTTCGGGACAAGCAGGCGCGGCAAGGCGGCCGCACCGGCGGCGGGGGTATTCAGAAAGCGGATATGTCCGGTTCCGCCGGACGGCTCCGCGAAACGGCGCGGGCGGCGCCGAAGGTCGGTCAGTAGTTGGTCCGCACGTGGCGGTTGAGGATCGTGCCCTTCTTGAAACTGCCGACGTGGCCGTCGGCGAAGACCGCGTTCATCGACTCGTTGTGCCGGTAGCGGATGTAACCGCCGCTCTGCGGGTCGCTGTCGGTCGCGTCGCTCACGGCGATGGGGTTGTCGCCGTCGCCGGGGCTGCCGTCGTTGCGCATTTCCTGCACGCTCCAGAACTGGGAGTGTGAACCGCCGTGCCCGGCCTGCTGGGTGGCGTCTCCAAAGAGGATGATTTCCGAGGGGCGCGTGACGCTGGACGCACGCACCGCGCCGGGATTGCCGGCGTTGGAGTCGCCCGGATTCACCAGCAGCCGCGGGTGCGCGGAATAGCTGGCGCGGTAAAAGTCCGCGGCGTTGTCGGGCACGATGTCGCGGGACGGACAGACAACGACCGCACTGTTGTTCTCGTTGGCCGCGGTGGCCTCGCCCGCGTCGAGGTAGGGACGAAGCGTCTGACGCCAGTTGATGCCGCCCGGGGCGGTCGAAAACGGGAAACGGTCGTGGTCGGTCACATACATGTTCGTCGCCAGGCCGATCTGGCGGAGGTTGCTGCGGCAGGCGGCCGACTTGGCCGACTCGCGGACCTTGCCGACGACGGGGATGATGATCGCGGCGAGAATGCCGATGATCGCGATGACCGTGAGCAACTCGATCAACGTGAAGCCAGCGGCACGCGCCCGAGGGGCGGACACTGTGGGGGTTTGGGGCATGTGGGAACCCTGCCATCAGGTCCGATGCCGGGCAAAACGTCCGCTGCTTTACGCGTTAACCATCGCCGCCCTCGAGAATCGTGGACGCATCCTTGCGCAAATGGTGACACCGGGCACCTTGCCGCGTTCACCCAACCACCCGCATGTTCAAAACCATCGCCGCCCTCACGGGTCTCTTCCTCGCCATGTTCTCCCTCGCCTCCGCCGATCAGCTCAATCCTGGCGACGCCGCCCCCACTCCGACCGCCACCACCGAGGCGGGCGAGCAGTTGAGCTTCGCCGAGGCCTACCAGAAGTCGCCCTACACGCTGGTGTTTTTCTACCCGAAGGCGTTCACCGGAGGCTGCGACGCCCAGAACTGCGCCCTGCGCGACGGCTACGAACAGCTCACCGAACTCGGCGTCTCGATCATCGGCGTGAGCACCGACAGCGTGGAGACCCAGAAGAAATTCAAAGACCACTTCAACCTCCCCTACACGCTGATCTCCGACTCGGAAAAGGTCGTGCTCAAGGCGTTCCAGGTCGGGTCGTTCCTCGGCTTCTCCAGCCGGCAGGCGTTCCTCATCAAGGACGGCAAGGTCGTCTACGCCGACCACAAGGGCAGCACCAAGCAACAGGCCGACGACATCATCACGTTCCTGGGCGAAAACTCCTGATTCGGATTGATGTAGGGGCCTCGCTCGCGAGGCCCGTTTGGCGGAAGTCCAGGATCAAGTCGCCGGTTCTGTCACGTCTGACGGGCCTCGCAAGCGAGGCCCCTACATTTCCCCCAGCGACGTCAGCCGCGCATACAGCGCTTCCAGCCGCGGCGTCGTCACGCCCTTGGCCTTGGCCCGCCGCAGCGGCTCGCCCCAGATCGGTTCCAGCTCCAACGGTTTGCCGGCGAGGTAGTCGAGCATGGTGGACGGCTTGTAGGGGCCCATCGGACGCGTGCGCTCGACCTGGTCGACGATGAACGGCTCGGGGATTTCAAAGCCATGGGCGCGCGCCGCCGCCTGCACTTCGCGCATCAGCGCCCAGACTTCATTTTCGAGTTCGCGCGATTGCAAAATCAGGTCGGTCGTCAGGCCGCCCTCGGCGACGGACAGGCCGTTGAAGGGCACGTTCCAGACGAGCTTGCGCCAGCGCGCCTCGGCCAGGCTCGGGCTCACGTTGACCTTCACACCGGCGGTGCCGAACAGCTCCGCGATGGCGCGGGTGCGCGGCCGCGGTTCGCCGGCGAAGTCGCCGATCACGATCAGCCCCGGCATGGTGCACTCGGCCGTGCCGGGCGCGATGCGGTTGACGCAGATGAAACACAACCCGCCGACGGTGCTGCCCGGTCCGGCGACGGCCGCGACGGGTTCGTCCACGCCGAGGCCGTTTTGCAGGTTGAGCACCACCGTGCCGACGTGCAGCAACGGCGGCAGCAGCGCGGGCAGGTGGTCGTTGGCGGTGGCCTTGAGCGTGATGATCACCAAGTCCACCGGACCGCACTCGGCGGGCGAGGCGGCGACCCTGATTCGTTCGGCGGGCAGCGTGAAGTCGCCGTCCGCCACCTTCACCGTGACGCCCTGCGCGCGCAGGTGGTCGACATCCCCGCGGGCGATGAGGGTGACGTCGTGACCGGCGCGCGCCAATCGGCCGCCGTAGTAGAGACCGAGGGCGCCGGAACCGAGGATGGCGATGCGGGCGAAGGACATGGTGAAAAAAAGGGGGACGGACATTCCTGTGCGTCCGGTTGGATGCGATAACGCCCTCAGACGCGGTTCAAGTCATCAACGTGATTTCATCGCATGGACGGACAGCAATGTCCGTCCTCCTTGCCTTGACATCAACCGTTGGCGAGCGCCTCGAGTTCCTCCCAGCGGGCGAAGGCCTCGGCGTGCTCGCGTTCGACGACGTCGATGCGGTCGGCGGCGGCGCGCACGGCGGCGGGGTCGCGTTTGTAGAGCTCGGGGTCGGCGACCTTGGCGGCGAGCTCCGCC
>JBDRJH010000276.1:0-26606 GCA_043815125.1 Verrucomicrobiota bacterium
ATGACGAGATCGAGTGCGTGCTATTCAGGGCTCGTCACGCGTCGTTAAAACCGAGAACTCATCATAAAATCACGGCGATAAATCACCCTCGGTCTTCCAGATAATTCCATTTCCAGGAGACTCCGGAAGCATGCAGCCGGATAGGTTAGGTTGATTCGCCCAGTCACCACCAGATAAAGCCACCTGCTCCTGCGTTACTGTAGAGCCTGGCTGGAGTTCACCCTGGGTGTCATGAGTGGAGAATGACGATCCGCTGCATTGCTTTATGCGACAAGCGCTCGCCAGCCACTCCCCCTTCATGGCCTCCCACGACCCTCGCCTGCTCTCGTTCATCAACGACTACGCCGCCTGTTGCGACGGCGACGACCTGCCCGCCACCGTGCTGTGCGGACAGGGTTATCACACGACCGTGCCCAACGGCACCGTGATCCGCCGCACCCGCGACGCCATGGACTACGCGCTCGCGCTGCTCGAGGACGGCCGGGTCGACTCGGTCGCGCGCGCCCTGCGCATCATCCCGCGGGTGCTCGCGCTGCAGGATCGCGAACCGTGCAACCGCACCTTCGGCATCTGGCCGTGGTTTTTCGAGGAACCGATCTCCGCGATGCGTCCGCCCGATTGGAACTGGGCCGACTTCATCGGCGTGCGCCTAGCCCACATGCTCGGGCGACACGCCGACGTGCTGCCGGGCGACCTGCAAACCGCCATGACCGACGCGCTCGGCGACGCGGCCCTGTCGATCTTTCGCCGCAACATCGGTCCCGACTACACCAACATCGCGGTCAAGGGCGGCGTCGTCGCGGTGATGGCCGGCGAGCGACTCGGCCGGGCGTTTCTGGTGGACTACGGGCGCGCGCGCCTCGCCCGGTTTCTCGCCCACACCCGCGACAACGGCGGTTTCACCGAATACAACAGCCCGCCCTACGGCGCGCTCGTCATCCTGGAGGTCGAGCGCGGCCTGCTGCTCGTCAAGGACCCGGCGACCCGCGACAGCCTTCGCGCAATCCATGCGCTCTGCTGGCGCGGCATCGCCAACAGCCTGCACCCGCCCACCGGCCAGCTGTGCGGCCCGCACGCCCGCGCCTACGACGACACGCTCAGCGCCACCCACTCCGAGTTGCTCGGCGCGGAGCTCGGCGTCCCGCTCTTCCTCCCGGCGGGCATGCCGGAACCTCACGAACGCGGCCGCGACATCGTCAACCTGCTGCTCATCCCCCGCCTGCCCTGCCCCGACGACGTCCGGCGAGACATCCTCGACGCCCCGCGCGGACGCCTGGTCCGACAGGACTACGTCCGCTCGCCCGACCCGGAGGTCCGCCGCCAGAGCACGATGTGGTTCGACGGCGACGCCTGCCTCGGGTCGGTCAACGTCGAGAACCTCTGGCAACAGCGTCGCCCCGCCGTCGCGTATTGGAAAGTTGGTGACACCGTGGCCATGCTCCGCGTGCGGCTCACCCACGGCGGTCGCGACTTCGCGTCCGGCGTGCTCCGCACCGCGCAGGCCGGCCCCGAGCTGCTGTCGGTCTGTTCGCTGGTCACCAACAAGGCCGACTCGCACGACCACATGGACCTGCCGCCCGATGGCGTCTTCCGCCTCGACCAGCTCGCCCTGTGCGTCGAGCTCACCGCGCCCGACGCGCGCGTGTCCGGCGATGCCGCCGCCGGCTACGAGCTCGCCGCCGGCGACCGCACGGTGGCCGTCCGCCCCTCGCACGCCGAATTCGGCGGCCACCCCGTCGCCTGGGAAATCCGCGCGGAGCCCGGCAAGGCCTCCGTGCGCGCGGTCATCAACGGCGGCGCGCCCGTCGCCCTGGTTCCCGCGCAAATGCGCAACGTCGCCATCGGTTTCCGGCTCGCGTTGCAACCCCCGGGCGAGCCGCTGGCCGCGCCCGACGTCGAACTGGCCGACGATGCCATCACCCTCACCGCCAACGGTCCGCACGGTCCGCTCGCGATCACCTCGCCCCGCCACCCCCAG
Source organism: Verrucomicrobiota bacterium (assembly GCA_043815125.1). Taxonomy (GTDB): domain Bacteria; phylum Verrucomicrobiota; class Verrucomicrobiia; order Opitutales; family Opitutaceae; genus JAUWBF01. The sequence continues at coordinate 1,979 of JBDRJH010000276.1, forward strand.
CTCCTCCGTTAAACCAGTCATCCGCATCATGCATCGTTTCTTCAACCGCCTGCTCCCCCTCGCCCTCGCCTGCACGCTCGCCACGGCGGAAGCCGCGTCTCCCGAACTGAAAACCGTCGGCAACAAGATCGTCGTCGCCGCCACCGGCGAGCCCGTGCTGCTGCGCGGGCTCAACGTCCCGAGCCTTGAGTGGAACCCCGAGGGACAGGCGTTCTTCCGCCTGTTGGAAGGCGCGCTCGACTGGAACGCCAACATCATCCGCGTGCCGGTGAAGTCCAAGTATTGGTTCGGGCGCGAGGACACCAAGGAGCGCGGCGCCGACGAGGCCTACCGCTGGATCGTCGACCGCGCCATCGAGACCGCCGCCGCGCGCGGTGCCTACGTCATCCTGGACCTGCACCACTACCGCGCGCCCGACCAGGACGCGGTCGACTTCTGGAAGGACGCCGCCGAGCGTTATCGCAACAACCCCGCCGTGCTCTTCGGCGTATTCAACGAAGCCTTCAGCACCTCGTGGGACGTGTGGCTCAACGGCGGCCCGGTCGAATACCGCGACAAAAAAGCCGATGAGACCGTGCGCTACGAATCCGTCGGCATGCAGGCCCTGGTCGACACCATCCGCGGCACCGGCGCGCGCAACATCGTGATCGTCGGCGGGCTCGAGTGGGCCTACGACCTCACCGGCGTCGCCGCCGGCCACGAGATCGACCAGCGCGATGGCCACGGCCTCGTCTACGACGCCCACATCTACAACTGGAAACGCGACTGGATGGGCAAGGTCATGTGCGTGGCCGACCAGCACCCGATCCTCGTCGGCGAGTGGGGCGCGGACCACCGCGACATCCCCGGCACCGGCACCACCGCCTCCACACTTGAGTCGCCGGAAAAATGGGTGCCCGCCTTCCTTGGCTTCGCCCAAAAACACGGACTGCACTGGACCGCCTGGAGTTTTCATCCGCGCGCCGGCCCGCACGTGATAGACCGCTACGACATGATCCCCACGCCCTACTTCGGCGCCTTCGTGAAGGCCGCGCTGCAGGGCGAGAAATTCGACGAGTCCGAGACCCGCTGACCGTGTCGGGCCCTGATCGCCTGCCGCAGGGTTACTGTAGAGTATTCGGCCGGTTCACAGCCGCGACGCCGCCGAACAAATTGGGCCGCGTATGAACACCCCGCACTCCACCACCCTCTTGCGCGTGCTTGCGTTCGGCGCATTGACCGCCTGTTCCGCGGCCTCGCTGGAGGCCTCCACCGTTCTCATCAACGAAAACTTCGATTCGATCGCCGACAACGCCGGACTCAACGCGGCCGGCTGGTATTACCGGCATGGTTCCGCCAGCACCAGCTATTGGCCCGGCCCCATCGCCTACGAGAACGGCACCCTGTCCGGCAATGTGCTGCGCGGCGGATCCGGCTCCTCCGGCAACAACTGGGTGCTCAAGCAATGGGGCGGCACCACGCTGACAAACGTGGGCGACTCCCTGTCCCTGTCGTTCGACACCAGTTTTAATCTCCCCGCCCGCTTCAACGTCTCCTTCTTTGACGCAGGGGGCACGGAGATCACCGCCAACAGCCACAGCGTCGGTATCCCCACCGGCACCAACAGCGTGATCGCGGGAGCCACCGGCTATGGCTTCGAGCAGATTTACGCTTCGGGCACGGCGACCTCGGGCGGCATCGGCACCACGACCGCCGCCTTGAACGGTTTCGACACGGTCGCCCTGCAAACCAGCCTGGAGACCCTGCCCACGCTCAGCGGGGATGTGTTCACGTTTACCTTTTCCGTGACGATGGTCGAAACTGGCGCCCAAATTTCCTTCCTCAAGGACGGCGCCCTGGTGGACAGCTGGACGGACACCTCGGTGAGCGGTTCGGTGAGCTTCGATACGCTCAAGCTCTGGATTTCGGCCAGCAATAGCGCCACCGCCAATCGTGCGTTGGACAACGTCGTGTTGACCCACACCTCCAACATCCCCGAGCCGTCCACCGCAGCCGCGCTCGTGGGTCTTGCCACGCTCGGACTCGCGATCACCCGCCGTCAACGCCGCCGCTGAGAAAGGCACCGCGGGCGCTGTCCTGCTTCAATCTTCAAGCCCCGCGCCATTTTTGGCCGGGGCTTTTTTTTCAAGAAAAAGTCCACCCTACGTTACTGTAGATCAGTGCAGCCCTTTTCATTTTTTCCCACGGGTAAATTCTACAGGCCGCATGAACACCCCACTCCGATCAATCCTTGCCACCACGTCTTTAGCCCTCGCCCTGATCGCTCCGCAGCTCAACGCAGCGACCTTACCGCTCAACATCAATTTCAACGCCGACGACGGCACCGCCCATGTCAACGATTTCGGCGTATACCAATGGAACAATGGCGGCGGCTCTTGGAGCATAACCACCAGCACCGATGCCGGCATGGGTTCGGGCAATGTCGCGCGCAACAGCGGCGGCGGCGTGGCCAACACCCGCCTCTATATCCAGTGGGACCCCGTCACGCTCACGAACGTCGGAGATTCCCTGACCGTCTCGCTTTTGTTTCGATCCGTCCTGAGCGCCGACACGAGCAACAACTTCCAGCTCGCGTTGGTGGACTCCAACCAGACCGCGCTTGCCGCCGACCCCACGTTCAACGCGCCCGCCAACAATGATCCGATGAATCTCGCCACCGGCTTCGGCTATCGTCTGACGACGACCGGTCCCGCCGTGCAGGTCATCGAGTATGTCGGCACCTCCAGCACCTCCGGTTCGACTCCTGTGGTCAATGACACCATTGCCGGCTCGCAGGCTCTGATCTTCAACACCGTCGCCCAAACACTCAGCTATACCCTGACCAAGACGGCGACGGGTGTATCCATGAGCGTCGCCAGCAGCAGCGGGTATAGTTTTTCCAACGAACAACTCAGCGCCGGCACCCTCGATTTCGATACGTTCATGTTACGCGCCGGCGTGGCGTCGTATGTCGACGACATCAGCATCAGCTATGCTAGCAACATCCCCGAGCCGTCCACCGCCGCGTTGCTCGTCGGCGCGGGCATGCTCACCTTGGCCGGCGTCGGTCGCCGCCGTCGCGGTTGAATCGTCTGCAATAGGAGGGGTGACTCATGACTACTTCTCGCAGCCTCACGGCGGGCCTGACAGCCGTGTTCCTCGGCCTCGTGTTTTCACAATCCCTGCCGGCGGCGACAGCCTACTCGTTGCTGCCGGACGGGGACTTTGACAAACCCGACGCCAAGGGCGACTGGCCTTTGGGCTGGAGCAAGGCCGGATCCGGCGCCACCTGGGAGACCGAGGACAACAACCGCTTTATCCGGCTGACCAGCCTGGCTCCGGGCAGACACATCAAGCTCTTTGAGACCGCGCGCATCCCCGCCGGCACGCCCGGCTTCGACCTGAGCATGCGCGTGCGGGTCCGGGGACTGCGGCCCGGCGAACAGCAGTGGTATAACGCCCGCGTGATCATCAATTTTGTGACCGCGGACGGCAAACGGACCGCGTCCCGCCAGTTCCCGCAATTCAGCCGCGACACGGACGGATGGCAGTCCGTCAACCAGCAGATCGCCGTGCCGCCCGATGCGGTCGCGATCGAGTTCATGCCCTCGCTCTTCAAGGTGGCGGCGGGCACCATGGATCTCGACGACATCATTCTGACTCCGGTGCCGGCGGGACTCTGAGCCCGCCTCCATCGACGTCACGCACGGCTCGCGCGGCGAGCCTCGACACCGGTTCCCTTCGCAGGGGGAACCGGTTTTTTATGCGCCCGCAGCATGCTGCGCCGGATGCGCGGCGCGCGGAACGATGGCGGCACGGCGGTGGCGAGACGGAGTTCACAAAAAAGGCGCGCCGGTTGTCCGGGCGCGCCTCGTTGATCGTGATGTCAGATTGCTTCAAATAAAATCATGACCTCTGCAGTTGCGTCATGCTCAGCCAAAACGGCTCCGCCGTTCCGCTACGTTTACGGAGTGTAGCGGAAGCGCGGAGCGCTTTCGTGCCTTCGGCTCGACACACCAAAAACGGCCGTGCCTTGGCTTCGTCTGAAGTGCCCAAGCGCGATCCGGCTCAGCTCTTCGGGATGACGTCGGTCGGGGTGGTCACGCTCAGCGACGCGCTGGTGTTGGCGCCGGGCGGCAGCCAGTAGTTGGGCAGCAACGAGGCGGGACCGTCGCGAAACACGCCGTCCTCGATCGGGCTGAGCGAGTGCGCGGAGCCGTCGGTGAGGGCGACGTTGCGGAGGTTGGAATCGCCGTGGCGGAACAACGCGACACGCGACTCATACGAGCCGGTGCCCTGCGCGTTGACGTTCCACGGGTAGGTGCCGTCCACGTTGCTCACGCGCATCTCGGCCACCATGACCATCGGCGCGGGGATCGCCTGCACACGACCGTAACCCGCGGCGTTGCTGTGGAGCCACATCGAGACGGTGTAGGTCGCGACCTGGCCGGCGGTGACGGCGGACTCGGGGAACCCGGAGAGGTCGGCGGAAGGGCAGACGAAGCGTGAACGGGCGGACGCCTTGTCGAGCGTCATGTAGCCGGCGAGGGCCTTCTGCCAGTTGCCCTCGTTGCGCACGGACTGCGGCATGATGTAGGTGGCGCTGGCGCCGCTGCCGATCTGAGCGTTGAGATGGACGACCAGCTGGCCCTTGTTCTCCGAGGCGAAGAGCAGGTTGGCCAAGGCCAGTTGCCGCACGTTGGAGAGACACTGGGTGTTGCGCGCGTTGGACTTCACCCGGCCGATCACGGGGACCACCAAGGCGGCCAGTATGCCGATGATGGCGATGACGGTGAGCAGCTCGATCAGGGTGAACGCCCGGCAGGGGCGGGGGCGGATTACCATACGGGAATGGTTCATGAGGTGGAGGGGTTTCTCGAACACCGGGACAATGGGACAAGCGTCCGCGAATGCCCAGAGGACTACAACGTTACCGTAGAGTCGAGGGCCGCCTCCGGACGGGAAACGTCCTCCGATCGTTTGCCGTGCAACGGGTTCGCCGCGGCTTGGGGTCAGCGGGAAATCGGCGTGGTAACGGCCTCGCGCCAGAGGCATTCGATCGTCAGCGTCTTGCGCACTTCCGGGATGCCGAGCTGGTTGGCCGCGACTTCCGAGGCGACCAGCGAAACGGCGCCCGCGCCAACTTCCTCGAAGCGGTGGTCCACGCCCGGGAGCCGCTTGCCTTCGTCAAAGTTGAGGAGCGCAAAGACAAAGCCCTTGGGCGGGCGAATCTCCGCGCGTTGCAGCCACTCGTGCACCTCGGGAAACGACAGCAGGGCGTCGGGCCGATGCGCCTTGAACCAGTCCACGAAGACCTGCTCGTTCCAATCGTCGGTCAGCATCGGCGCCACCCGGTCCGCGACGTCGCAGGTTTGCTGGCAGCCGAGAAAGGCGCTCAGCCAGGCGTTGTTGACGCGACTGTTGTCGTTGGCGGAGGCGTAGAGGCCGATGCGGCGCAGGCCCCGTGCGCGCAGCGTCTTCCAGCCGACCTGCACGACGTCGTGCTGCTCGGCGCTGACGCGGTTGAGGCGCGGCTCGTGCAGGGAATGCCCGCAGCTGGCGGCTGCGAAGTGTTTCCAGGGAAAACCCTCGATCACGCCATGCTTGAACAAGGGTCCGACGACCACGCCGCGCACGCCGCGGTTGTAGAGGATGGCGCCCAGCCGGCGCGGCGTCATGCCGGGTGAGTTGAGGCAAAATTCCTCCAATTGGTAACCCATGCGGGCGGCCTGCTGCTCGGCGCCGCGATAGACCGAGGCGACGATGTAGTTGCTCCGCCACGCGCCCGGCGCCCCGTGGGAACTCAGCCAGGCGATCGTGTCGCTCTCCACGTGGCGGCGCGTGCGCATGCGGGCCATGGCGTTGGAGATGATCGGGTCCGGCACGTAGCCCACCGCCTCGGCGTGCGCGACGACCTTGGCGCGGGTCGTCTCGGAGACGCCGCGGACGCCTTTGAGCGCGCGCGACACGCTCATTTTGGTGAGACCCAAGGCCTTTGCCATCTCGGCCAGCGTTACCCGTGGTTTGTCGACCATTTCGTCCAGATCAGCATTGCAACACGGCCCGGATTGTTCCGCAGGATCGCCCTCACGGTCAACGGCAATGCTCGCGCCGCGCCGAACCGGCTCGGGACGCGTGGCCGACGACAGGGCGGACCGCCCGCGACATGGACGCGTGCTCATCGCAGGCGCTTGAGCTCGAACTGCTCCCCGGCCAGCGCGCGCTTGGCATACTCGCCCCAGTAGGTGGTCGGCGTGTATTGCCAGTCGGCGATCATGCAGGGGCCGGCGCTGGGATGGAAACACCAGCCGGTCCAGTTGAGGCGGTGCTTTTGGATGAGACCGAGCATGTCGGGCACCCAAGTGTGGGGTTGCACGAAGTTTTCCTCGCGCTCCCAGGGCTGGCGTTTGTGGTCGGCGCCGACCTCGCCGACGAGGATCGGGTGGTGCGCGGCGATATCGAGCATCTTGCCCTGCCAGTCGCTTTTCCACGGGTAGATGTGCGAGGCATACATGATGCCGTTGCCCTCGGCGGTGTCGGTGAGCGCGTAACCCTTGAGAATGCCGGACAGATCGTAGGCGTAGTCGAGGCCGCCGGCGACGATGACGTTGCGCGCGCCGGTGGCGCGCACGACCTCGACCATGCGCTGCATGCCGGGCGAGCGGAAGCCGAGCTTGGCCTTCACCTTTTCCTCGTCGCTCAGGAAATTGTCCTCGTCGGCCCCGGCCTTGCGCTCGGAGACGAAGCCGCCGTCGCGCCACACGTCCCAGCTGATGCCGTGCGGCTCGTTGAGCAGGTCGAAGAGCACGGCCGGGTGATTTTTGTAACGCGTGGCCGCGTCGGTCCAGAAAGCGATGTGTTCCTCCTTCGGGGCGCGGTAGTGGTGCAGGTCGAGCACGACGTAGGCGCCGCGGTTAGCGGCGAGCGTGACGATGGTGTCGACGAGCTCGCGGTAGGCCTTGCCTCCGTCCTTCTGCTGCTCGTCATGGCCAAACCAATACGTGTCCTTCAGCGGGAGGCGGATGACGTTGGCCTTCCAGTCGCCGATGGCCGCGAGCACCGAGGCGGGCACGCTGTCGCCGGCCGGTTTCCACTCCATGCTGGCGGTGTTGACGCCCTGCAGCCAGACCTCGCGACCGGCGCGATCCTGTAACCGGTTTCCCATGACAATGATCTCGGCGGGCCACTTCGCGCGGTCGGCGGCCTCGGCCGCCGGCGCGGGCGGGGGACGCTTTTTGGCGAGCTCGGCCGCGAGGGCGACGTGGTCGGTCGGGCGCAGGGTGATGTCGTCGAGGTCGAAGACGCCGCGCTTCACCCTGAACAGCGACGGCATGAACTCGAGGGTCGTCGCGCCCGCCGGCACGAGGAAGCGCGTGGTGAACGGCCGCCAGTCGGTGGTGCTGTTGCGATGATAGGAGGGCGGCGCGCTGCCGAGCGCCTCGCCGGAGGCGTTCTTGAAGTTGATGATGACGCGGGCGTCATACCACGACTTTTCGCCGCGCTGCAGGTCGGTGACGCGCCCGCGGTAGCCGAGTTCGAGCGCGCGCACGCCGGAGGGGATGTCGACGTTGAGCCGGAGCTTGTCCATCTCGCCCGGCGCGGTGGAGGCGATGCGCAGGAAACGGTTGCCGTTCTCCACCGGCCACGCGACCGCGGTGTCGGCGGGCCAGCCGCGGGGGCGCCCGGTGCGCGGGTCCACTTGCTCAAAGGTGCCGTCCGGCAAAATCGAGGCGTCCGAATCGGCGCGAACCACGGGCGCGAACAAGCTCGCGAACAGACAAAACAGCAGGAGGGGGTTTTTCATGATGGAAAGCGGGAACCGTATCCGCGGCGCGGCGACAGGCCGGCGCCGCAGGCGGAGGGGACGCGTGCGTGACACTCGGGAACGTCAGGCGCGCAAGCCTCAAGCTAAACGCGCGGCCGACGGTGCAAAGCGATCGCGGCGGTTACAGTAACCCGAGGAGGGACGTGCCAGCGCTCCGACTTCGACAAGCGTGCGGGGAATCGGGTGATTTGATTTGATTCCCACCCTATGTCAGAATTGATACCCAGCAGACCAGCATATGCCCAGTAACCATCATCCCACCCCGGCCACCGGCGGACGCGGTCGCATCGCGGCCGGCAAGTTGCGCAATCAGATCCTGTCCGGTCGCTATCCGCGTGGCGGTCAGCTGCCGACGTTTGACGCGCTGGTGGAGGAGTTCGGCATCAGCCGGGCGACGATGCAGTTGACCATACGGCAATTAAAGGAGGAGGGCTTTGTCCGCAGCGTGCATCGCAGCGGCCTGTTCGTGACGGAGCACCCGCCTCACCTGCATCGCTATGGCATGGTGTTCTCATCGGCCCCCGGCGAAAAGGGCTGGAATCGCTTCATGGCGGCACTGTTGGCCGAGGCGCCGGTCATCGTTCGTTCGCGAGCGGCCGCGCAACTCGTCCCGTTCGAAAACATCCACGAAGAGCAGGACAGTGAATCGCTCCACCGGTTGCTGGAGGACGCGGCGATCCATCGGCTGGCGGGTTTGATCATCACGAGCGGGACCGCGTTTTTGCTGCAACGCCCGGAAGTCGTGCAGAGCGGCATCCCCTGCGTCGCCATCAACTACGGGCAACGACAGGCGTTCGGCGCACCGGTCATCAACACCGACGAACCGCTCTTTTATCGCAAGGCGCTCGACTGGCTGGCCGGTCGCGGACGCAAGCGAGTGGCCGTGCTTGCCATGCGGCAATCGGTGGGTGTGACCATACAGGATTGCCAACAGGCCGGACTGGCCACGCGAGCGCACTGGCTTTGCCCGATTGGCTCCGAGTTTGGCGGACAGACCAAAACCGTCATGCAACTCCTGCTCGACTACCCGGCCGACGAGCGTCCGGACGCGCTTATTCTCGCCACCGACCACCTCGTCGAGGAGGCCCTCGCCGCGGTCCACGCATCAGGCGTCGTCATCGGCAGCGACATCGACGTGGTGGCTCATTGCAACTGGCCCTGGGCCGTCGAAAGCCCGCTGCCCATCGCGCGCCTGGGCTTTCATTCCCACGACTTTCTCAACAGCGCGCTCGACCTCATCAGCCAGATCCGCCGCGGAGAAACCCCTCCGCAAATCACGCTCATCCCGGCGCTGTTCGAACACGAACTCGCGGAAAACGTCTGAGCCACGGCACGGCCTGATCCCCCGCTTGGAGCCGGTGCTCCTTCCGCTTTGGCCGCTCCTCGCGGACATGCCGCCCTCCCGCGCGTCCGGAACTCCCATGCGGCCAACCTCCCGCGCGGGCGGTGTTTAACAATGGCAAACGGGGTGCGATTTCAGGACTCGGCATCCCAAATACTGGTTGACCACAATCTATACTAGCACAGATTCTGGATTTAGCGACGGAGCCCCCTCTCCGAAGCGCAGTCTCTTGGACCGTCCTCCCCTGATCCTTAGCACAACCCCGCATCCGTATCATGAAATCCACCGCGATTATTCTCCCCGCCCTATTGGCGTTCTCCCTGCCCGCGACCCACGCCGCCACGCTCCTCAGCGACACGTTTGACGGCTCGTCCCTCGACACGTCCACGTGGACCTTCGGCAGCAACGGCGGCCTCGGCACCGCGACCTTTGGCTCCGGAAACCTCACACTCGACGTGAACCAACAGGCCAACAGCGCGCGCGCCGCCATCCTGACTGACGCCACCAATTTTAATCCCTTCGCCGGCGCACTCACCGTCAACCTTGGAGGCCTCGCGCTGGGCGGCGATCCCGGCACCTCCTTCAACTCGCTCTATTCCGTAATCGGCCGCCTCCCCACTGATACCGGAGGCGAGGCCAACGCCGGCTTGGCGGCCAGCTACTCCTCTGGCGGCGCGTATGGCACCGGCGGCGCCTTCGGTGTGGGTCTCCTCGGTTTCTCCTCCAGCTATCGCATCCAGGTCCTCGACAGCGGTTCGGAAGTGGCCGTGAAACAGGTCCAGATCGCCCTGAGCAACGCTCCCACCGACATGACCTACACCATCGACGGTGCCGGGGCCACTTGGACGCTATCGATCACCGGCGCCACCTTTACCGGCAACTTTCTCGCCAACGGCCTATCCGCGACCCAGGTCAACGCGAACACGATCACGGGCAGCCTGATCAACTTCACCGAGGCCGGCCTCACCTCCGGCGAGGACATCGTGTCTCGCTTTGGCCTCGGCGCCAACAACGGCACCGGCGTCATCGACGGTGCCATTGCCACCTTCGGCGACATCTCCATCACCCAGGCCGCCATCCCCGAACCCTCGACCTTCGCCCTGCTCTCTTCGGCCCTCGTCGGCGGTCTCGTCGTCACCCGCCGCCAACGCCGCGCGCAACGGGCCTGAGCCTCACGCATCGCCAGTCCGGTCGGTTTTTCTGCAGCCGCGCGTTCCACCGATCGCGCGGCTTTTTTTGTCCCCGCACTTCCCCTCCCCTTGGTCATGTTCGCGTCCTCGTCTGGTCATTCGCGTCTCAAATCCATCTCCGTCACCGCCTGCGCGCTGACGCTGGTCGCCTGGCCGCTACGCGCCGACACCCTGCTCGACGACGACTTCGCCGGATTCGACTCCGCCGCCTGGACCTACGCCGCCCACGCCGGCGCCGCGCCGGTCGTGCCCGACACGACCGGCGGCGTCATCACCCTCGACAACGGCGTGCCCAACTCCAGCAACCGCGCCGCCATCGTCTCGACCGTCTCCCGTGCCAATCCCTTCGTCAGCCCGGTCACCATCACCCTCGCGCAACCCGTCCTCACGACGTCCTCCACCCTCGCCACCAGCGTCGGCTACGTCGTCGTCGGTCGCGAGGAAACCGACACCGGCGCGGCCCTCACCGCCACCCAGGTCAAAAACTACGGCAGCACCGCCAACATCACCTACGACGCCGGCGGCGGCGCGCTCGCGCTGAACTTTTTCCGCAACAACGCCACCGGCGTCCTCACCCTCGTTGTTTACGACCTCGGGGACGGCGCCACCTCCGCCACCTGGACGCTCGACGGCATGCCCGACGCGATCGCCTGGACCCTCGACGGCACCGGCGCGACCAATACCCACACCTTCACCCTCGACGGCGCAGCCATCACCGCGCGCCCCGCCGCCGACACCGGCACGTCGCCCACCGTCGGCACCGGAACCTGGGCCAAGGACGCCCGCTTTGGCGCCACCGCCCTTGCCGTCGGCGACACCACTGTCGCGCGCATCGCTGTCGGCGCGATCAACGCCGGCAACCTCTCCGCCGGCGCCACCACCCGCTTCAGCCTCGCAGGAATCACCGTCACCGACACCACGCCCGCCACCGCCCCCGAACCGCCGTCCCATGCCGACAGCGCCCAGATCGTGTTCGGCCTCCATGTCGGCGGCTCCACTCCGCTCTCGTTTTTCCCCGGCGCCAACATGGGTGTCGAATGGGCCACCGGCCGCTACAGCACGCAACCAAGCGGCGAGTTCAGCGGTGACATCGAGGACTTCAACGCCGGCACGCCCGGTCGCCTCACGCTGCCCCCCGTCGGCGCGTTCACTTCCGGCCTGACCGTCGATGTGCGCGGCTACAACGGCGCGACCCAAACCACGCCGTCGCCCTTCCTCGGCGCGGGTTTCAGCCTCATCCGTCCCGACGCCTCCGCGTTCCACACCGGCGATTCGCTCGTCCTCACGTTCGACCAGGACGTCGAGGTGAAGAACATCGCCTTCTACGGAGCCACCCCCGCCGAGACGGTTGAAATCAGCGTCGCGGGCAACGTCATCCACAGCGGCGGCGGTTACCACCTCGCCGCCAACCCGCTCGACCTCGAGCGCGCCCCGCTCCGCGCCGGTCAGGAACTCCGCATCCGCGCCCTCGCCTCCTCCGACGGCTTTCACCTTTCCACCCTCACCATCGCCGCGCCCGACACGCCCGACGCCATCGAGCTGCCCAAGATTCTCGCCCCCGGCTCCGTGTTGCAACGCGACGTCGCCGTGCCCGTCTGGGGACGCGGCTGGCCCGGCGAAACCGTCACCGCCACCGTCAACGCCCAGAGCAAGTCCGCCGTCGCCGACGCGAACGGCGACTTCGAAATCCTCCTCGACCCCAAGCCCGCCGGCGGCCCCCACACCCTCGTCGTCGCCGGCACGGTCAGCACCGCCGTCAGCCTCGACAACATCTACTTCGGCGACGTCTGGCTCTGCTCCGGCCAGTCCAACATGTGGTATCGCCTCGCCGACCACCTCGCCCAATACCCCTCCGCCTACAGCCCCGTGCCCGCGCCCGACGACGACCGCGACGACCTGCGTTTCATCATGCTCGCCACGGAAAACGCCTCCGCGCCGCGCGCCAAGCCCACCCCCTACATCCCCTGGAGCCCCTGGAAAAACATCCCGCTCCAGGCCGGCGCGCAGTTCAACTGGATGTCCGCCACGCCCTACTTCTTCGGCAAAACCCTGCGCGCCGCGCTCGACGCCAACGGCCAGGCCCACGTTCCCCTCGGCCTCGTCATCGCCGCCTACGGCGGCACCTCCATCGAGCAATGGATCGCCGCCGGCCCGCTCGCCGCCGCCGGCCCCTGGCCCAGCGGAGCCATCGTCCCCGCCGGCAGCTCCGATTGCTACAACGCCATGATCGCCCCCATCGAACGTTTCCCCATCAAGGGCGCGATCTGGTATCAGGGCGAAAACAACTCCGGCAACCTCGTGCGCACCGCCGCCTACGCCCGCCTCCAGGAAACCCTCGCCGCCTCCTGGCGCGCCGCCCGCGGACACGATTTCCCGTTCTACTTCGTGCAACTCGCCGGCTACATGCGCCACCGGCCCTTCCCCACGGAAAACGACGCCTCCGTCTCCGGCTACAACATCAACTGGGCCTGGCTTCGCGAAGCCCAGACCGCCAGCCGCGACACCATCCCCAACTCCGGCATGGCCGTCGCCATCGACACCGGCGACCAGAGCAACATCCACCCCTCCGGCAAGGACATCGTCGCCCGCCGCCTCGCCCTCCTCGCCCAGGCCAACGACTACGGCATCCCCGTCGTCGCCCGCGGCCCCTTGCTCGTTGACCAACACATCGACGGCGCGGAAATCCTCCTCACCTTCGATCACGTCGGCGGCGGACTGCAAACCCTCGCCGTGGACGCCCAACCCGACGCCGCCGAACTCTCCAAAAACACGCCCGCCGTGCGCGCCGCCGCCGACACCCTGCGCGGCTTCGCCATCGCCGGCACCGACCAGGTCTTTTACCACGCCACCCGCGCCGAGATCGTAGGGGAAAACCAAATACGCGTCGCCAACCCCGCCGACGTGCCCGCCCCCGTCGCCGTGCGCTACGCCTGGCAAAGCTTCCCCAACGCCAACCTCCACGGCGGCACCGGCCTCCCCGCCGAACCGTTCCGCACCGACACCTTCGCCCCCGGCTCCTCCGGCGGCGCCGACAGCTCGCCCGTCGCCGATCCCATCGCCGACCTGCGCGCCTTCGAAAGCGCCTCGCTCGTCATCGACCTCGACGCCCACTTCCGCGACATCGAGGACGCCGACGCCGGCCTCGCGCTCGCCTACGCCGTCACCGGCAACACCGCGCCCGCCATCGTCACCTCCGCCACCATCGCCGACGGCCGGCTCACCCTCGTCGTCGCCGACACCGACGGCACGGCCGGGCTCACCGTCACCGCCACCGACTCCGCCGAACGCACCGCCGCCGCCACCTTCGCCATCTCGCGCGAATCCGCCACCTTCGCCGCCTGGCAACACCACCACTTCAGCCCCGAAACCCTCGCCGACTCGGAACTCGAAGCCGCCCTCTGGGGCCCGGCGGCCGACCCCGACGCCGACGGCCGCGCCAACCTCCTCGAATACGCCGCCGCCACCGATCCCCTCACCGCCGACCCCGCCACCGCGCCGCTCTCCATCCTCGCGGAAAACGACCACATCGTCGTGCGCTACCGCCGCGCCAAGGCCCTCGCCACTGACCCCTCGGTCTCCCTCCAACTCCAGACCGGCACCACCCTCGCCGCCAACGACTGGCTCCCGCTCGACGCCCCCGACACCCTCCACACCGACCTCGGCGACGCCGAACTCCGCCAAGTCCTTCTCCCCGCCGACGGCTCACCCCGCCGCTTCATCCGCCTCACCGTCACCCGGGAACCCTGACCCCACCCCAAACCCACGCGGAAAATCCCCCCGCGTCTTCCACCCGCCGGCCCACCGGCGATGGCCACCGCCTGCCCGCGGGCGGCCGCCGCCACGCTCTTTTCCTCCCATGAATACCCCACAAAAAAACACCCGCAAAAAACCGCGTCGCCTGCTTCCGGCGATTGTTCTCGGCCTCCTCACCGCCACCGTCGCCACCGCCCAGGTCAACCTGATCGCTGACGACTTCAACGGCTCCTCCGTCGATGCCGCCAGCTGGGCCGTCGGCGGCACCGGCTCGCTCGGCATCACCACCGTCGCCGGCGGTTCCGTCACCCTCGACACCAACCAGCAGACCACCGCGCGCCACGCGTTGCTCTCGCACTCCACCGCCATCGATCCCTTCGCCGGACCGCTCACCCTCGCCCTCGACGGCCTCGCGCTCGTCGGCACCCCGTCCGGCAACCCCATCTCGCTCCATGCCGTGATCGGACGCCTTCCCGCCGACACCGGCGGACCCGCCACCCCGACCCTCGCGGCCGCCTACACCACCGGCGGCGGCAGTTACTACGCCGGCGGCGGCACCGGCGGCGCGCTCGGCCTTTCCATCCTCCGCTAGTCCTCCGGCTCCATCCAACTGCAGGTGCTCGACTCCGGCGGCGTCAACGGTGTCGGCTCCTACGCCAACGCCCTCGGCTCCAATAAAATCATCAGCAACGTGCCCTCCGCGCTGAACTGGACCATCAACGGACAGGCCGGCTCGTTCACCGTCACGCTCACCGGCGCCACCTTCACCACCGGCCCCGAGGCCGGCACCAGCACCATCAGCGGTTCGTTTTCCCGCCTCACCGCGGCCACCCTGACCACCCCCGCCAACGGCCGCGTCGCCCGCCTCGCGATCGGCGCGTTCAACACCGGTTCCAGCATTATCGACGGCGCCGCCGCCACCTTCGGCGGCGTCCAGGTCTCCGGCGGCGCCACCGCGGGCCCGCCCGTGATGATGGGCGTCAACCTCTCCGCCGCCGCCTTCGGCGCGCACGAGCCCCCGCGCCTCCCCGGCGTGCACGGCACCGACTACACCTACCCCGCCCCCTCCTACCTCGACTACTACAAGGCCCGCGGCATCGAGCTCATCCGCTTCCCCTTCCGCTGGGAACGCATCCAGCGCACCCTCAACGGCCCGCTCGACTCCGCCGAACTCGCCCGCCTCGACACGTTTCTCGACCAAGTCGAGAAGCGCGGCATGCAGGTGATCCTCGATCTGCACAACTACGGCCGCTACGAGATCAACGACGTCACCTATATCATCGGCAGTCCGCAGGTGCCCCGCTCCGCCTTCCGCGACGTTTGGGAAAAACTCGCCGCCCACGTGAAGGACCGCGACTGCCTCTGGGGCTACGGCATCATGAACGAACCGCACGCCATGGGCGCCTACACCTGGAAGGACAGCGCCCAACAGGCCGTCTATGGTATCCGTGATCATGATACGAAGCGCGCCATCCTCATCCCCGGCGACGCCTACAGCGGGGCCCATTGGTGGAACACCCACAGCGCCGACCTCATCAACATCACCGACCCCGCCGGCAACCTCGTCTTCGAGGCCCACCAGTATTTCGACGCCGACAACACCGGCCTCTACCACCTGTCCTACGACGCCGACGGCGCCTACCCCGGTATCGCCGTGGACCGCCTCGACGACTTCGTCGAATGGTGCCAAGCCAACGGCGTGCGCGGCTACGTCGGCGAGTTCGGCGTGCCCGACAACGACCCGCGCTGGATCACCATCCTCAACAACGCCGCCACCTACCTCGCCGCCAACAACATCAGCGCCACCTACTGGGCCGGCGGCCCCTGGTGGGGCGACTACGCTCTCTCGACCGAACCCCGCCGCGCCCACGACGAGGCCCCGCAAATGGCCGTGCTCATCCCCCACGGCAGCGGCGTCGGCACCCGCTTCTGGCCGACCTTCACCTGGTATCGGGACGCCTACACCGTCGGCCCGCAGGGCTCCTACGCCTACAGCTACAAATCCGCCACCGCCACGGCCACGGTCAACTTCGCCGACAGCGCCTCGGCCTACGGCGCCTACATCGGGGCCAAGGGCATCCGCTTCGACTACACCGTGCCCGCCGGTGGCTGGGCCGGCGGCGGCATGCAGATCAACGGCGGCGCGGCGCTCGCGCCCAACTTCGCGCGCAACCATGTGCTCGTCTTCCAAATCAAGGGCTCGCCCGGGTCCTCCGTGCGCGTCTTCTTCCGCGACACCAACGGAGCGCTCAGCAACAAGATCGACACCGCCGCCTACGTCACCACCGGCTCCGCCTGGCAACAGGTTCGCATCCCTCTGGCGCAATTCGTCAACGCCTCCTTCACCGGCGCGCTCCGCACCGACCGGCTCGCCTTCGAGGGACTGCCCGCCGACAACACCGCGCGCCTGGTCCAACTCGACCAGTTCACCATCGAAAAAGCCGAGGGCGTCCCGCCCGTCGTCTCCGTCGCCACCGTCGGCGGCACCACCTTCGCGACCGGCGCCAACTTCACCGCCAACGCCACCGCGACCGACAGTGACAGCGGCGTGGACTTCGTCGAGTTCCTCATCAACGGCCAACGCGTCGCCATCGACGAGACCTCCCCCTACTCGGCCGTGCTCAGCCTGCCCGCCCCCGGCCAACACCGCCTCACCGCCATCGCCTACGACCTGCACGGCAACCCCGCCCGCACCACCCCGCTCACCCGGACCGCCTACTGAGCCCGCCCCCGCCCGGCCGTGTTCACAAAGCCCGTTGCCTGCCGGAATGCACATTCCGCGCAGGCAACGGGGCAGTGATACACCTCGCCCTCGTGTCCACGCCCGCCTTACGCAGCTGAACGGCACCTGTGTCGCCGGGGCCCGCCACCCAGCTGTTCATGATCGCCAAACACCAACGCCTATCCAGCAACGCTTGAATTCCGCCTCTCTGCGACGGCCATTATCAAACTCGCAAGGATCTACTCTAGAGCGACAAATCAACATTACCCACCTTTCGACTGACGTCATTTTCTTCGGAGAATTCGGAGGCCTCCACTTGATGCCTTTATGTGGACAAACTGCCTCTTCGCGATTCCGCACCCAAGAGCGACCTGGCGCGTTCATATACCACAAACAAGACGTGGTTTTCACCTTTCCATAACCTTAATACTACTTGACGATATTTTATACTAGCACAGGATTCACCTCGTCAGCACGCAAGCCCATTACCCTTTGCGACTCCCACGCCGCCGCGCACACCTTCCATGACTGGCCGGCGGCAACCAACATTAACCCCGCGCCCTGCCATGACCCTCCTCTCCCCCGGCGGCCCCAGCCGCGGCACTTCGCCCCACGCCTTCACCCTGGTCGAACTGCTCACCGTCATCGCGATCATCGGCATACTCGCCGCCATCCTCGTCCCCGTGGTCGGCAAGGTCCGCGACTCCGCCCGCGCCACCAAGAGCCTCTCCAATCTCAAGTCCATCGGCCAAGGACTGCTCCTTCACGCCTCCGAAAATCGCGGCCAGCTCCCCACCCTGCACAACGGTTCCTGGGGCCGGCAATGGACCACCCAGATCGAGCCCTACCTCGTCAAGTCGCACCGCCAAAACGAAAGCTCCATCAACGGCGCCAACGTCAGCGTCAGCCCCATCTTCTTCGACCCGCTGCTCGGCAACGGCGAGCACGGCACCATCTCCGACTACGGGGCCAACCGCGCCGTATTCCCCACCGGCGCCCCCGACGTCACCAAGGGCCTGCCGCTCACCCGCATCCCCAACCCAGCACGCACCGTGCTCGCCGTCACCGCTCTCTACGTCTCCGCCAAATCGCCCAGTTGGTATGTCGAGGCCCAAGACTTCGTGAACCGCGGACTCAACGCGAACGTCCGCCCCGACGACCGCGGGCGCGGTTCCTACCTCACCGTGTTCGCCGACGGCCACTCCCTGGCCGTGCCAAGCGACGAGTTACTGGAACGTCGTGCCGAACTTTTTCTGATCGAATGACCCGTTTATCCTCCCTCCCCATGAAAATCCCCGCCCCGTTTTTTCGCCCCCTGCTCGTTGGTTTCAAGTTGCTGGCCCTGGCCGGACTCACCGCCGCCCTCGCCGCCTCAGCCGCCTACAAGCCCGAGATCACCCTGACGCCGCGCGACGGCACCGGCATCGGCACGCTCTCCAGTTACGCCGGCATCACGCCCGTCTTCGAGCCCAACGTCACCGGTGAGGACGCCGTTGTCATCCCCGAGTCGGCCGTCAAGGAGGTCAACCTCGTCTGGACTTTCTGGAGCCACACCCAGCCCCACCCCGACCAATGGCCGGAGGGCAAGGACGCGCACGCCGCCTTCACCCTCGCCAGTGACAAGGACACCATCCTGCGCCTGCGCGCCACCTACCGCGCCGGCGGCGAATGGTCGCGCATCACCGAGCTGCCCTATGTGGACCTCAAGGCCGGCAAGCCCGTCCAAGTCTTCCTCCCTCTGGCCGAATACACCGGTTCCGACAAGATCGAGACCATCCGCGTGATCATCAACGCATCCACCGACGTCCCCCGCCTCACCGTCACCAGATGGTCCGTCGGCAACGGTCGCGACGAACCCGCCAAGTAAACGTCTCCCCAGAAACACCGTCGCCACCACCCGGTCCCGTCACTGCCCCGTCCCCCCCTTCATGTCCCTTCTCCCCTTCCCCGCCCGTGCGTTCATCCGCGCGACCTTCCTGCCGCTTGCCTTCGCCTGCCTGACGCCGGGTGCCTTAGCGGCCGCCGACGCCGACGGCTTCTATACGCCGACCCGCCCGCTCGTCCCGCGCGCCGGCACCGGCGAGGGCACGCTCTCTCCCTACGGCCACAACAAGCCGGCGTTTGAAAAAAACGCCGAGGGCATCGAGGTCGTCCGACTCCCGGCCGCCCACAAAAACGAAGCCAACCTCCTCTGGACCTACTGGGGACACCGCCGCCCCGCCGCCGACCAGTGGCCGGTCGACGCCAAGTCGCGCACGCACCTCACCGTCGTCTCCGCCGCCGACGTCACCCTCGACACCCGTCTTTTCGTGCGCGCCGACGACTGGTCCGCGCCCGTCGACGGCCCTGCCGTGAAGCTCGCCGCCGGCCGTCCCGCCGAGATCGAGATCCCGTTGCCCGCCACCCTGCCGCCCGGCGCCATTCAAAACCTGCGCGTCGTCTTCTCGGCCAAACCCGCCGTGCCCGCGCTCACCATCACCGAGTGGTCCGTCGGCGAACAGGTCGCCGTCGCGTTGTATCCGTCGGAACATGACCACGCCAACCCCGGCCGCCCGCTGACCATCGCAGGACGCGCCGCGCCCGGGGCCGACATCGCCATCCAGGCCGACGGCCCCGACGGCAAACGCGTCAAGGACTGGCGCGTCACCGCCTCCGCCGAGGACGGTCGCTTCTCGTTCCAAGTCGATCCCGCCTCCCTGCCCGCCGGTCCGTTGAAGCTCCGCGCCGCCTCCCGCGCCAAAGACTCCGAGACCATCCACTGGTCCTCCGACACGCCCGTATACCTGTTCCCCATCCTCAAGCCCGGCCACACCCTGCCCATGCTCGCGCGTGACGGCCGCAACCTGCTCGAAAACGGCAAGCCCTGGGCCTTCGCCGGCTTCAACTACACCCACTTCCTGCTCGAATATAGCCTGCCCGGCCGCGCCAACTACCAGACCGTCGCCGAGCACATGCGCCAATACGGCGACTGGGGCGTCACCGCCATCCGCGTGCCGCTGCACCTCGGCATGTTCCAGCCCCGCCCCGGCGTCTTTCCCGATCACCCGGACTACAAATCGATCATCAAGTCGCACAACCTCGACACCCGTTTCTACGATCTCTTCGAATACACCGTCGCCGTCGCCGGTCACCACGGCATCCGCGTCTTCCTCGACTGGCACGAGATGCCCGACGATCCCTACCGCTACTTCGTCGGCGGCAACCTCACCGAGAAAAAGGCCGGCCAGCCCGGCAAGGGCATCGCGTGGCTCTCCGATGCCTACGGCAAGGACGCCGCGCACCCCGGCGACCCGCGCCACACCAAGGCCATCGTCGACACCAACCGCTGGCTCGCCCGCCGCTTCAAGGGCAACGGCAACCTCGCCGGTTTCGAGGTCCCCTACAACGAACCCCACAGCCCCACCGACTCCGCCGAGCTCGACTGGCGCCGCCTCACCGCCGCCACCATCCTGCCCATCATCACCGAGGACCCCGACCGCCTCACCTTCGGCATGCCGCCCGCGTGGGGCCACAGCAACGTCCTGCCGTCCACCACTTGGTTCCCGCCCGACCACCTGACCGGCATGGCCCCGCACCACTACCTCGGCAACGGCCCCGTCGCCCTGCGCGCCGACGCCAAGTCCCGCCACTCCCCGTGGCTCGCCCGCGACGTCGCCGCCACCTTCGACCACTCCATGTTCGCGGCCGCGTTCCCCAACGGCGCCGCCCCGCTGCCCGTCTTCAACGGCGAGTCCGGCGAACACGGCTACGCCTCGTTCCTCCCCGACATGGACCGCCGCGAGGCCACGTCCTACATGATCGAGGCCCAGCTCCTGCAAACCTACGCCGCCGGCTGGACCGGCTCCCTCGGCTGGACGCTCACCGACAACACCACCGTCTACAAACCCGTCGTCGACCTCTACGAGCAGGCCTACCGCCGCTTCGCCCCGGTCTACTCCGCCGGCCCGATCGACCAGATGCGCGCCGACGTCCTGTTCGTGCAAAACACCGCCGCCGTGCCCGTCGCCAACGGCCTCAACCACGCCTGCGTGCCCTTCGCCCGCCTCGTCCTCGACCTCCACCTCGCCCCCGCCCACTACATGACCGACGACCAGCTCCTCGCCACCGGTCTCGTGCAGATGGCCGTCGGACTCGAACAGGTTGAACAAGCCGCCGCCGGCCTGCGCTACAAGGCCGCCGTCGTCGACACCCGCAACCTCGACGCGCGCGCCCTCGACCTGCTCCGCGGCACCAAGATGCCCCTGCTCGTCGTGGACGACGCCGCCGCGCTCACCCGCGAGAAACTCGCCGCCTTCCTCAAGGACGCCGGCCTCGCCCTCGACGAAAAAACCCCCGCCGCGCTCCAGCTCGTGCAGGGCCCCGCCCACCTGCTCGTCTACCGCCGCTCCGGTGACGGCGCCGCCCGCGCCTTCCCCCGGCTCGTCGGCCTCGACGGCCCGTTCCAACTCGTCGACGAGCAGGACCGCGTCGCCTTCAGCGGCACCGCCGAGACGCTCGCCCGCGACGGCATTCAGGTCGACCTGCCCAAGTGGCGCACTGCCATCTACCGCATCCGCCCGCGTTCCTGAAGCCCTCGCCAGCCATGTCCCCGCCCGTCACCGCGCCCCGTTCATCGCCGCCCGCCGCCTCGCGCCGGGAAACAGCGGACGGGGCCGGCCTCCTCGCACGGCTCAACACCACCTTCGCAGCCGGCCTGCGCGGCGCCGGCGTCTACACCCGCACCGATCGCCAGGACGCCGTCTTCGCCGACGGCTCCGTCCCCGGCTCGCGCGCCCTCGCCCTTCAGCCCGACCAGGCGTTCGTCTCCGAGATGTTCGCCGTCGGCCCGGGCCGACACACCCTGGGGCTCGACCTGCGCGGCGCGCCCGGCACCCGCGTCACCGCGCGGCTCGCCAGCTCGTGGCAAACCCCCGACGGCGAACTGCGCCGCCCCGTGCTCGGGGAACTGACCGTCACCCTTGAATCCGAAGACTGGATACGCATCGCGGTGCCCGCGCGCATCCCCGACGACTGCCCCGGCGTCAACCTCCAGATCGGCGAGGAACGCGCCCTGGCCGACGTTTTCGCCATCGACGCCCCCGGCTGGAGCACCCGCGCCCCGGGCGACGATCCCGTCGTCCTGATCGACCGCCTTTCCCTGCAACGCGGCGACACCGCCGACTACGCGCCGCCGCCGGTCGCGCTCGGTCTCGCCGGGCCCGCCTCGCCCGGCCTCGTCGCCAACGATGGCGACGAGCTCGCGCTCCGTCTCACCGTCGCCAACCCCCGCGACTGCGTCGCGCGCGTCCGCCTCGCCGGCCGCGCCGTCGACATCCTTTACGGGACCACGCATCCCCTGCCGCTGCCGGACGTCCTCCCGCTGGATCCCGGCGAGGCTCGCGTGGTCCCGTTTTCACTTGGCCTGCCCGCCGGCCAGTTCCTCGTCGAGGTCACCGCCTCCACCGACACCGGCGAGGCCGTGGTCGCGCGCCCCGCCACCTTCCTGTCCCCCGCCCGTGTCGCGGCGGACGGGCCGGCGCGCTCACCTTTTATCGGCCGCGCGCTCTACAACGCCGCCAGCCACGAAAGCTGCCGCATGCTCGGCGCCCCCTCCTCGCGGCTCCTCGGCGACGGCATGCCCTACCCGCTCAACTGGCAGGTCGTGCAGCCCGCTCCGGGCGCCTTTGACTGGACCGACAGCGACCGTTTCGTCGCCCGGCTAGCCGAGGGTCGCATCGCCCCGTTGATCGGCCTGCTCAACTACAACCGCCGCACCGTCGAGGGAGCGCTCACCGTGCTCTCGCCACCCGAGTGGGTGCCCGCGGAGCTGCCCGGTCCCGGCGCGTGGCCCGGCCTGCGCAAGGCCGTGCCCGTCGACCTCGACCTCTGGTGCGACTACGTGCGCGCCGTCGCCACCCGTTACCGTCACGAGATCCGCGCCTGGGAGGTCATCAACGAGCCCGGCGGCATCATGGACGCCGCCTCGTATGTGCGCCTGCTGCGGGCCGCGCACCGCGTGCTCAAGGCCGTCGATCCCGGCCTCACGGTCGTCGGCATCTGCGCCACCGGCGACGAGGTCGACGGCGCCGACGGCGCGCTCGTGCCGTTCCTCGAGCAATGCCTCGCGCTCGGCGCCGCCGAGCACCTCGACGTCATCTCGTTTCACCCCTACGTCTGGCCGCACTCGCCCGAGCAGGGCCGCCTGCCCGAGACCCTCGCGGCCATCAAAACGCTGTGCGACCGGCACGCCCCGGGGAAACCGCTCTGGTCCACCGAGTTTGGCTGGAACAGCCCCGTGATCGCCCCCGGCCGCCTCCGCACCGAACGCGGCCCCAGCCGCAACCTCTGCGCCGGCGAATACACCGCCCTCGACAGCGCCAACTTCGTCGCCCGCGGCCTCCTGCACCACCTCGGCGCCGGCATCGGGAAGATCCACCTGTTCAACAATCCCCAGCCCGGGCGCCTGCATCCGTTTCGTGCCAACGGCCTCGTCCTCTTCGACTACGACCGCACGCCGTTGCCCGTCTTTCTCGCCGCGCGCGAAGTCATGCAACGCCTGGCTGACGCCACCCTCGTCACACATCGCGAACCGCGTCCCGGCGTGTTTTTCCAACTCCACCGCCACGCCGACGCCCCCGATCGGCTCACCCTCGTGCTCTGGCGCCGTGAAGAAACCCTGACCGCCCCGGACCGCATCGCGTTTGCGCTGCCGGGCGGTTGCACCGCGCTGCTGGCCGATGTCTTCGGCCGACGAGCCCCGCTCATGTTGCACGAATGCCACGCCCCACTGTCGCCGGCACCCGCGTTCATCGAACTTCAGTCGGCTGCACCCGAGGCCGTATACGGTGCCGTGGAAGCCTGTTTGTCCCGCCTTGAGCCATCTTAGCCGCCCGCTGCCGTAAATCTCCATTCCCTCCGTTCTCCCGACGTCCGCCCGAAACACGTTACTGTAACGATTCGCCTCCCTTCACCTTCCGGCGTTATCGGCAAAACTGGCCGACAACCGCCCGTCCGCCCCGAACCGCCCCACCTTCGTCGGCATCTCCCCTAGCCCCGCCCGCGTCAGCCCCTTCCGTCATCGTGCACCCCCATCGCATCCCCCCCACCTTCGCCGACACCGGTCACCGCGCGCAAAGTCGTCGCGGTTTCGCGTTGCTGATCACCATCACGCTGGTGGCGTTCCTCGTTTTGATCCTGGTCACGCTCGCCAGCCTCACGCGCGTCGAGACCACCGTCGCCGCCAACAGCCAGCAAATGTCGATGGCGCGGCAAAACGCCCTCGCCGCCCTCAACATCGCGCTCGGCGAACTCCAGAAATACGCCGGCCCCGACCAACGCGCCACCGCCCGCGCCGACATCGAATCGACCGCGCCCGCCAACGGCGCCCGCCAATGGACCGGAGTGTGGGGCAACGCCAACAATCCCCAGTCCGACGCCGTCGCCGACCTCTCCTCCGCGCCCGTGCGCCTGCAATGGCTAGTCAGCGGCAACGAGCAGACCGCCTTCAACCCCGCCACCGGCATGTCAACCACCGCCGGATCGTTCGGCCAAATCACCACGCCGCCCGCCGCCTGGGAATACGGACCCGCGGCCGCGATCAACGGCGTCGACGCGTCCACCACCGTCAACTCCACCATCACCGTCGCCGGCGACCCCGCCGCCCTCCTCGTCGGACCCAACACCGACGGCGACAACCCCGGCGACGAGGTCAACTACGTCGTCGCGCCGCTCGTGGACATCAAGGTCCCGCCCGCCTCCGTGCCCGGCGCCGGCACCGGCGGCGCCGACCTCACCGTCGGCAAATACGCCTGGTGGATCGGCGACGAGGGAGTGAAGGC
>JBDRJH010000277.1:0-25936 GCA_043815125.1 Verrucomicrobiota bacterium
CCGCCGCCGCCGGCCAGGCCGCCGCCGACGTGGTGTGGCCGAGGATCAAAAACACGACCAGCAGCGTCACCGATGCTCCGGAGACCGCGGCGAGGTAGGCGGCGACGGCTTTCAACGGGCAACCTCCTCTTCAGTCGTGGGGCGGGGCACGGGGAACCGTCGTTTTTGCACCGGACCGGACAGCATGGACGCGTCGTGGCGGCGGGCGCGGAAGTAGGCGGTCATGGGCTCGTGGCCGTGGCGCAGGATCAGGTCGACGACAAAAAAATCGTCGGCCAGCAGGGCCTCTGTCTCGGCCCGCCGCGAGGCCTGCACCAGCAGGAAATCGGCGGTGGTCACGGCCGTGGTCAGGGGTTGCTCCGGGCCGAGGTAGGTGAGGCGGGGATGGTCGCGCAGCATCCATGGCAACGGGAACGGCGCGGCGGCCACGATGACGCCCGCGCGGTTGCGATTGAGCGGATCCTGTTCCGCGGAGCGGCGCAGCACGCCGGTGAAGCGCTCGATCTCCCGCGAGGTCTGCACGTAGACGTAGGGCTCCCGTTCGTGGTCGTAGTCGCGCCAGTTGAGCCGCAGGCAGGCCCAGGCGTCGTGGCCGGCCAGCACCAGACCGATGGCCGCTGCAGCGATGCGTTTGCGCCGGCCGAGTTGGTCGAGCAGGCAGGCCAGCGCCAGCGAGCCGGCCCAGAGGATAACCACGATGCACCAGGGCGTCTTGTAAGAGATCAATGAATACGCGGCCAGCGTGCCGGCCCCGGCGATCACGGCGATGCGCACGCTCTTGGAGCCGGCGACCAGAAACCGCGCGCTGAGGGCAAAGCCGGCGAGCGCGATCCACTCGTAGCGCCACATCAACCCCAGCCAGTAGTGCCAGGGCTTGGCGTGGCCGCCGTGTTCCAGGCCGGTTTGGGTCCAGGCGGCGAAGGTTCGCCACAGGCCGGTCACACCCTCCGGATGGGTGAGGCCGGCGGAGTAGAAAAACAGCACCGTCGCCACGGCGACCGCGAGGGGGGCGGCGAATTGTCGCCCGCGGTCCCCGGCGGGCGTTTCGCACGGTGGCTCGGTGTCCGGCGCGACGGACCGGAGCCCGCGCCAGACCAGCCAGGCGAGCCCGAGGCAGGCGAGATGGATGACGTAGGTCTCCTTGGTGAGAATCATGCCGGCCGCGCCCAGGCAGATCAGCCAGGCGCCGCGCCGTCCGGACCAGTGGTCCATGAACCCGAGGGTGGTCAGCATGAGAAACAAGAGCATCGACATCTCGTGAATCGCGTAGCGGCTGACAAAGACCATGGCCGGCGACACCGCCAGAAACGCGCCCAGCCAGAGCGCGGCGCCCGCGCCGAGGTGGCGCCGGAAGCCGAACAACGCCACCGCCACGACCGCCGCTCCGGCCAGCACGGAGGGCAGGCGCAGCGCCTCGATGTTGTGTCCGCAAATGGACTGGCTGAGCAGCAGCAGGTAAAAATGCAGCGGACCGTGGTAATTGGTCGGATCGTAGTGGTAGCCGCCCTGGGCGAGCATCCGGTCGGTGAAGCCGCCGTTGATGCCCTCGTCGAAGTGCGGGGGTTTCAGGTCCAGATCCCACGCGCGCAGCAGCACGGCGACCAGCAGCACGAGTCCGGCAAGGAACAAATGGCGGCGGTGGTGGACGTTGGCGGGGCTCATGCGGCCTTCATGCGATGAGTCAGCGGGGCGGTGATGACAATCCCGCAAACACGCCGTGCGGCCGCCGGGCGAAAGGACGTAGGCGGGCGCTTTACGGCTTCCCCCCGCGGTGCAAATCACTTTTCTCGGGCCGTGCCCTCCGACCCCTCACCGTCCTCATCCCCCGCCGAGTTTCCCGGTCGCGACGCCGTGGCGCGTTTTCGCGGCGAGCTGGTCGCGACGGTGCCGCTGCATCCGCTGGAGCGGGCGTTGGTCATTATCGCGGGGCTGCAGTTGTGCATGATGCCGTGGGTGCTGGGCTCGATGCATCCCCCGGCGCAGTTCGTGGCCTTTGGGCTGGCGCTGACGGCCTTCGTGGTCTCGTTGATCACGCGCAACTACGACGGCGAATACACGCGGGAGGGCGAGTTCCGCCTGGTGATGTGGCGCCGGCTGGTGCGGTTTCCGATCTTCTGGATCGGACTGATCTTTTTTGCCTACATCGCCCTGCAGGGAGCAAATCCGTTCTGGAAGGCGACGGTGTATCCAAACGGAGGATACCACACCGATCCGCTGGAGAACTACATCGCCTGGCTGCCCGCGGGGGTGGAGGCGCCGTTCATGAAGATGAACGCCTGGCGCATGTTGATCATCTATGGCGGGGCGTGGTTGCTGGCCTGCGCGCTGTGGGTGGGGCTGTCGCGCCGGCAGGCGGTGCAGCAGGTGCTGACGATCATCGTGGTCAACGCGGCGCTGATCGGCCTGATCGCGTTTTTGCAGCGCGCGACCGGCACGCGCGAGGTGCTTTGGCTGGTGAAGGGCAAGGCCCAGTTCTTCGTGGGCTCGTTCATCTACAAGAACCACGCGGGGGCGTTTTTCAACATGGCGCTGGCCTGTGCGTTGGCGCTCGGGCTGTGGCACTACCGGCGGGCGGCGCGGCGCATGTCGCGCAGCAGTCCGGCGCCGTTGTTCGGGTTGTGCGCGTTCGTCCTCGCGGTGGTGGTGGTGATCACCTACTCGCGGGCGGCGACGTTGTTGATGATCGCCTACCTGGCGGTGGCCGGGGTGGTGCTGTGGATCGGCTGGCTGCGCACGCCGGCCTCGGGGCGCAACGTGGGGGGCATGTTGATGCTGGTCACGATGTTTGTGGTGGCCGCGGCCGCGGGCGGCTACGTCCTGCGGTTCGACAAGGCGGTCACGCGCATGGAACAGGCGCTGGTCGCGCTGCGCGAAGGCGAGGGCCCCAGCGTCACCGACCGCAAGATCTCCACCCGGGCGACCTTCGACATGGCGCAGGAGCGATTGTGGACGGGCTGGGGCAGCGGCTCCTTCCGCTGGGTGTTCCCGATTTTTCAGAAAAACTATCCCGAGATCTGGTGGGTCGATCAGCGTCCGGTCCGCCGGTCGCAGGCCACGCGCTTCTGGCTGGATGCGCACAACGATTACGCGCAGTTGCTGGCCGAGCTGGGTGTCATCGGCTTCGCCATTGGCGGTTCGCTGTTGTTTGCCGGGGTGTTTTTGGTGGTGCGCTCCGGCGGATTGGGCAACCCCCCGGTGTTGCTGCTGGTGGGCGGGCTGGCCCTGCCGCTGATCCACAGTTGGGCGGACAACCACTCGACCAACCCGGCGATCCTGTGCACGTTCTCGGCGGTGCTGATCCTGGCGGGTCGGTGGTCCGAGCTGGAGGCCCGCCGCTAGGACGGGGTTCGCGCCCGGTCGGGCCCGGCGTCAGGCGAGGCAGCCTTGCACGCCTTCGTTGAGGGCGGCGCGGTCGAGGTCCTTGCCGATGAAGACGAGGGTGCTCTTGCGCGGCTGGTCGCCCCAGGGGCGGTCGAACTTGGCGTCGAAGAGCATGTGCACGCCTTGGAAAACGAGCTTGTTGGGCGATCCCTTCACGCTGAGCACGCCCTTGGCGCGATAGATGTCGTTACCCTTGCGCTGGAGGAGTTCGCCGATCCAGGCGTTGAGCTTCTTGGCGTCAAAATCGCCTTCGAGCGTGATGCCCACGCTGGTGACGTCGTCGTCATGCGAGTGGGTGTGCTCGTAGTCGGCCTGCCAGGCCGGGCGGACGTTGTCCTCGGAGCCGGCCGGATAGATGTGCAGCGGGTGTTCGCCGCAGCCCTCGAAGACCATGTAAAGGCCGTCCTCGGCGACTTCGAAGGGATAGTGGGCGTGGTCGTGTTCGCCGAGGTGCAGGCGCTGCAGGGTGGCGCCGGGGATGAATGACTCGCCGGGTTGCACGCGGTTTTCCCAGTCGGAAAACACGAGCACGGCGGCGTCGCGGGTGGTGGCGAGGTCGGTCTCGTCGAGGGACTTCACCGGGATCAGGGCGACGTCCAGCGAGTGCTCCTCGCCGTGATGATGGTGGTGATGATGGCCGTGGTCGGCGTGGTCGTGATCATGCCCGTGTTCGCCGTGATCGTGGCCGCAGTCGCAGTGGCCGATTTCAAGGGTGTGCGCGCCGGCCTTGAGCGGGTAGACGCCGGCCCATTCGAAGGGGTAGGAGGGTTGCAGGAACTTGGGGTCGATCTCGGTGGCGCGCGAGAGTTGGAAGCCGCCGACGTCGAGCACGGCGGCGAGGGGGACGTCGGCGTTTTGCGCGCGGTGGAT
Source organism: Verrucomicrobiota bacterium (assembly GCA_043815125.1). Lineage (GTDB taxonomy): Bacteria > Verrucomicrobiota > Verrucomicrobiia > Opitutales > Opitutaceae > JAUWBF01. Next base: position 4,252 of record JBDRJH010000277.1, read on the forward strand.
CTTGGCGGCGCCGTTCATCCGGCGGATGCGGGTCTCGAGGGCGTCGAGCTCGGCGGGGGAGACGAGGTCGGTTTTGTTGAGGATGAGCACGTCGGCGAAGGCGATCTGCTTCTTCACCTCGGGCGAGGTGTCGAGGTGTTGCAGGACGTGTTTGGTGTCGACGACGGTGACGATGGCGTCGAGGCGGAAGGCCGCGCGCATCTCGTCGTCGGTGAAGAAGGTCTGCGCGACCGGGCCCGGGTCGGCCAGGCCGGGGTCTCGATGAGGATGCCGTCGAGCCGGTCCTTGCGCTTCATCAGGCGGCCGAGCACGCGGATGAGGTCGCCGCGCACCGAGCAGCAGATGCAGCCGTTGTTCATCTCGAAGAGTTCCTCGTCGGACTGGATGACGAGCTGGTTGTCCACGCCGACTTCGCCGAACTCGTTTTCGATGACGGCGAGTTTTTTGCCGTGCTGTTCGGTCAGGATGCGGTTGAGCAGCGTGGTCTTGCCGGCACCGAGGAAGCCGGTAAGCACGGTGACGGGGATGGCGGGGATGGTGTCGTTGGACATGATTTGAAAAAAGGTTCAGTGATGCGAAACCGCCAGCGTGGCGAAGCCCAGCAGGCAGAGGCAACCCCCGAGGAGGCGCGGCGATTGCCAACGGGAACCCGGCCGGGCCCAGCGCTCGCCGCCGGCCAGCGTCAAGGCGGTCAGCAGCAACATCCCGCCCAGCGTGCCCGCCGCGAGCACTGCGCTCAGAATCGCGACCGCCGGCCAGCCGTGCGGCACCGCGGTCAGATATACCGGCAAAAACAGTTCGCAGGGCGACAGCGTGAGGGCGAGGAACAGCCCGGCCAGGGCCGCGCGATCACTGCCCTTGGTGGCCGGCACCGGGTGCGCACCGCCGGCATGAACATGCCCGCAGGCTCGGCAGGCGGGGCGGACGACCAGCCAGAGACCGAGCGTGACCAACACTCCTGCGATCAGCCAGTGCAGGGCCTCGCCGACATGGTGCCCCAGTTCAAAGCCGCCGAAGGCCAGGCCGATGCCGAGGGCGGCGGTCACCGCGACATGGCCGCCGCCGGCCAGCAGCACCGCGCACAGGATGCGCCGCGCAGGCCAGTTTCTGGCGCGTCCCACCAGCACAAAGGGCAACCAGTGCGTCGGCACGGCGGCGTGCAACGCGGCGATGGTGAAGCCGGTGAGGGCGAGCGTGAGCGGAAACGTGGCGGACATGCCCGCACTCTAGCAAAGTCGTCAAGCGGTGGCCACGCCGTCCGTGCCGTTCCCGCCATCCGCCGCCGCGCGGGCGTAGCCGAGGATGCGGCCGACAAGGTGCGCCAGGCCGTTGGAACGGTTCGACGAGAGCACCTGCGGGATGCCGGCCTCGCGGATGAAGCCGTCGCCGACCTCAAGGATCTCCGCCGGCGTGCCGCCGCTGTAGATCTCGGCCAGGGCCGCCGCCACGCCCTTGGGGATCGAGGCGGCCGCGTCGGTGCGGTAGTGCAGCCGGCCGTCCTCCATGCGCGGCACCAGCCACAACTCGGAGATGCAGCCCTCGATCTGAAACGCCTTGATCTTCACGGCGGGCTCGAGCGGCTCGGCCTTCTTCGCCTTGGACACGAAGTAGGCCAGACGCTCCATCGGGTCGTCGATCAACGACATGATTTCAACAAGGTCTTGGCTGCGGGACTGGACGGTGGATGACATGACGGGAAAGGGCAGGGGAACACGCCCCGGACGGAATATCAGCCCGAAAGATCAAAAAAATCCAACGTCCGCGCGGTTTTCGTTCGTCTCCCTCAACCCGCCAGCTGGATCAGCAGCTTGGCGAACACGGTCATCATGATCAGCGCCACCGGGTAGGCCGAGGCGTAGCTGACCACCGGCAACTGCGAGTCCGTGCGCGCCGTGATGGCGCCAAGCGCCGGCGTGCTCGTCATGCCGCCGCAGATGCCGCCAAGTGCCTGCAGAATGTTCATCTTCTGCCAGCGGATCGCGATCGGCAGCGCGATCGCCATGGGAATGATGGTGACCGCGATGCCCGCCAGAAACAACGGCGCGCCGTAGCCCTGCACGGTGGCGATGAGCTGGCCGCCGCCCTTTACACCGGCATCGGCGAGGAAGAACACCAACCCCAACTCCTGCAAAAGCAGGCGGGTGTTGCGCGGGATGTGGCCCACGATGCGGCCGACGCGTCCGAAATGACCCAGGATCAGCGCGACAAACAGCGGGCCGCCCGCCATGCCCAACGTGAGGGCCGGGGTGCCGGGCAGGCCGAAAGGCATCAGCCCGACGATGATGCCGAGCGTCAGGCCGATCGCCAGCGACAGCAGGTCGGTCTCGTCAAAGCCCTGCGAGCGATGCCCGACGGCCTCCGCGAAGCGGTTGAGATCCTCGGGCCGGCCCACCGTGGTGAGCTGGTCGTTGGTCTCGATGCGGGTTTCCGCGTTGGGCACGAAGGTCAGGCCCAGCCGCGTGATGCGGGTGACGACCACGCCGTGGGTCTTGAGCGGGGCGAATTCGCGCAGCGTGCGCCCGGTGACGTCCTTGGCGGTCACCAGCACGGTGCGGCGCTCGTTCTCGACGTCCTTCAACATGCGCTTGTCGCTGCGGCGGCCCAGGTAGTCGACCGCGATGTCGATCTCGCGCGTGCGGCCCACCAGCATGAGCAACTGGCCGTCGGCGAACACGTCGTCGTAGCGCAGGGGTTCGAGCCGGTCGCCGCGCCAGATGCGCGACACGGCCACGCCGTTGAAGGTCGTCAGGCCGCACTCGGCGACGGGCTTGCCGAACAGGTTCGCGTTGGTCACCTCCACCAGCACGTTTTCCACGCGGTCGGCGTTTTCGGTCTGGCTGGCGGCATCGCGCGCCACCGCGTCGATGTTGACGCGCAGCAGCTTGGGCAGCACCTGCACAAACAGCACCACGCCGATCACGCCGAACGGGTAGGCGATGCCGTAGCCGATGATCACGTCGCCCGCCGCGCCGCCGGCCTGCAGGCCCTCGGTCGAGGCGGCCAGCGCCGGAGTGCTGGTCAGCGCGCCCGCGAAAATGCCCGCCACCAGACCCACCGGCAAATCGAGCAGCGTGCCGGCCGCCCAGGCCACCGCGGCGCCGCTGGCCACGATGACGAGCGCCAGCTTGGCGAGATTGGAACCCTCCCGCGCGATGACCGAAAAGAACCGCCCGCCCGCGCCGATGCCCACGCAGTAGACAAACAGCACCAGGCCGATCGTGCCGATGCCCCCCGGCAGCGTGTAGCCGAAGTGCCCGAGCGCGAGCGCCGCGAACAGCACTCCCGAGCTGCCCAGGTTGATGCCCCGAAAGGAAATGTTGCCCAGCAACAAGCCCACGCCGATGACGGCGAAGAGCGCGATGAGCGGGTTGCCCAGAATGGTGTCGGCGAATGCGTTCATGATAGGACGGCCGCCAGCCTGTGCCCAAAACCCCTCTCCCGGCAAGGGCGCGCCCGCCGCATGGAGTGTGATTGCCAAAAGATGCACACCGCCGACCCGCCCGAGGTGTGGCTTGCGCGCGGCCACACCCGCGCCCATCAACGACACCCATGAAGATACTCTCCGCCGTTTTCCAACTGAGCGCCCCCGACATCGAGTCCTGTCCCAAGTCCGACCGGCCCGAGTTCGCCTTCATCGGCCGCTCCAACGTCGGCAAGTCCTCCCTCATCAACTGCCTCACCGGCAACAGCAAGCTCGCCAAGGTCTCCGGCACCCCCGGCAAGACCCGCCTCATCAACTTCTTCGCCATCAACAACCGCTGGACCCTCGTCGACCTGCCCGGCTACGGCTACGCCAAGATCAACAAGGGCGCGCGCCACGAGTTCAACCAGGCCGTCGCCGACTACCTTGAGGAACGCGAAAACCTCTCCCGCGTCTTTGTGCTCATCGACTCGCGCCTGCCCCCGCAGACCATCGACCTCGACTTCACCCGCTGGCTCGCCATGACCGGCGTCGGCTTCGACCTCATCTTCACCAAGGCCGACAAACAGGGCGCCTCCCAGACCTCCGCCAAGGTCGCCGAGTTCAAGCGCGCGCTCACCGCCCACGGCGTGGCCGCCCCCGAGCGCGTGTTCATCAGCTCCGCCACCGCCGGCAAGGGCCGCGCCGAGATCCTCGCCCACATCGGCGCCCTCGCCGACGCCTGATCCGCCCCGCCCGCTTTTTTTAACCCAACCCACACCCGCGCCATGACCATCCTCCTCGTCATCCTCGCCGTCGCCGCCCTCATCGGCTTCGTCCTCTACAACTCCCTTGTCGGGAAAAAGAACCAGGTCGAGAACGCCTTCGCCTCCATCGACGTGTATTTGAAAAAGCGCTACGATCTCATCCCCAACCTCGTCGCCACCGTCAAACAATACGCCGAGCACGAGGCCGGCACCCTCGCCAAGGTCACCGAGATGCGCGCCCGCGCCGTCTCCGGCTCGGCCGGCACCGACGAAAAGGTCGCCCTCAACAACGAACTCTCCGCCGGCCTCGGCCGCCTCATGGTCGCCGTCGAGGCCTACCCCGAGCTCAAGGCCAACGAAAACTTCAACCAGCTCCAGCGCACCCTCAACGAGATCGAGGAACAACTCTCCGCCGCCCGTCGCGCCTTCAACGCCTCCGTCACCGACTTCAACAACGCCGTCGAGATGTTCCCCACCAACCTGCTCGCCGGCATGATGGGCTACACCCGCCGCACCCTGCTCGTCACCCCCGAGGCCGAGCGCGCCAACGTCAACGTCGCCGACCTCTTCAAACGCTGAACCGCGCAACCCCCGCCCCGAGCATGGCCGACCCGACCCCCTTCCGCGAATTCTACGCCACCGTGCTCCTGCCCGCCCTCACCCGGCTGGAGCAACGCCGCCGCTCCCTCGCCAAGATCGCCGCCGGCTGCATCGCCCTCCTCGCGGTGATCGCCGGCCTCGCCCTGTTCGGCGTGCGCGAAAACGGTCTCGCCGCCTACATCCTGCTCGGCCTCGCACTGCTCGGCCTGGCGATCTGGTTCTTCAGCGGACAGTCCGCCTTCCGCCACGAATTCAAGGACCAGATCGTCACCGCCGTCGTGCGCAACTTCAGCGACGGTCTGTGCTACCACGCGCGCGGCTCGATCAGCCGCGCCCGCTTCGTCGACGGCGAACTCTTCAAGCAGCGCATCGACCGCTACCGCGGCGAGGACCACGTCTCCGGCGCGCTCGGCGCCACCGCCTTCGAGTTCTCCGAGATCCACGCCGAATACAAGACCACCACCCGCACCAAGAACGGCACCCGCACCACCTGGCACACCGTCTTCAAGGGCCTCTACTTCATCGCCGACTTCAACAAACACTTCAGCGGCCACACCGTCGTCCTGCCCGACAGCCTGCAAAGCGCCTTCGGCTTCCTCGGCCAAAAACTCCAGTCGCTCAACTTCACCCGCGGCGAACTGGTCAAACTCGAGGATCCCGAGTTCGAAAAAGCCTTCGTCGTCTACGGCGACGACCAGGTCGAGGCCCGCTACATCCTCACGCCCGCCCTCATGCGCCGGCTGCTCGAACTCAAGGCCAAGGTCGGCGGCCGCGTCTACGTCAGCTTCGCCGGCTCGCACGTCCACGTCGCCATCCCCAGCGCGAAAAACCACTTCGAACCCCGCCTCTTCGGCACCCTGCTCGACCCCGCCGCCATCGAGCAATACCACGACGACCTGCGCCTCGTCACCGGCATCATCGAGGACCTCAACCTCAACACCCGCATCTGGACCAAGGCCTGAGCCGGGTTAATGCGGATGCGCGTGACCGCCTCGATGCGACCCGCGCATCCGCCTGATTCCGGCCGGGATTTTTTTACCGGACGTTAGCCGGCATGAATGCACTGCATGATTGCAATGCGGACGCATTGCATTTGTGGTTCGGGGCTTAACTCCCGCTTTCTGCTCCCCCGCCGATGAAAAAGAAAACCCCGCCGGCCGCCGCCGGCCTTGTCCTGCTCGCCCTCCTGCTCCCGGCCGGCGCGCTCCACGCCCAGTCGACCCGCGAGTCCGATCGCCTGCTGCGCCGCCAGACCCAGCGCGAGGCCGCCGAGCCCGCGCCGACGCCCGCCGAGGCCACGCCCGCCGAGCCCGTCGCCCCCGTCGACACCACGGTCGTGGAGACGCCCGCGCCGGAGCCCGCGCCCGTCGAGCCCGCGCCCGCGCCGGAGCCGGTCCTGGTGCCCGTTCCCGTGGTCGACACGGCCGCGCTCGAGGCCGAGGTCGCGCGCGACCCGCACTCGTATCGCAACGACCACTACGGCTTTGAGGTCACCGAAAAGGGCTTCATCCGCCGCCTCGCCCTGGCCGACGGCACCGTGCTCGTCGACAGCGCCGGCGCCGTCAACCTGCAGGGCAGCTACGTCTCCAACGATGGACGCCGCGTCTGGTTCTACGCCGGTGGCGTCGGCAACAGCGCCTACCGCGCCGAGGTGAAAAAGGCCGTGCGCGACGGCGCCGTGGTCTTCGACGTCGAGGTGACCCACCCGCGCTTCACCATGGCCTCGACCTACGTCTGCGGCGAAAAGTCGGTCGACGTCACGGTCGCCTTCACCCCCGTCAATCTCCAGGATCAGCGCGGCGCGATCCAGGGCATCTACTCGGTCCAGCTCTGGCCCGCCGCGCTCGACGCCAGCCGGCCGGTCGACACCACCGGTTCCGGACGGGTCGCCTATCCGACCAAGACCGGGCAACTCGCCATCACCTATCCCGCCGACCAGTGGCGCCCGGGCGACGACCTCTCCCGGCGCAGCCTGCGCATCGGCGACACCGGCCTGTCCTTCAACTTCGACGGCACGACCGACCCGCAGGCGGACGTCCTGCGCTACACCATCGCGCTGCCGTAACGGGCCTCGCTTGCGAGGCCCGTTGAACGGCAGAGCATTTCAAATGAAGTCGTAGCCATTCGGGTAGGGCGGTCACTTCGTGACCGCCGACCGTCCCCCAGCGCGACCGTCCGCCCCGGTGCCGTCACTCGTCCCCGGCCAGCCCGATGTGTTTCCACGCGCGGTTGTCGAGCACGTCGGGCACCCAGCCCTCCACACGCGGATCGAGCGCGTAGACGCGCTTGTAGAAATAGATCGGGATCACCGGCACGTCGCGCACCAGCAGCGCGTCGAGCTGCTGGCACACCGCCAGACGCGCGGCCTCGTCGCCCTGCGACAACACCGAGCCGAACAGACGGTCGTATTCGGCGTTTGAATACCCCGTGCGGTTGTTGCCGCCGCCGGTCACCCACAGGTCGAGAAAGGTGTGCGGGTCGGGGAAGTCGCCGATCCAGCCGGCGCGTGCGATCTGGTAGTCGCCGCGGTTCACGGTCTCGAGGTAGACCTTCCACTCCTCGTTGCGCAGGACGATGTCGATGCCGAGCTCGCGCTTCCACATCTGCTGCACGGCCTCGGCGATCTGCTTGTGGTCGTCGCGGGTGTTGTAGAGCAGTTCGAGGCGCGGGAAGCCCTTGCCGCCGGGAAACCCGGCCTCGGCCAGCAGGCGCCGGGCCTTGGCGGCGTCCTCCTCCAGCGACGCCCGCGCCTGATAACCCGGCGAGTGGGGCGTGAAGTGCAGGGCCGGTTCCTGGCCGGCGCGCAGGAGGTGCTCGCAGATGGCCTGGCGGTTGATCGTCATGGCGAGCGCGTGGCGCACCCGCACGTCGTCGAGCGGAGGTTTGGCGGTGTTGAGACGATAAAAATAGGTGCCGTAGTAGGGATCGATCCGGAGCTTGTCGGGGTGCTCCTCGCGGTAGGTGTCGGTGCGCCCGAGCGGCAGCGAGTAGGTCACGTCGAGCCGGCCGGTGCGGAAGGCGGCCTCCTCGGCGTCGGGGTTGTCGATGGCGTGGAACTCGATGGCGTCGAGCTTCACGTTGGCGGCGTCCCAGTAGCGGGTGTTGCGCATGACCGTGATCTGCTGGCCGGGCAGCCACTCCTTGAGCCGGAACGGGCCGTTGCCGACGAACTCGCCGGGGCGGGTCCAGCCGGTGTTGCCTCGCGAGAACGGATCGCCGTGGCGCCGGATCGACTCGAAATGCAGGGGATACCACGAGTGGTGCTTGGCCAGGGCGAGCAGGAAGGGCACCGGGTGGCGCAGGCGCACGACCAGGGTGTGGTCGTCGGGCGCGGCGAAGCCGGTCTGCGCAAAGTCCTTCAGTCGGCCCGCGTTGAAGTCCTCCGCCCCGACCACGTCGAACAGGCGGTAGGCGTAGTCGGCCGCGAGCTCGGGCGAGAGCATACGTTCATAGGCGCGGAGAAAATCCCCGGCGACGACCGGATCGCCGTCGGACCAGCGCGCGTCGGGTCGCAGGTGAAAGGTCCAGGTCAGTTTGTCGTCGGAGGTCTCCCAGGAGGAGGCCACGCCCGGCGCGGTGCCGTTGCCGGCGGGAGATTCCGACACCAGGCCCTCGAGCAGGGCGGACGCGATGCGAAACTCGCTGACGCCGGTGGTGATCTGCGGATCCAACGCCGCCGGTTCGGTCCCGTTGCCCACGCGCAGAACGTTGGCATCGCCGGCACCGCCCGCCGAGTCCTCCCGCGTGCAACCGGTCAGGATCACCAGCAGCGCGACCCGGAAAACATGAATAAGAACTGTTTTTTTGAAGCGCATCCTATTGTCGGTTGGTTACCTGCAAAGTTTGTCACTTATTAAGTGACAAACCTGCCGGGGTGGGTTCGAGGCGGACGTGTTTGTAGGGGTGGTGGTCGAGGAGGGTGGGGTGCCAGCCTTTGACCGAAGGGTGTTTCAGGAAGACGTGGGTGTAGTGGTAGAGGGGGATGACCGGGGTGTCTTTGAGCAGGAGCAGCTCGGCTTCGCGCAGGAGGGTGAAGCGCTCCAGGTTGTCGGTGGTGCGGGCGGCGCGGTAGAGCAGGCGGTCGTAGTCGGCGTGGGTCCAGCCGGTGAAGTTGTTGGTGCTGTCCTTGGTGAAGAGTTCGAGAAAGGTGGACGGGTCGGCGTAGTCGCCGATCCAGACCGAGCGGAGCAGTTCGTAGTCGCCGGTGGCGCGGGCCTGGAGGGTGGCGGCGAGTTCCTGGTTGCTCAGGCGGACCCGCAGGCCGAGTTCCTTCGACCACATGGCCTGGATGGCCTCGGCGATCTGCCGGTGGGTCTCGGAGGTGTTGTAGAGCAACTCGATCTGCGGGGCGCCCTGGCCGCCGGGATAACCGGCGGCGGCGAGGTGTTTGCGGGCGACCTCGGGGTCAAAGGTGAGTCCCTCGGGGGGCAGGTAGCCGGCGGTGCCGGGCGGGGTGAGGCTGTCGGCGGGGAGCTGGCCGCCGCGCAGGATGGTGTCGACGATGGCCTCGCGGTCGATGGCGGCCGAGAGCGCGAGGCGGACTTCGCGTTGATTGAGGAAGGGGCGGGTGGTGTTGATCCGCAGGAAGTAGGTGCCGAGGTAGGGATCGATGCGCAGGAGCTCAGGGTGGTCGCGCCGGTAGGCGTCGATGCGACCGGGGGGCAGGGCCTCGGTGAGGTGCAGCTGGCCGGAGCGGAAGGCGCGCTCCTCGGCGTCGAGGCTGTCGATGGGGTAGAAGTGGATGGCCTGGAGGGTGACGGTGGCGGCGTCCCAGTAGGCGGGGTTTTTTCCGACGACGATGCGTTGGTCGGGCTTCCAGTCGGTCAGCGTGAAGGGGCCGTTGCCGACGAGGCGGCCGGGGGTGGCCCAGCGGTTGGCGCGGTCGGCGGGGGCGCCGTGCAGGCTGATGCTGGCGAGGTGGACGGGATACCAGGCGGGGTGGCTGAGCAGGGTGAGAAAGTAGGGCGCGGGGTGCTGGAGCGTGAGCACGAGGGTGTGGTCGTCGGGGGTCTGGACGCCGACCTGGGAGAAGTCGTCGGACCGGCCGAGGTGGTAGGCCTGCGCGCCTTGCAGGATGTGCAGGAGGGCGGCGTTGGGCGCGGCGAAGGCGGGCGTGAGCACGCGTTGGAAGGAGGCGGCGAAGTCGCGGGAGGTGACGGGGTCGCCATTGGACCAACGGGCGTCGGGCCGGAGTTTGAAGGTGTAGGTGAGCTGGTCGGCGGAGAGGTGCCAGCTGGCGGCGACGCCGGGCACGGGGTGGAGGTCTTCGGGGTGGGGGGCGACGAGGCCTTCGAAGAGGGCCGAGAGCACGCGTTGCTCGCTGGTGCCGGTGGCAAGGTGCGGGTCGAGCGTGGGCAGTTCGTGGCCGATGCCGAGGTGGAGCGTGCCGGTGCGGTTGCCGGATTCGACGTTGGTCTCGCGTGGCGAGCAGGCGGTGAAAAACAGCGGGCCAAGCGCGAGAATGCAGAAAAGGACGTTCCGTATCATACTGTTGGGTAGTTTATTGAGAAAAGAGTAGCCCATCGGGTTACTCTTTTGGCGGCTCAGGCCCGGGAGATGAGGGCGACGGCGTGGGCGGCGATGGCGAGGCCGCGGCCGATGTCGTCGGCGCCTTCGTTGGTGGTGGCCTTGAGGCCGATGCGGTCCACGGGCAGGCCGGTGGAGGCGGCGAGGGCGGCCTTCATCTCGTCGAGGCGCGGGTAGACCTTGGGTTTCTCCGCGATGAGGGAGGCGTCGATGTTGACGATGCTCCAGCCGCGGATGGCGAGGGCCTCGCAGACGCGCACGAGCAGTTTTTGCGAGTCGATGTTTTTGTAGGCGGGATCCGTATTCGGAAAGAAATGACCGATGTCGGGCAGGCCGGCGGCGCCGAGCAGGGCGTCGCAGATGGCGTGGGTGAGGGCGTCGGCGTCGGAGTGTCCGTCGAGGCCGACGTCGCAGTCGGCGAAGTGGACGCCGCCGAGTATCATGGGGCGGCCGGCGATGGTGCGGTGGATGTCGTAGCCGTGGCCGATGCGGAGGTTCATGGGAACGTGGGAATCGGAGTTTTAACGCAGAGGCGCAGAGAGGGGCAGGGCGCGGAGTTTCCGGCCGGGGACAAACACGGACGCTCTGCGGACTTGCGTTAAGACAAACCGGCTCATTCCGCGGTGGATTGGCCGAGGAGGAATTCGAACCAGGGGAGGTCGTGCGGGGTGGTGAGTTTGGGGTTGGGGTGGGGATTCTCCAGCATGGCCACGGGGTGGGCGAGCAACTCGACGGCGGAGGCGTCGTCGGTGAGTTTCTTTTTCGCGCGGGTGGCCTTGGCGTAGGCCTTGAGGATGAGCTCGGCGGCGAAGACTTGCGGGGTTTCCATGGCCCAGAGGCGATCGCGATCGAGGTTGCCGAGGCGGCCGGTGTCGCGGTGGAGCTTGATGGTGTCGGTGACGCGGTGGGCGAGCACGACGGCCTTTTCCTTGAGCACGATCTTGTGCAGGGCGACGAGTTGCTCGGGGCGGATGAAGGGACGGGCGCAGTCGTGGATGAAGACGTGGCCGGTGTCGGGCGGGAGGGCTTCGAGGGCGTTGGCCACGGATTCCTGCCGGGTCTTGCCCCCGCGCACGTAGATGGCGGGGGTCGGGGCGTAGGCGGAGAGGTCCATGAGCTGCTTCTGGTCGCGGTAGACGATGACGAAGAAGTCGGCGACGCCGCTGGCGAGGAAGGCGCTCGCGGAGTGGTGGAAGACGGGGCGTCCGCCGAGTGAGGCGAGGATCTTGTCGGGCACGGTGCCGTCCATGCGTTGGCTGGATCCGGCGGCGAGGAGGATGGCGGCGGTGCGGCTCATGGGGAACTGAGTTTAAGTTGGAAGGTTAAGTTTAAGCCGATGCTGCCGTCAGCCGGCCGAGCGGAGTTCGGCGATGATGGCGCGGGCGGCGGCGGCGGGGTCGGGGGCCTTGAGGATGGGGCGGCCGACGACGATGTAGCTGGAGCCGGCGCGGGCGGCGTTGGCGGGGGTCATGACGCGCTTCTGGTCGTCGCCGCCGGACTCGCCGGCGGGGCGGATGCCGGGGGTGACGAGTTGCACGTTGCCCGGCAGCACGGAGCGGAGTTGGGCGACCTCGAGCGGGGAGCAGACGAGTCCGCTGAGACCGGAGTCGGCGGCGAGTTTACCGAGGCGGGTGACCTGGGCGGCGGGGTCGGGGGCGACGCCGAGTTCGCCGAGTCCGGTGGCGTCCATGGAGGTGAGCACGGTGACGCCCAGCAGGAGGAGGTCGGGGCGGGTGGCCCGCTGGGCCTCGACGGCGCGTTGCATCATCTCGCGTCCGCCGGAGGTGTGCAGGGTCAACATCCCGATGGGCAGGGGGGCGAGGGACTCGACGGCCTTGGCGACGGTGTTGGGGATGTCGTGGAGCTTGAGGTCGAGGAAGATGTTGAAGCCTTCGTCGGCGACGGCCTTCACGTAGTCGGGCCCGTAGGCGGTGAACATCTGGAGGCCGATCTTGACCCAGCTGAGCGAGCCGCGCAGCTGGCGGAGCACGGGAGCGGCTTGTTCGCGGGTGGGGACGTCGAGGGCGAGAATGAGGTCGCAGGACATGTGGCTGAGCAGTAAGGTGGGCCTCGGCGGAGTCAGCAAGCCCTCGGTGGAGAAAGGCGTGCGGCGTGCAAAGCGGGCTTGGCGACCGGTGGGGGCGCGGGTTGTGTTGGGGGAATGTCGCCCTTGGTCCTGTCCAGCCCCGCGAAGATCAACCTCTCGCTTGCCATCACCGGCCGGCGGCCGGACGGGTTTCACTCGCTGGTATCGGTGGTGACGCCGCTGGCCTGGGGGGACACGCTGCGCGTCGAGCCGGCGGCGGACGGCGAGGCGTCGTTGGTCTGCGACGATCCGGCGGTGCCGGTTGGCGAGGACAATCTCGTGATTCGCGCCGCCCGGCGGTTTCGCGAGCGCTCGGGTTGGACGGGGGGCGTTGCCTTCAGGTTGGAGAAACGTATTCCGATGGGCGCGGGCCTGGGCGGCGGCAGCAGCAACGCCGTGGCCGCGTTGCGAGGGCTCAATGCGCTGGCGGCCCAGGCGGGACGCGCCTTGGAGCCGGCGGCACTGGTCGCCCTCGCCGCGGAGCTCGGTTCGGATTGCCCGCTGTTTTTTGCGGACGGACCGGTGGTCATGCGCGGGCGGGGAGAGTGCATCGAACCGGTGCCGGCGACCGTGGCGTCGACCTGGGGCGGGAGACGTGTGCTGGTGTTTCGCCCGGCTTTCGGGGTGGCCACCGCCTGGGCCTACCGGGCGCTGGCGGCGCGGCCCGATTGGTATTTGCCCGCGGAGCAGGCCGAGGCGTCGCTGGCGCGGTGGTTTGGCGATGATGGTGGCGAGCTGTCCGCGGGGCGGCTTTTCAACACGCTGGAAGCGCCGGTCTTCGCCAAATACGCTGCGTTGCCCGCCATGCTGGAGTGGCTGCGGGAGCGGCACGGCCTCTCCGCGCGCATGAGCGGCAGTGGCAGCGCCTGTTTCGCCCTGCTGCCGGACGGCTTGGATACGGGCCCCGTCGAGGCGACCATCCGCGAGGGATTCGGTCCGGGCGCATGGGTGGTCGAGACCACGTTGCCCTGAATAGGGGAATTAACTTTCCAAAACCATGTTGACCCCCGCCAAATCGGGCGGCGTTATTCTTTGTCGCCCGCTCACTTAACACCCCGCAAGTCGAGCGCCTCTCTCGCAATGCCCAAAGACTCCCGCAATAGGTCCGAAGTCACGGTGCAAGGCATATCCGCCTCGCAGGGCATCGCTTATGGACCCATCTTCCTCTACATCCAATCGGACGTAGAGGTGCCCGAGTATCAGGTCGACCCCGAGAAACGCGTCGCCGAGATCGCCCGCCTCGAGCAGGCCCTGGTCACCACCCGACACCAGATTCAGAAGATCCAGGCGGAGGTGGAAAACAACCTCGGGGCCGACGAGGCCCGCATCTTTGACGCGCACCTGCTCGTCCTGGAGGATCAGGCGCTGATTTCCGAGACGATCCGCGACTTCGAAAGCACCGGCTTCAACATCGAGACCTGTTTCAACCGCGTCTCGCAGCGCTACATCAAGGCCTTCGACGAGATCGACGACGAATACCTGCGCGAGCGCGCCGGCGACATCCGCGACGTCGCCCAGCGCGTGCTCTCCAATCTCCTCGGCCACACCGGCCAGTCGCTCGGCCAGCTTGTCGAGAAGCGCGTCGTGGTGGCCAACAACATCTCGCCCTCCGACGCCGCCGGCATCGACCGCTCGCAAGCCCTCGCCATCGTCACCGACTCCGGCAGCAAGACCAGCCACGCCGTCATTGTCGCCCGCTCGATGAAGGTCCCCGCCGTGGTCGGCGTGCGCGATCTCACCACCAAGGTCCGCCTTGGCGACTGGGTGCTGGTCGACGGCTACGACGGCACCGTCATCCTCAACCCCGACGAGCAGACCCTCTTCCGCTACGGCCAGATCCAGCGCCAGCGCAAGAGCGAGGAACAACGCCTGCTCGAGGCCAACCGCCTGCCCTCCGTCACCCTCGACGGCGTGGCGGTGTCCCTGCGCGCCAACATCGAGTCCGCCGACGAGACCGCGCTGGTGAAAGACTACCTCGCCGACGGCGTCGGCCTCTTCCGCACCGAGTTCCTCTATTTCAGCTCCGACCACGTGCCCACCGAGGAGGAGCAATACCGCGCCTACCGCGACGTGGCCGAGACCCTCGCGCCCGCGCCCGTCGTCATCCGCACCCTCGACATCGGCGGCGACAAGCCCATGGCCGGCAGCTCCCACCTCTTCCCGCGCGAGGACAACCCCTTCCTCGGCTACCGCGCCATCCGCTTCTGCCTCGACCAGGTCGACATATTCAAAAACCAACTACGCGCCATCCTCCGCGCCGGCGCGCACGGCAACGTGCAGCTCATGTATCCCATGATCAGCGGCAACGAGGAACTCGCCAAGGCCAACGCTGTGCTCGAGGAGTGCCGCGCCGAACTGAGGGAGAAAAAAATCCCCTTCGACGCGAAGATGAAGGTCGGCCCCATGATCGAGATCCCCAGCGCCGCCTACACCGCCGACCTCCTCGCCAAGGACAGCGACTTTTTCAGCATCGGCACCAACGATCTGATCCAATACCTGCTGGCCATCGACCGGGTCAACGACCGCATCGCGCACCTCTACGAGCCCACGCACCCGGCCGTCGTGCGCACGCTCAGGCACATCGTCGACGAGGCCCACAAGGGCGGCATCAAGGTCAGCGTCTGCGGCGAGATGGCGTCCGACCCCATTCTCGTGCCGCTGCTGCTCGGTCTGGGCGTCGACGAGCTCAGCATGAGCCCGCCGCTCATCCCCGCCGCCCGGTTTCTGCTGCGTTCCATGACCATGGAGGACGCCCGCAAGCTCGCCGCCAAGGCGCTCACCATGGATTCGCCCAAGGCCATCCAGGTCCTCTGCGCCGACTTCTGCTCCGAACGCATGGCCCGCCGCTGAACGCACGCGCGGACAGCTTCCCAAGCCCGCGCGGACCGGCCCCGCGCTCAACGCGTGAACGTGCGCTTCACCCGGCGCGAACGCAGGAAGTAGCCGGTCCAGATCGTCGCCGTGATGAAGGTCTTGAGGATCTCAAAACTGTCCTCGTTGGAAAACATCGTGTCCTGCACCGCGTGCAGCGCCACCGTGTCCACCAACAGCAGGCCGGCGCTGAAGAGCAGCAGCGCGATCATCCATGACGGCGTCTCGCGACGACGCGTGAAGAACAGCCAGCCGGTGATCAACGTCATCATGAAGGACGTGGTGTTGCCCGCCGCCTCGAACAGGATCAACGCCGCCAGCCCCGGCGAATACCCCGCGGACGCCGGATCGACCAACGCCTGCCAGGTGGCCTCGTCAAAGTAACCGGCTGCGTTTTGCGTCATGATGACAACCAGCATCACCGGCCGCAGCACCAGCCCGATCATCGGCAGCACCAGCCAGCCGCCCAGGCCGACCGGATCGTTCGCCGACTCCGGCAGGGGCGGCGGCTCCTGCGGACGGGCGCGGCGCGCGAGCCGCACCCACACGATCACGCCGGCGATGGCCACCAGCGCCATCACGCCGATGGTGCGCAGGTTGACGCCCGTCCCCGCGCTCGCCGGCGCGGCCCCGCCGGCGTCGGTCTCGTCGCCGGTGTCCCCGTCGGCGGGCGGCGTGTAGGTCAGCAGGTAGCCGATGCTCACATTGATCGAATCGACGTCGCGCAGGAAACCGTCGACCGCGTCGGCGGGCACATGGTCCTGCTTGCTGCGGTAGACGTAGTCGAGCACCAGCCGGCGGCCCTCGTTTTCCATGCGGCCGGCCTTTTCGTAGAGGAAGCCGGGATTGTCGACGCGATGACTGAAGGGATCGATCTCCCAATCGGTGTGCAGATCGACGACCACCCGCTCGGTCACGTCGCGCGGATGGCTCACGGCGAGCGGGGTGGTGCGCGCGCCGTTGGCGGGCTTGCGGATGTAGTCGCCGATCAGCGTGGTGGACAGCGCCAGTTCGAGCGCCGCGGCGTCGTCGTCCGAGGCGACCCAGAGTTTGGGAATCGAGTAATGCTCGGTCAGCGTGACGATGTTGGCCGTGGTGTCGTCCTCCGCGGCGAGCGGGGTCAGCACGGTGATGCCCGGGTAATCGTTGGCGTAGTATTCGAGGTAGTCGCGGCTCAGGTCGGCGGTCGTGTTCCTCAACAGCCGGTCGCGCATGTCGCCCGCGTTCTCGCCAAGGTGGGTGGTGACCACGCGCAGCTCGCCGGGCTGGTCGTAACCGTGGCTGGTGTAGACGACCTCGACGCGGGTGCGACCGCGGGCGGCGTAGGGCATGGCCATGTCGGCGAGGGTCGTCTCGCCGGGGGCGACGATCAGTGCGTGGTGGTAGTCGGGCGAGGCGTGCTGTTCGAGGTCGCCGGCCAGCAGCGTGGAGGTCGGGTCGAACCACAGCCGGCGTCCGTCGGGATGCCGCACGGTGGCGATGACGTGGTTGAAAGCGTGCGCGGTCGGCTGCATCAGCGGCAGGCGCTGGCCCCGGTAGGAGTGCACGAGGGCCGGGCGCGCGTCCCAGCCAAGCGCGCGGGCGAGGGTGCAGAAAAGCAGGGTCTTGTCCTTGCAGTCGCCGAAGCGTTTTTCCCACGTCTCGGCGGCGGGCCGCGGGCGGTGCGAGCCCTCGCCGAGTTCGTAGCCGAGGTAGCGCACGTCCTCCTGCACGAGCTTGAGGGCGTCGAGCAGGCGCGTCTCGGCATCCTCGGAGCCGGCGCGGATGCGATCAACCTCGGCCTGCAGCGCGGGCGCGGGAGGCGTGTCGAGCGGGTAGAGCGGCAGGGCCCAGTCGACGACCTGCGACCAAGCGGCGAATTCGCTGAGCTGCACGTAGGGGAAATCCAAATACCAGTCCGGCGTGGCCTTGTCGGCCTGAAGAGGCACGGGGGCTTCCGCCTGCCAGGTGAGCACGCGTCCGTCCGCACCCGTGGTTTCGGAAAAGGCCAGCGGCGAGGCGGGGCCGTGTTCGCGCACGAAGAGGTCGCGGCCAGGGGGCACGGTCACGCGGGCGAACTGCCGGCCGAGCGGCACGCTCCAGCCGGTGGAAAAGGTGCGCATGAACGTGCCGCCGAAGATCGGGTTTTGCCCGTGTGTCGTGTAGGCGTAGTCGACGATGTCGCCGACGCGCACGTCGCGCAGGTGCAGCACGGCGGTCAGGCGTCCGTCGTAGAGACCGTGCTCGCGGTCGCGTTCCTCGCGCAGGAGTTCAAAGCGTTCGAGGTCGAGCTGGTCGACCACGCGGTCGTCGCGGATGACCTCGACCTTGTGAAAGCCGATGCGTTCATACTCGGGCGCGTAGGTGAAGGAGAGTTCCGCGGCCTCCTGCAGGCCGCTGGAGTGGGTGACGAGGTAGGCGTAGCGCGCGTAGGCGGCGATTTCCGGACCGAGCCGCCACTGCTGGTCGGCGAGCAGGTAGTTGACGCCGCCGGTGACGGTGTCGGCGGGCGCGGGGGCGCCGGGCGGATTGATCCGGGCCCAGTCGGGGGTCGGCTCGCGTTCCAGCCCGGCGGGGGCGGCGGCGAGGATGCCGGTGAACAGGAAAAACAGGACGGTCGTAAGCCGGCGGGGCATGCGTGGATTCGGTGGGCTGTTGAGGGGAATCAGCGGACCGGGCGCGCGCCGGAGGCCAGCAGGGTTTCGAAACGGGGTTCGTGCTCTTCGCGGGCGACGATGTTGACCTCCACCTGTTGCAGGCCGGCCTTTTTCAGGAAGCCGTGCAGGGCGCTCTCCTTGAAGCCGAGCCAGACGTCGGCGTAGAGCTCGCGGGCCTTTTCGAAGCCGTGCTCCTTGAGGTCGAGCACGAGCAGCTGGCCGCCGGGGCGGAGGATGCGCACGGCCTCGTCGACGGCGCGTTGCGGGTGTTGCGCGTGGTGCAGGGCCTGGCTGAGAATGGCGAGGTCGACCGAGGCGTCGGGCAGGGGGACCTGCTCGATGTCGCCGAGGCGGTAGGTGAGGTTGGTGAGGCCGTTCTTGGCGGCGAGCTCGGTGCCGACCTCGACCATGCGCGGCGAGTTGTCGATGCACCAGACCTGCTCGGCGCGGCGGGCGAGCAGCTGCGAGACGAGACCTTCGCCGGCGCCGAGGTCGGCGATGGTGATGCGCGGGGTCAGGCGCAGGGCGAGGTGGCCGATGGCCTCCCAGCTGCGACCGGGGCAGTAGTTTTTGCCGAGCTTGCCCGCGATGAGGTTGAAATACTGTTCCTGGTGCGCGCGGCGCTTGTGGAGGATGCGGTCGAGGTTGGCGCGATCCTCGGCCAGCTCGGGCTGGGCCTGCATGGTCTCGCAGGTGGCGTGCAGCAGGTGCGCGACACCGGCGGGCAGGTCGGGGCGCAGGGAATAAAAGGCCTTCTTGCCCTCGCGGCGGTCGACGACGAGGTCGGCCTGCCGCAGCAGCGCGAGCTGCGAGGAGATGCGCGACTGCGCCATGTCGAGGATGTCCTGCAGCTCGGCCACTGAGAGTTCCTCGCCGAGAAGCAGCGCGAGGATGCGCAGGCGGGTGGGGTCCGAGAGGAGTTTAAGCGTGTCCCAAGAGGCGTTCAACGGCGGCAAAGTTGGTCGGGGGTTCGGGGCGGGTCAAAGGCCAAAAGCGACTCAGCGGCGCGGACGCAGGCGCTCCTCCGCGAGGGTGCCGCCGAGGGGGCCGTCGCCGTGCTTGCGGGCGCCGATGCGCTGCGACCCGTAGATGCCGGAGTGGCCGCTGCAATAGTAGCTGGCGAAGCAGGCCGTCGCCAGGAGCACGGCGTATTCGCCGCCGAAGAGTTCCACGCCCATCAGGGTGCAGGCGATCGGGGTGTTGGTCGCGCCGGCGAAGACCGCCACGAAGCCCAGCCCGGCCGCGAGGTCGACCGGCAACCCGCACACGCCGGCCAGCGCGTGGCCCAGCGCGGCGCCGATGAAGAACAGCGGCGTGACCTCGCCGCCCTTGAAACCAACCCCGAGCGTGATCGCGGTGAAGAGGAGTTTCCAAAACCAACTCCAGGGGGTGCCGCCGCCGGCGTTGAACAGACTGACGAGCGTGACGTCGCCGGCGTGCGGGCTCCAGGTGCCGAGGCCCAGGTAGGTTGTCGTGCCGAGCGCCCAGACCAGGCCGAGCACGACCGCGGCGCCGACGACGGGGCGCAACCAGTAGACGGGAATCCACCGCTTGCAGACCGCGCTGATGCCGTGGGTCGACTCGGCGAAGAGCCGCGCGCACCAACCGCAGGCGACGCCCACCAGCGCCGCCTTGGCCAGCAGCAGCGGCGAGAAGTGTCCGAAAATCGAACCGACCGCGTCGAGTTGTCCGGCGATGACGTAGCCGGTGTGGTGGATGCCGGTGAGTGCGCCCCAGGCGTCGCAGGTGGCGTTGCCGATCAGCGCCGCCAGCAGGCACGGCACCAACCCATCGCCGCGCAGCCGGCCGATGGCGAGGACCTCGATGGCAAAAACCGCCCCGGCCAACGGCGTGCCGAACACCGCGCCGAAGCCCGCCGCCACGCCCGCCATCAGCAACATGGCGCGGTGCTCGCGCGGCACGCGCGCGACGCGTTGAAACGTGTCCGCCAGACTGCCGCCCATCTGCACCGCGGTGCCCTCGCGGCCGGCCGAGCCGCCGGTCAGGTGCGTGAGCAACGTGCCCGCCAGCACCAGCGGTGTCATGCGCAGCGGCACGCCGCCGCCCGGTTGGTGAATCTCGTCGATGATGAGGTTGTTCCCGCGGTCCGAATCGCGGCCGTGGCGATGGTAGGCCCACACGATCAGGATGCCCGCGAGCGGCATGAGACCGATCAGCCACGGCTGGTCGAAACGCAGCCGGGTGACCAGCTCCAGCGACCACAGGAACCCGGCGGCCGCCGTGCCCGCCGCCACCGCCACCGGCGGCACCAGCAGCGCCCACCAGCCGAGTTGGCGCAGGGCGGCGCGGGCGGTGCGTGGATCGAGACGGTTGAACATCGCGCGAGCAAACCCGTCCCGCGAAAAAAACCAAACGCCAAAAATCGTCCGTCCCACGTCGGCCCGCGTGCCCTTCGCCGACCAAAGACCGTGCTCCGCGCAAACAGTCTCGAAATCACCGCCGGTTGCCGGCAACGTCCGCCCAACATGCGTTGTCGTCTGCCGAGCCTGTTCCTTGTCATCTGCGGTTTGCCCCTGTGGGCCGCCGCCGCGCCCGTGGTGGCCATCCTCGCCAACAGCGACGATCCCGACTCGCTGACCGTCGCGAACCACTACGCGCAGGCCCGCGACATCCCGCGGGACCACATCATCGCCCTGCCCATGCCGCTGACCGAGCAGATCAGCTGGGCCGAGTTCGTCATCACCATCCACCGCCCCTTGCAGGACGAACTGGTGCGCCGCGGCTGGATCGACGCCATTGCCATGGACCTCAAGGACGAGGCCGGGCGGCGCAAACTCGCCGTCAACACCCTCGCGCTCGACGCCCTCGTGGTCTGCCGCGGCGTGCCGCTCAAGATCTCCGGCGACAAGGAACTCGGCGAACGCATGGCCGCCGCATCCCCCGCCGCCGCGCCCTCGCAGTTCAAGACCAACGCCGCCGCCGTCGACTCCGAACTCGCGCTGCTGGCCATCCCCGACCAGCCGGTCAACGGCTTCGTGCCCAACCCCGTCTTTGCCAAGACCGACCCCGGCGCCGCGAACCGCGCGCTGGTCATCCCCGTCGGCCGGCTCGACGGTCCCACCGTCGACGACGCCTGTGCCCTGGTCGACCACGCCCTGGAGGCCGAGCGCGAGGGACTCTTCGGCCGCGCCTACGTCGACATCGGCGGGCCCCACGCGCAGGGCAACCAATGGCTGCGCGCGTGCGTCGAGGAGCTGACCAAGGTTGGCTTCGCGCCCGACGTCGACACCGAGCGCGCGACCCTCTCCGCGGGCGACCGTTTTGACGCGCCCGTGTTCTACTTCGGCTGGTATACCGGCTCGGTCAACGGCCCCATGCGCGACCCAAAGTTCCGCTTTCCCCCGGGCGCGATCGCCCTGCACATCCACAGCTTCAGCGCGTCCACCATGCGCAACGGCAACGGCCCCTGGGCGCCCGCGCTGGTCGCCCGCGGCGCCACGCTCACCGTGGGCAACGTCTACGAGCCCTACCTGCAATTCACCCACCAGCCCCAGCGCCTCTTCGCCGCGCTGGCCGCCGGCCTGCCCGCCGGCGAGGCCGCCCTCTCGTCGGTCAACGCGCTCAGTTGGCAGGCCATCCTCGTCGGCGACCCGCTCTACCGCCCCTTCACCGTTTCGCTCGACGAACAATGGGCGCGCATCGACCAGCTGCCGGTGGCCCGGTCGTCCTACCTCTACCTGCGCAAGATCAACCAGCTCGAGGCCGAAGACCAGGGCGTGAAGGCGCGCACGCTCGCCTTCTCCGCGCTGCGCCGCAGCCCCAGCCTGCCCGTCGTGCT
>JBDRJH010000278.1:0-2100 GCA_043815125.1 Verrucomicrobiota bacterium
GTGGCCGGCGGACGTGCCGGTTTCGTATTTCTGGTCCGTGGCCGTGTCCGCCGTGGAGCCCAAGTTGAGGTTGCCGGCGTTGAAGGTGCCGGCGTTGCCGATGATGCGGACGAAGGCCCGGTCGTCGGCGTCCGCGCCGGACATGCGGAAGCCGCCGCTGCCGACGGTCAGGGTTCCTCCGCTCATGGTGAAGGAATTCCGCTCGGTGGTGGCGGTGTTGGTGTTGTAGATATGTATGCGACCGGCAAACGAAAGGACGCCCCCCGACATGTTGATCGCGGCGGTGCTGTTGAGACTGGTGCCGTTGGTGAAGAACCGGGTGTCGCCGGTGCCGGAAAACTCGCCGCCCTCCTGGATATCGAGGGTGAATTTGGCTTTGCCGACATTGATGTCGTAGGCGTTGGCGCTTGAGTCCATCTTACCCTGGAGAGTCGCGGTCTGCGCCGTCGAGATAGATAAGCTTGAGGTCAGCGTGACGGTGTCGGTGGATAAAACGGTCCAGGACTGCGTCGTGGGGACGACGCCGCCTTGCCATGTGGCGGGGTCATTCCACAGGCCGCCGCCGGTGCCGTTGCTGAGGATCTGGGCGTTGAGAGAGGCAAGACCCAGGGAAAAAACCAATGCGCACAGGGTGAGAAGACGGGGAGTTTGGAGGGGCATGGCGCGAGTATTTCCGGCCGGGGGACGCGATCAAGCGCCGCTCTGCGGAACCGTTCCGCAGGGCGTGGTCAGGGGCGGGGCGGGATGCCGGCGCCTTCGTGCCAGACGGGCGGTATGACGACGTCGATGGGCGTGGCGGGGAGGCCGGTTTGCCCATGGCGAACGAGGCGGTCGAGCATGTGCAGTATCTCCATGACGAGCGCCTCCGGCGGTGCGGTGGCGCCGGGGAGCAGGCGGGCGGCATCGGCCTCGGCGGCGTGCAGGTTGACGAAAACGGGCGGGGGGAAGGAAAGATTTTGGTGGAGCCAGAACAGGCCGGCGCTGTTGCCGATGACCGCCTCGGGGCGATGACGTTCAAGCCAGGCGACGTAGGCCCGGGGGTTGAGCGTCCGGCGCACGGGCGTCTCCACGGGGGGGATGCGATCCGCGGGGCGGGCGTCGAGGGCGACGAGGCTGAGCGCGGCGCCGAGGCGCTCGTAATCGTCCTTGTGCAGGGGGTCGTGCATGACGGGGGCGCAGCCGATGCGGCGGTAGCCGGCGGCGCGCAGCCGGTCCCGGCAGAGGCGGACGCGGCCGGCCGATTCGTGGCGGACGGTGTGGAAGGGAAGTCCCTCCTGGCGTTCGCAGCAGACGACGGGCACGCGCTGGAAGCGCCGGAGGGTTTCGTGCATCACCGGGTCGATTTGTTCGAGCACGAGACCGCGGCAGCCGCGTTGATAGAGGATGCGGGGGAGCGTTTGAAACCGGGGGTAGTCGAGGAGGTTGACCCGTTCGAACTCGAAGCCCAGGGCGCGGCCGTGTTTTTGGAGTTCGGGGAAGGGGTCGATGCCGCGTTTGTAGCCGGGGTCGACGGGGCTGCCTTGCAGGTAGTGGATGGGCAGGGTGGCGGAGACGGTGTGGTGGTGGCGGAGGGCGGAGAGGGAGGCGAAGTAGGGGTCGCGTTGGTAACCGGCTTGGCGGGCGGCGGCGAGGATTCGGTCGCGGGTGAGGGGGGCGATCCGGGAGGAGCCGGCGAGGGCGCGGTGCACGGTGGATTTGGAGACGCCGAGGGATTGGGCGAGCCGGCCGAGCGTGCAGGGAGGGGGCGGCGACATGGGGGTAAAAAAACGCCGCCCTCGGGGGGGAGGGCGGCGCGGGTGGCGATCGGTTTATTTGGCGGGGGCGGCCAGTGGCAGCACGGTGATCTCGGCGCGGGAGAGTTCCTTGCCGGGAGCGCCGATATTGGTGCCTTCGAAGACGTAGAGGTAGACCTCGGCGGGAGGGAGCCCGCGGGGGTCGCCGCCGGTGTCGGGTCCGACGACGAAGCGGCCGTCGGCGAGCAGTGCCGTCGGGGGGATGGGGAGGGATTCGAGGCGGACTTTTTCGCCGTCGAGGTTGGTGTCCTCGGGGGTTCCGGTGGCGCGATGGAGGGTGATTTTCCGCGCCTGGGTGAAGGGCAGC
>JBDRJH010000279.1:0-6390 GCA_043815125.1 Verrucomicrobiota bacterium
GCCGGTCACGCGGATGCGCCCGCCGCGCGCCGGCTCGATGGTCACGCCCGGCAGCGCGGCGCCGACGCCGGCGGCGGCGAGCGTGTCGTCGCCGTCGCGGTCGTAGCTGATGCCGCCGGTCTCGGTCGAGCCGTAGAACCCGTGCGGCCGGACGCCGTATTTGGAAAAGAATGACATCGCCACCTCCGGGCCGAGCGGGGCGCCCGCCGAGATCACGGTGCGCACCGGGGCGAAGGCGTCGCCCGGCAGGTCGGCGCCGGCGAGCACGCGCAGCAGCGCCGGCACGGTCGGGAAGATCGTCGGCCGGTGCCGCGCGACCAGCGCCGCCAGCGCGTGCGGCGACGGCAGGTCGGCGCAGAGGCAGGGCGTGCCTTGCGCGAGCAGCGGCACCACCAGGTTGCCCAGCCCGTAGGAATGTCCGAAGGGGATGACCGCGAGGTTCAGGTCGTCGGGCCGGATGTCCATGCCCGCGCAGACCTGCCGGCCGTCGGCCAGCATCTGGGCATGGGTGAAGGGCAGGGCGCGCGGCCGGCCGGTGCTGCCCGAGGTGAGCTTGACCAGCGCCGGGGCCGGGGCGCGTCGGCGCGTCGGCGGAGCGACGGAAACGAGTTCCCCGCCGATCCGGGCAAACCCCGCGCCGGCGGCGTCGGCGATCACGCGTTGTGCGTCGACCGGCTCGGCGGGATCGAGCGGCACCGGTGTGGCGCCGGCCTCCAGCAGGCCGAGGAAAACGGCCAGCCAATCGGGTCCGTTGGGCAGCGCGAAGGCCACGCGCTGGCGGGCCACGGCGGCGGGCAGTTGTCGGCGAAAGGCGGCGGCGTGGGCGGCGAGGTCGGCGCGGGTCCAGCGGCGTTCGCCGGGCGCGTCGATGAGCGCGAGCGCGTCGGGCGCTCTCGCGACGAGTGTCTGCCAGTTGCCATGGAGCGTCTCGTTCATGCGGGGCGGCGGGTGCGGAGGACGGCGTCGAGCTCGACGGCGGCGAGCGCGACCAATACCGACATGCCCACGGTGGCGCCGAGCGCGGCGATGACGGGAATCTGGCTGAAGGCCAGCACGCCGAACGACGCCATGGTGGTCAGCGCGGAGAGGCGGATCGAAGCCGGCGGCGGCTGGCCCGGCGCGCGCGTCTCGGCCGAGAAGATCGCGTAGTCGTGGCTCAGGCACACGCCGAGGAAGACGCCGAGCAGGTGAAAGAGGTTGAGCGTGGCGCCGGCCAGCCCCAGCGCGCCGAACGTCACGAAGCATGCGCCGACCGGGATCGCGTAGATGCGCAGTCCGCGCCGCGGTCCGTAGAGCAGCACCACCGCGAGTCCGGTCACGCCCAGGCCGATGAGGCTGAGGCGCAGCGCGCTGGCGCGGTAGCGCGAGAAGAGGCGGTTGAGCGTGCGCAGCTGGTTGGTCGCCACGGTTTGCAGCTCCGGCGGCGGCGGCGTTTCGCCCGGCGGGTGGCCGGAGATCGACGCGAACCACACGCGGCCCTTCCCCTCGTTGATGAGCATCGACATCGGCCCGACCAGCAGCGGGCGCAACCCGGCGACGAGTTGATCGTAATCGGGATGAGCGCGGGCGCGGGCGCGTTCCCAGCTGTTGAAGAACGGCTCGAAGGCCTCCGGGAGGTAGCCGTGTTTGCGCAGCTCGCCGCGCAGCGCGTCGGGGAAACCGGACAGCTCGCGCAGCCGGTCGGGCAGGGCGGCGTGGGCCGCCGGCGAGGGAATCATCAGCGCGGCGCCGGCCAGCTCCGAGCCGGGGAACTGTTCGCGGTGCCACGCGGTGAACGCGTCGAGCCGGGTGCGGGCGTCGGCGAGGTCGTCGCCGCCGGTGAGGTAGATCGCGCGGTCGCCCGGGTCGCCGAACAGCGCGTTGACCTCGGCGTCGTTGGCATCGAGCAGGGGCGTGGGCACCTCCAGCTCGCGGATGTCGTCGTGCCATTCGAGGCGCGACACGCCGGCGATGGCGGTCAACGCGGCCAGCCCGACCACGATCCGGCAGACGACGATCACGCGCGGTCCCGCGGGCAGCGCCGGCAGCCGGCGCGCCTCGAAGGGCCGTCCGGCATACTGCGCGTGGTAGGCCACCGCGGCGGCGACCGCGGTGAACAGCCCCGCCGCCACGAACACGCCGAGGTGACGGATCAGCGGCAGCTCCGACATGAGCAGCAGGCCGAAGCCGGCCACGGTGGTGAAGCAGCTCAGCAGCAGCGGACGCAGCACGCGGCGGATCTTTTGCCCGTAGCCTTCGCCCGCGCGCGCTTCGGCGTGCAGGAACAAATGAAAACCGTAGTCGATGGCCGCGCCGGTCAGCAGCGCCCCGACCACGAAGACCAGGATGTGCAGGCGGTCGAAGATCGCCGTCACCGCCAGCCACGCGCCGGCCAGCGAGCAGAGGATCACCGGCAGCAGGTGCAGCACGTGCCACGGACGGCGTATCAACAAAACCGATACCATCAGCACGGCGGAGATCGACAGCGCGTTGAGCAGCGAGATCTCCGAGCGGATGCGCGTCTCGCTGGCGGCGGCGAAGCGGTTGACGCCGGTCCAGCGCAGCCCGGTCTCCGGCGCGACGGTCCGGGCGGAGGCCAGCGCGCGGTCGATGGCGTCGAAGACCGGTTGTTGCCCGGCGGGCTCCAGCGGCGAGTCGGCGATGAGCGCCCAGATGAGCGCGTGCCCGCCCGGGCCGCCGGGCGCGTCTCCGCCGGCGAGCCGCGCGGAGGAGGCGAGCGTCGGCAGCAGCAGCAACGGGTCGGAGGGGATCAGGTCCTGGAACGCGGCGCTCTCGGGTTTGTGCAGGTAGGCGTCGAGTTCGGCCACGGTGCGGGCGGCCAGCCAGCCGGTCCAGGCGGAGGCGGGCTCGCCGGTCCGTCCGAAGGCCGCGCGTCGCCGCTCGATCCAACCGGGCAACAGGTAGTCCGCGGAGCGCTCAAAAAAGAAGCGGCCGAGGGCCTCCCGAGCCTCCGGGTCGTCGGCGCGGCGAACCTCGGCGAATGCCGGGTCGGCCGCGAGCGAGGCGATGAATGCGTCGGCGGCGCCGGCCCGCGCCGCGTCGGGCGCGGACAACGCGAGCAGGACGACGCGGGCCTGCCGTTCGTTGGCCAGGGTGCGGAGGACGTGCAGCTCGGGCTCGCGTTCGTCGGCGGGGATGAGGTCGATGACGTTGGTCGAGATTTTCGCGCCGTAGTCGAGCGTGGCCAGCCGCAGACCCGCCAGCACGACAAAGGCGAGCAGGATCAGGCGGGCGACGAGGTGGCGGCGGCGTTCGGTCACGGCAGTTCAGCGAAAGTGGCGGGCGATCTCGTCGGCGGCGAACACGGCGCGCGGTGTGACGCCGGTCACGGTGATCTCGATGCGCTGCCGGGGCGACTTGGCCATGACGATGGTGTTCACGCGGTCACCTTGGCCGGAGACGCTGATCGTGCCGGGCGTCGCGGCGGCTTCGGTGTCGCGCGGAGTGAAGGTGAACGTCCAACCGCCGTCGGAGTAGGTGTCCTGCAACTCGAAGTCGGCGAGCAACGCCTGATAATCGAAGCGCATGAGCCGCAGCAACGCCCGCGCCGAGTCCTGCGCGCGGTGGTCGGGCGGGGCGACGCGTTCGCGTCCACGCGCGTCGCGCATCAGCAGTCCGCGGTCGTCGACGATCAGCGTTGTTTCCTCGGGCTCGGCGTAGTGGAGGCTCAGGCCGCGCGCGGGGTCGAAGCGCAGCTCGCCGGAGAGTTTTATCGGCACCGCGCGAAACGGATGGAAACGCGCCTCAGCGAACGTCGCGCGCAGCGGGGCGTTGTCGCGCAGGCTCGCGAAGATCAACTCGACGTCCTCGCGCTCGGCGCGCAGCGCAGGCGACAGGCCGGCGAGCGTGGACAGGCAGAGAACGATGACGCGAAGAAACTTCATGTGACGGGGCGGGACTGGCGGTTGCGGCGCCGGCGGCGGATGCGCGGCCATTCGCGGAATATCAGCCGCGTGATCAGCCGCGTGTGGAGCCAGACCATGCGCAGGTTGTCGCGCAGATAGTTGAAATGCGAGACGCCGCCGTCGGCCTTGGCGATGTAGCGGCAGGGCGCGGGCAGGTTGACGGCCGGCACGCCCGCCCAGAAGAGCCGCACGGCGATCTCGGGGTCGAAGTCATAGCGGCGTGCCCAGCGAATGGATACGAGGATGTCGCGCGTCGGTTTGAGCGGATAAACGCGGAAGCCGAACAACGGGTCGGCGACGGCGCGCCCGAGGCACTCGAGGTGGACCAGCGCGACGCTGAGCTTGCGGCCGTAAAGGCGCTCCAGCGGCACCTCGGGGCCGAAGACGGGCTTGCCAAGGATCATGGCGGCGGGGTTGTCCGTGGACGCGGCCATGAAGGGGGCGACGTGGTCGACGGGGTGCTGGCCGTCGGCGTCGAGCACCAGGGCGTGGGTGAAGCCGGCGGCGAGCGCGGCCTCGAAACCGTCGAGCACGGCGGCGCCCTTGCCGCCGTTGACGGGGCGGCGGATCACGCGCAGGTCGGGGTGCTCGCGGGCGATGTCGTCGAGCGCGCCGTCCGACCCGTCGTCGGAGCCGTCGACGACGACCCACACCGGCGACCAGACGGAGAGGGCGTCGCGCACGGTCGACGCGAGCCGGCGGCCGGTGTTGTAGCTCGGGACGAGCACGAGGCGGGTGGCGGACGGGATCATGCGCGGAGCTTGTTGGCGACGAGCGCGGTGAGCGCGGCCGGGGTGAGGTCGGCGTCGGGCGGGATGCGTTCGCCGAGGGTGAAGTCGAAGCGCGCGGGCAGCGGCGGGAGCTTCCACCACGGCCAGCTCTTGCGCGCGATCAACGGACTGGAGGTCACGTGGATCAACTGCACGGCGGCGCCGGCGCGGCGGGCGATGAGCGCGAAGCCGGGGTGCAGCGCGTTGAGCGTCGTGCCGTCGACGGTGCGCGTGCCCTCGGGAAAGATCAGCAGGGAGCGGCCGGACGCGACGCACGCGGCGGCGGCGCGGATGCCGTCCACCCCGGCGTCGCCGGAGACGTAGCCGCAGAGGAGCGCGGCGGGGCCGATCAGCGGATTGCGCAGCAAGGCGGGCTTGAAGATGCAGACGGTGTCGGTGAGGCGGCCGAGCAGGAACGGCGCGTCGACCAGGGTCGGGTGGTTGACCGCGTAGACGACGCCGCGCGGCAGTTCGCGGTCGAAGCCGTGCCAGACGACCTCGACCACGCCGGACGCGTCCATCCAGTCGAGCCAGAAGGCGAACATGCGGCGGGCGGCGGCGCGGGCGCGCGGACCGAAGCGTTCGCGGTCGCGGGCGAGCAGGAACGGCGCGCAGCCGAGGTTGAGCGCCAGGCCGCCGAGGCCGAAGAGCAGCCACGAAAAGTAGTAGGCGAACGCCAGCCAGCACCTGCGCGGAGCGTTCATGCGACGGCCTCCGGGTTGAGCGGGATGAAGTTGAACCACCAATACGGATTCTCGCGCAGCAGGCCCTCGACCAGCCCGAGGAAGTCCTGGAAGTGCGCGCGGGCCGACGCGAGGTTGGCCTCGCGCGAGAGCGCGGGGGTCGGGCGACCAGCGCGGCGAGGCGTGGATCACGGTGCGGCCGGGGCCGCCGGGCACGCCGACGGACATGAACACCGGCCGGCCGAAGATGACCGCGAGGTGGTAGATGGTGAACGGGAAGAGCCGCCGCGCGCCGAGAAACCGGAACGCCGCGGTCTTGGAGGCGAACTCCAGCCGGTCGCACTTCATGGCGACGGAGCCGCCGCCGGCGACGGCGTTCTTCAGCGCGTAGAGCAGGTTTTCGCCCTCGTTGACCCAGATGAACGAGACGCGGTCGCCGAACAACGCGCCGAGCCTGTCGACATCGCGCGAGTTGCCCACGCGTAGCCGGATCATGGATACGCGCTTGCTCCCCTCGCCGCCGAGCAGGAACCCCGACAGGTCGGAGTGGGCGAGGTGAAGGGTGCCGAGCAGGGCGTTTTCCGGACCGTCGAGGAAGCGGCGGAAGTCGTCGCAGCCGGGGGCGAGTTCGCCGCGGTGCGTCCGGCCGTCGGCGACGCGGAGCTTGAGCATGAGCATCTCCTCGAAGGCGAGGAAGTGGCGGAACACCTCGACGAGGCGCGGCTCGCGGCCGAGCACGACGCGCAGGTAGTCGCGCGAGTGGCGGCGCTGTGCGGGCATGTTGGCCAGCGCGATCCAGGTGCCGGCCGCGCGCGCCGGGCGGTAGATCGCCTCGGGCAGCACGCGATCGCAGGCGCGCAGGAAGCGGAAGCCCCAGCTCGGGCCGGGATTGCGCGCGGCGGGGCGGGAGGCGGTCTGGGCGGGTTCGTTCATGCCCAGGAGATCGTCAGCCGCCGGCCGGGACGGAGCGTCAGGTCGCAGGCGCGGCGGGTTTGCAGGA
Organism: Verrucomicrobiota bacterium; assembly: GCA_043815125.1. GTDB lineage: Bacteria > Verrucomicrobiota > Verrucomicrobiia > Opitutales > Opitutaceae > JAUWBF01. Next base: position 6,359 of record JBDRJH010000279.1, read on the forward strand.
GGTCGAAGAAGGCGGACAGCGGCAGCGAGCCC
>JBDRJH010000280.1:0-7077 GCA_043815125.1 Verrucomicrobiota bacterium
TGCCGATGGCGAGGAAGTCGTGGCCGTCGATGGTCTGGACGTCCCAGCCGAGGGCCTTGAAGCGCTTGGCATCGTCGCCGCTCTGGGACTTGTCGGCCATGGCGTCGAGGGTAACGTCGTTGGAATCGTAGATGAGGATGAGATTATCGAGCTGCTGGTGGGCGGCGAAGGAGACGGCCTCGAGGGCGACGCCTTCCTGCATGCAGCCGTCGCCGCAGAGGGCGATCACGTGGCTGTCGAAGATGGTGTGCTCAGGGGTGTTGAAGCGGGCGGCAGCCATCTTGCCGGAGACGGCGAAGCCGACGGCGTTGGCGATACCCTGGCCGAGAGGGCCGGTGGTGCACTCGACGCCGGGGGTCTCGTGGAACTCGGGGTGGCCGGGGGTCTTGGAATGGAGGGCGCGGAAGTTCTTCAGCTCCTCGAGCGAGAGGTCGTAGCCGGAGAGGTGCAGCCAGGTGTAGATGAACATCGAACCGTGGCCGGCGGAGAGGACGAAGCGGTCGCGATTGAGCCAGCGGGGTTCGTCGGGGTTGTGGGCGAGCAGACCGCCACCGAAGAGGGTCGCGCCGATCTCGGCGGCGCCGAGGGGCAGACCCAGGTGGCCGGAATTGCACTTGTGCACGGCGTCCATGGCGAGGCCACGGGCCTGATTGGCGGCTTGGGCGAGAATGTCAGTATTGAGCTTCATGTTTAGGTTGGGAACTGGATGAAAAACCGGACGAAAAGTCCAAGACGATAAGCGGGCATCGAATCGCCGGGGAAGTCCAAAAAAAAACGGACCCGATCCGGGTCCGTTTGGTGAATTTTATCGATGTAAACCAGTGATTTACTTGGTGGCGACGTCGAGACGCTTTTCCTTGATGGCCATGGCGGCCTTGCCGGTGCGCTTGCGGATGTAGTAGAGGCGGGCGCGCATGGTCTCGGAGACGCGGTCGATCTCGATCTTGGCGATGTTCGGGGAGTTGACCGGGAACACGCGCTCGACGCCCTCGCCGGAGCGGATGCTACGGACGGTGAAGGTCTCGTAGATGTCGGTGCCCTTGTGGGCGATGACGATGCCGGAGAAGATCTGGATGCGCTCCTTGTCACCTTCGCGGACCTTGGTGTGCACGCGCACGCCGTCGCCCACCTTGAAGGGAGGATTGTCGGTCTTCAGCTGCGAAGCAGTGATCTCTTTAATGATGGGATTCATGACGGTATTTTTGAAATAAATCGGGTCGAACTTGGCGGGTTTTCTCAATCTGCGCCGCGGTTCGCCAGGCTTCGATCTTGGTGTGGTCGCCGGAAAGAAGGACTTTCGGCACGACCATACCGCGGAATTCGGCGGGACGCGTGTATTGAGGAAAGTCGAGCAACTTGCCGGTGAAACTTTCGTGCGTCAATGACTTTTCTTCCCCCAAAACACCGGGGATAAAACGGGCCAGCGCATCGACCACCACGGCCGCCGGCAGGGTGCCGTTGGTGAGCACATAATCGCCGATGCTGATCTCCTGGTCGATGAGTTGATCGCGAATGCGTTGGTCGATGCCTTCGTAATGACCGCTGAGCAAAATCAGGTGCTGCTTCGTCGAGAATTCGCGGGCGATGGGCTCGGAAAACGGCGTGCCGTCGGGGGTCAGGTAGACCCGATGACAACCCGGCGTCTGCAATTGCTCGAAGGCGGCAAACACCGGCTCGGGTTTCATGACCATGCCGGCGCCGCCGCCGAACGGGCGGTCGTCGGCGGTGCGGTGCTTGTCGACGCACCACTGGCGCAGGTCGTGCACCCGCACGCCGACCAGGCCGCGCTCAATGCCCTTGCCGAGGATGCTCTCGGCGAGAAAGCCCTCGAGCATGCGCGGGAAGAGCGTCAGGATATCAATATGCAGCGGCATGGCGGCGGTTTCAGCGGACAGGAGGGATCCGGGCAAAAAAAATCGCCCCGGCAAAGTCCGGGGCGATCGGGAAAAGTCGTTTGCCGAACGCCGGATCAGGCGGCCGGAGCGGCGGCGGCCTTCTTGGCCTTCTTGATCAGCGAGTTGGCGGTGTCGGTGGGCTTGGCACCCTTGGAGACCCAGTAGTCGGCGCGCTCGGTGTTGAGAGTGAGGGCGTCCTTCTTGGCGCGGGGGTTGTAAGTGCCGAGGATTTCGGCCGGACGGCCATCGCGGCGCGAACGGGCTTCGGCGACCACCACGTGGTAGATCGGGTTATGAATGGAGCCGATGCGGGAAAGACGGATTTTGAGAGCCATGGGCGGAAGTGTTTCGAGCGGTGTTTCTTTGGAAAAACGGAGAGCACACCGGTTGGCGGGCGGGGTGTCAAGTCGCCAATTTGCCCCCACCCTACCCCTTCGACCCGGTCGTGGCGACGCCTTGGATGAAGGTTTTTTGCGCGAGGAAAAACAGCACGATCACCGGGGCCACCACCACCGCGCTGGCGGCCATGAGCAGCGGCCACTCCACGCCGCCGGCCTGCGATTGGTAGTTTTGCAACGCGATAGCCAACGTGAAGGTTTCCTGGCGTGTGAGGTAGAGCAGCGGCCCCAGAAAATCGTTCCACGCAAAGAGAAAGTGGAACAGCGCGGTCACCGCCAGCACCGGCTTGCTGAGCGGCAGAATCAAGCGCCAGAAGATCGTCCACTCGCCGGCTCCGTCGATGCGGGCGGCCTCGCTCATCTCCTCGGGGATGGTGCGGAAAAATTGCCGCATGAGGAAGATGTTGAACGCGCTGCCAAACCACGCCGGCACCCACAGCGGCAGCAGCGTGCCGATCCAGCCGAGCTCGCGAAACACGCCATAGAGCGGCACCATCAAGACCGGCATGGGAACCATCATCGTCGCCAAGGTGACCGCGAAAAACGCGTCGCGTCCGCGCCACTTGAGCCGGGCGAAGCCGTAGGCGACGATGGCGTTGGAAAACACCGCGCCGGTCACCCCGAGCACGCACACGATGAGGGTATTGCCCAAGAACGTGCCAAAGCCCACGCGTCCGCCGCCCATGCGGGCCAGTGCCTCGGGGTAGTTGCCCCAACGCGGTTCGACGCGGGTCTCGATCTGCTCGCGGGGCAACGCGGCGCGCGTGCCGGTGCCGTCCTTGGTCGTCACCTGCCACCAGCCGGGCCGGTCGGCGAGCGCGCGGTCCAGGGTGACCTCGACGCGTTGTCCGGCGACCTCGGCGTAGTGCGCGCGCGGCAGAAACGTCGGCGGAAACGCGGCGGCCTGCTCGGGCGATTTGAGCGAGGTCGCGATCATCCACACCAACGGAAACGCAAACAGCACCGCGCCTGCGATGAGCAGGGCATAGGTGGTGAAGCGATTAATGGCGGACGAACGCGTCATAAATTCCCACAACATCCCGATCCCGGAATTTTAACGCAGAGACGCAAAGACGCGGAGGGCGCAAAGATTCGGACTCGGCAAGTCTTCGCAATCTTTGCGCCTCTGCGTCTCTGCGTTGAAAAAACCGCGTTTCTCATGGCTCAGTCGTTGTAGTGCACTTTGCGTGCGGCCACGCGGGTGGCGATCCAGGTGAGGGTGGCGATCAACATGAACAGGATCCACGCCATGGCCGAGGCGTAGCCCATGCGCAGGTCGTAGAACGCGCTCGAGAACAGATACAGCGCGTAAAACAAGGTCGAGCGCGCCGGGTTGCCATCGGTGCCACCGGTCATGACAAACGCGGTCGTGAAGACCTGCATCGCGCCGATGATGCTCATGACGACGTTGAAATAAATCACCGGCGAAATCATCGGCAGCGTGATGTGCCAAAACTTCGTCCACCGCCCCGCCCCGTCGAGGTCGGCCGATTCGTAGAGCTCGCGCGGCACGTCCTGCAGGCCCGCCAGATAAATGATCATGCTGTGCCCCGCGCCCCATGCGCTCATGAGAATCAACGCGGGCTTGGCCCACGCCGGGTCGCCCAACCACGCCGGCGGCGCGCCGCCCCAGAGCGAAAACACCGGCGCGAGCGCCCAGTTGAGCAACCCGCCCGAGCCATTGAATATCCACAGCCACAACATCGCCGACGCCACCAGCGGCACGATCGACGGCAAAAAGAACAACGTGCGAAACAGCGCCCGTCCGCGCACGTCCTGGTTGAGCAGCAACGCCAGCGCGAGCGACACCACCGTGCCCAGCGGCACGGCAGCGCCGGCGAAGATCAGGGTGTTGCGTAGTGACAACCAGAATACGTCGTCGCCGGCCAGCGTGCGGTAGTTTTCCAGGCCGATCCACAGCGGACGTTGCAGCACCGAGTAATCGCAAAAGCTGTAGTAGAGCGACGCCAGCACCGGGTAGAGCGTGAATACGCCAAAGCCCACGATCCACAACGCGGTGAAGCCGAGCCCGGCACGCAGGCGTCGCCAGTCGACGGTGGTCATGCGGATGCTCATGGCGCGCCCTCCCCTGCCCGCGCGGCGGCGGCCTGCGCCTGGCGTTCGACGCTGGCGCGGTGGCGGGTCCATGAGGCGCTCATGCGGTTTTGCACGTAGTCGAGGGCGTCGGACGGGGTTGTATCCAATAAACGCACACGTTGGATGGCCGCGTTGTATTCGCGGAGATACTCGGTCCACACGCCGATCTGCGGCACGTGCCAGGCGCGCGGGCTTTCGGCGAGTTCGCGGAACAGGCCGATGTGTGGATGCGGATGGTTTTGCTCGAACCACGGGCTCCAGCGGCGCAGGGGCGAGGTCTTTTGTTGGCCGAGGCAAAGCAGCTCGACGCCGCTCACCTGGTCGCGGCCGGTGGCGTCGAGGTTGGCCGAGGTGGCGAAGCGGATGAATTCCCAGGCGGCCTCGGGGTGTTTCGCGCCGCGTGGGATCACCAGCAGGTCGGCGTCGGCCAGGGTGAAGGCTTGCCCGGGCGGGCCGGGTTCGCGTCCGGTGGCCTCGGGCCAGGGGGCCACGCCGTAGTCGAGTCCGGGCGAGAATTTTGCGATGAAGCGGTCGAACCACACGCCTTGAAACACCATGGCGACATCGCCGGTGAAGAACGCCTGCTGGGCCGACGCGAACGCGCCGAAGCCGCTGGTGAAGCGTTTGAGTTGGTCGGCCCCGAGCGTTTCCGCGAAGCCGCGTTCCCAGCGGGCGGCGGCGAGGTTGGCGGGGTCGCGGGCAATGGCGATGTCGCCGTGCTCGTCGACGAGTTGTCCGCCAAACCACGCCGGGTAGGCGTAGGAAAACCAGCCGGGTTCCTGCGGCAAAAAACCGGTGCGCAGCAACGCGCCGGTGTCGGCGTGGCGGCGGGTGAGTCGGCGTGAAAACGCGTTGAGCTCGGCCAGGGTGCGCGGTGGTTTTTCGGGATCGAGGCCGGCTTCGCTGAAGGCGGTTTTGTTCCAGTAGAGGGCGTTGGTGGCGGGCGCGGAGATGAGCGCGTAGACGTGGCCGCGGTAGCGTTGCATGCCGGCGAAGACGGGCGGGTAGGTCTCGGTCAGCCAGGTGTCGGCGGGGCGGTCGTGGTCGCGCTCGATGAACGGGTCGAGCGGGGTGAGCGCGGCGCGGTCGGCGAAGGAGGAGAGTTGCGCAAACCAGATGCCGGCGACGTCGGGCGGATCGCCGCCGGCGGTGGCGACGATGAGCTTGCGGTCGATCTGCGACATGGAGACGAAGTCGACGAAGACGCGGTCCTGCGCGGCGTTGAACTGGTCGACCACCGCGCGCATGGCGTCGGCTTCAAAGCCGGACCACTTTTCCCAGTAGGTGATGCGGATGGGCTCGGCGGTGGCGGGGGTGAACGCCGACAGGAGAACGACGGAGAGCGTCGAGATTTTAACGCAGAGACGCAGAGGTGCAGAGATCGCAGAGGCGGTGCGGGTGAACGCGGAACGTGAAACAACCGGGAGCGCCAAACCGAAAGCGCTCCGCGCTTCCGCTACGGGGATCGCGGGGATCGCACGTAGCGGAACGATGGAATCGTTTCGTCTCGGCTCCGCCTTTGCGTCTCTGCGTCTCTGCGTTAAAATGCGCATGAGCGGTCGGTTCAGATGCCAGTGACCAACCGTTCGATTTCGGCCAGCGCAGCATTACGCGTGGCGGGGTCGACGGAGGCGACTTCCCAGCCGTTTTTGGCGAGGCGGGCGAGCTCGGCGCGGGTGTAGCCGGCCTCGGCGGCGAGGGCGGCGTATTCGCCGGAGAGGGTGTTGCCAAAAACCAGCGGGTCGTCGGTGCTGATTGTGCAGCGCACGCCGGCCGCGGTCAGGCGGCGCAGCGGGTGCTCGGCGATGGACGTCGCGACGCGCAGGCGGACGTTGCTGATCGGACAAACGTCGAAGGTGACGCCGCGCTCGACCGCGAGGGCGACGACGGCGGGGTCCTCGATGGCGCGGATGCCGTGCTGGATGCGGGTGACGCCGAGCTGCTCGATGGCTTCGCGCACGCGGTGGGGGCCGTCGAACTCGCCTGCATGGCACTTGGTGATTTTGCCGGCGTCGCGCAGACGGGTCCACACGGGGGCGGTCCAGGGCTCGGTGGGCACGGGCTCGTAGCCGTGCAGGTCGACCCCGGCGAGGTCGACGAAGTTTTCGAGGCCGTCAATGATCGCCTGCATCGGACCGGTGTAATCGGAGCGCAACATGCCGGCGAAGATACGCACCTCGAGTCCGGCGGGCACGGCGGAGCGGATGGCGGCGATCAGCTCGGTCGCGGGCGTGTTGGTGAACATCGCGACGGGCAGGTGGAAGGACGTCTCAACGTAGCGGACGTTCTGCGCGAGGTGGCGGGCAAAGACGGCCTTGGCGGCCTCGTGGTAGCGTTCGGCGGAGGTGAACCAAGGCAGTGCGTGGCCGAGCAGAATTTCGTCGAACTTGGGAAACGACTCGAAGCGGAAGCAGGGATCGTAGAAGTAAGGGGTTTCCGGATACGCCGCGGGGTCCAGCGTGCGCAGCAGGGTGTAGGGCAGCGCGCCCTCGATGTGCAGGTGCGTCTCGGTCTTGGGGAGCGACTGGATGAACTCGGCGTCGGTCATGAGATCAAACGTAGGGGCCTCGCTTGCGAGGCCCGTTGGGTGCGGTGAGGCGGATTGGCGGATGGACGTTTTCCGGTGTGGTGACGATGAATGGGCCTCGCAAGCGAGGCCCCTACGAGGTTCACTTCCCGCCCAGCAG
>JBDRJH010000281.1:0-5729 GCA_043815125.1 Verrucomicrobiota bacterium
CGCGAGCAGCAGCAGGATCGCCCCGACGGTCAACAGCACCATGGTCTGCGCGGGCACCGGGCGCTTGCGTTGCCGGGGGCGGGCGGGCGGCGGGGACGGTGAGTCAACCGCGGCGGCCTCGACGGGGGCGGCCTCCGGTTCGGTGGCGCGCTGCCGCTGGGCTTTTTTAAGGGCTTCGTTGATCAGGCTCATGCCGGGGAGGGAGGGGGGGCGCGTTGTTGAGTTTTAAATGGGCGGACGGGGCGACAGCGGCAAGGGGCATTATTCGGTGAGCGAGCGCAGGTCTTTGATGGCGCGGCGCACGTCCCACCAGGTGACCTCGTCGGATTCGCGGATGAACGCGGCGAGGATGGCCTTGTCGCAGAGATTGTTGACCACGCGGGGAATGCCCTCGCTGTAGCGCCGGATGGCGCGCAGGGCCCACTTGGTGAAGTAGGGCCGGCCCATGCCGCCGGCCAGGGTGATGCGGTGGTGGACGTAGTGCGCGAGGTCCTGCACGCCGAGGGGCTTGAGGTTGTAGTGGATCAAGATGCGTTGCCGGAGTTGCCGCAGCTCGGGGCGCAGCAGGATCTCCTTCAGCTCGGGTTGCCCCATGAGCACGATCTGAAGCAGCTTCTGTTTGTCCGTCTCCAGGTTGGAGAGCAGGCGGATCTGTTCGAGCACCTCAAAGGAGAGGTTTTGGGCCTCGTCGATGATGAGCACGATGTCGCGTCCGGCGGCGATGCGGTCGAGCAGCACGCGGTTCATCTGGGAAACCAGCTCGTTGTGGCTCTGCGCGAGCTGGGTTTCGCCCAGTTCGGTGAGGATCGCCATGAGCATCTCCTTTTCGTCGACGCGTGGGTTCAGGATCAGGGGCGGTGTCGAATCGTTTGTGGTCGATCTGGTTCAGGAAGTGGCGGCAGAGCGTGGTCTTGCCGCAGCCCACCTCGCCGATCAGCACCACGAAGCCCTTGCGCTCCTGCACGCCGAAAAGCAGGTGTTGCAACGCCTCCTGATGCGTCGGGCTCAGGTAAAGGAACTTGGGATCAGGCGTGATGTTGAAGGGCAGCTCACGCAGCCCATAGAAGCTCTGATACATGCGTAATCGGGCTAACGACCGGCGCCCGGCAACGCACGACAAAAGACGGGGACGAATTCAGTTCACACGATTTATTTACAGCGGGGCTGCGACCAGCCCATGCTGGGCGAATCCGCTCTCCCGCGCGTTGTCGTCCTCATCATGTTGCTCCGCCGTCTGGTCATTCTTGCCTACGCCCTGGCCCTTGTCGGCGCCGCGGTCGGCTCGACGCTGTTCTTCTGGCAGACCCGGCGCGAATACGTCCGGCTGCGCGCCATCGAGCAACGCGTTGAGCAACGCCTGGCCGAAACCGAGCTGAAACTCGCCGAACAGGAGGAAATTCTCCGGCGCCTGCGCACCGACCCCGCCTACGTGGAGCGGGTGATCCGCCGCCGCCTCGGCTACGCGCGCCCCGACGAGTTCGTCTGGCGTTTCGAGGAGTGAGCGGGGCCACGCCTTGCGCCCGATACGCGTTTATCACCCAAAATGGCGTTGCCCGCGGCGGTGCGCGGGGGTTTTGATGGCGGTTCTTTGGCCACCATGACCCAGCATCCCCTTATCCAAGCCTTTGCAGAAGCCGGACAGAGCCAGGTTTTTGCGTTCTTCGACCAACTCGATTCCGATCAGCAGCAACAGCTGCTCGCCGACGCCGCCGAGATCGATCTCGCCGAGATCGCCCGGCTCAACGCCACCCTCGTGGCCGCCGGCGGCTCGGCCGGCACCGACCTCGCCGACCTCAGCCCCGCGCCCTACGAGGCGCTGCCGAAAAACGGCGGCGACGCGACCACCTGGGCAGCCGCCAAGACGGCCGGCGAAAACGCCCTGCGCGCCGGCCGCGTGGCCGCCTTCACCGTCGCCGGAGGGCAGGGCACCCGCCTCGGCTACGACGGCCCCAAGGGCACCTATCCCGTCACCCCCGTCAACAAGAAGACCCTCTTCCACGTCTTCGCCGAAAAGCTCCTCGCCGCCGGCCGCCGCTACGGCCGTCCCCTCCACTGGTTCATCATGACCAGCCACATCAACCACGCCGCCACCGAGGCGCACTTCGTGGAGAACAACCATTTCGGCCTCGACGCCTCCAAGGTCCACTTCTTCCGCCAGGGCCGCATGCCCGCCGTCGACGCCCAGGGCAAGATCCTGCTCGAGTCCAAACACGCCATCGCCATGTCCCCCGACGGCCACGGCGGTTCGCTGCGCGCCCTTCACCGCGCCGGCGCGCTCGACCTCATGGAGCGCGAGGGCATCGACGTCCTCAGCTACTTCCAAGTCGACAACCCGCTGGTGCGCTTCATCGACCCGGCCTTCATCGGCTGGCACCTCGTGCGCGGCTCCGAGATGAGCAGCAAGATGGTCCCCAAGGCCTACGCCGGCGAAAAGGTCGGCCACTTCTGCACGCAGCGCGGCAACCTCGTCGTTGTCGAATACTCCGACCTGCCCGCCGCCATCCAGGAGGAGACCGACGCCGACGGCCGCCTCCGCTACATCGCCGGCAGCATCGCCATCCACCTGCTCGACCGCGGCTTCATCCGTCGCATGGCCACCGGCGACACCGCGCTGCCCTTCCACCGTGCGGACAAAAAAATCCCCACCGTCGACGCCCACGGCAACCCCGTGAAACCCGACAAGCCCAACGGCATCAAGTTCGAGCTCTTCGTCTTCGACGCGCTGCCCTTTTCCCGGAACCCCGTCGTCATCGAGACCGACCGCGCCGACGACTTCTCGCCGGTCAAGAACGCCACCGGCCTCGACTCGCCCCAGACCTGCGCCGACGACCAGTGCCGCCAGTTCGCCCGCTGGCTCAACGCCCACGGCGCCGGCGTGCCGGTCGACGAAACCGGCCGCCCGCCGTTCGACCTCGAGGTGTCTCCGCTTTTTGGATACGACGAGGACTCCTTCGCCGACTCCTGGCACGCCCTCGCGGCCCGGCCCGCCGTCTCCGCCGGACTCTATCTCGCCTGATTTCATCAACCCTCCGCCAACGCCAACATGTCGCTGCTTCCCGCCCTCCACGCCGCCGGCCAGTCCGGCAAACTCCTCGCCTCCACCGTCGCCAATCTCGAGTCCTGGCTGGCCGCCCCGCTGCCCGGCTGGGCCGCCGACAGCATCGGTGAACTGGTCGCCGCCGGCAACTGGGACGAACTCAACAACCGCTTCTACCAGGACCTTGCCTTCGGCACCGGCGGCATGCGCGGCCGCACCATCGGCCACGCCGTAACCAAGGCCGAGCTCGGCGCCTCCGGTCCGGAGGAGACCCCCGCCCACGCCGCCATCGGCAGCAACATCCTCAACGACTTCACCCTCGTCCGCGCCACCGTCGGCCTGTTCCGCCACGTCAAGGCCCACCTCGACACCCTCGGCGACCCCAACCCGCCCAAGCTCGTCATCGCCCACGACGTGCGCCACTTCTCGCGCCACTTCTGCGAGCTCGCCGCCTCCGCCTGGAGCCGCCTCGGCGGCGTCGCCTGCATCTTCGAGGGGCCCCGCTCCACGCCCCAGCTCAGCTCCAGCGTGCGCTGGCTCAAGGCCCACTGCGGCGTCGTCATCACCGCCAGCCACAACCCGCCCCACGACAACGGCTTCAAGGCCTACTTTGACGACGGCGCCCAGGTCGTCGCCCCGCACGACACCGGCATCGTCGCCCAGGTCAAGGCCGTGCCCCTCGCCGAGCTCGCCGACTTCCTCGACGTCGACCTCGCCCGCGTCATCACCCTCGGCCGGTCCGCCGATGACGCCTACTTCGCCGCCGCCGAGCAAGCCGTCATCGACGGCGACGTGCTCCGCAAGGCCGGGCTCAAGGTCTGCTTCACCGCCATCCACGGCACCGGCGGCATCATGTCCGTTCCCCTGCTCAAGGCCGCCGGCTGCGAAGTCGTCGAGGAGCCGACGCAGGCCGTCATGGACCCGCGCTTCCCCTCGGTCAAATCGCCCAACCCCGAGAACGCCGAGGCCCTCGCCCTCGCTGTCAAACAGGCCGAGGCGCAGGGCCACGACGTCGTCATGGCCACCGACCCCGACTGCGACCGCATGGGCGTGGCCGTGCGCGGCCCCGACGGCAGGATGCACCTGCTCACCGGCAACCAGATCGGCGCGCTGCTCGCCGAGTATCGGATTTCCAAATACAAGGAGCTCGGCTGGATCGCCAAAAACGGCGGCGCCAACGTCGCCCTGGTCAAGACCTTCGTCACCACCGCCCTTCAGGACGCCATCGGCCACGGCCACGGCGTGAAGGTCATCAACACCCTCACCGGCTTCAAGTGGATCGCCGCCAAGATCCGCGGCTACGAGGAGCAGCTCAAGTCCGCCCTGCTCGCCAAGCAAGGCGTCGCCCTCGACTACGACGCCACCCCCTTCGCCAGCCGCGCCAAGCTCCTGCAGGAGCACAGCACCTTCTACGCCTTCGGCTGCGAGGAAAGCTACGGCTACCTGCCCAACGACAGCGTGCGCGACAAGGACGGCAACGCCGCCTGCCTCATGTTCGCCGAGGTCTGCGCCTGGGTGAAGACCCGCGGGATCACCGTCCCCGAGTTCCTCGACGAGGTATTCCTCAAATACGGCTTCTACCTCGAAGGCGTGGTCAACATCTACTACGAGGGCGCCAGCGGCGCGGCCAAGATCAAGCGCATCCTCGAAACCTACCGCAGCGAGCCCCCGGCCGCCTTCGGTGAACTCGCCGTCACCGAGTTCAAGGACTTCGGCGTGCAGGACATCCGCGACGCCGACGGCGAGCTCATCCCCAAGCAGGACCTCTACTTCGTGACCCTCGCCAACGGCTACACCTTCGCCGCGCGCGGCTCCGGCACCGAGCCCAAGATGAAGTTCTACGTCTTCGCCAAGGCCCCGGTCGGCGACGCCGCCGGCCTGCCCGCCGTCAAGGCCGCCGTCCAGGCCGAGCTCGACCGCGTGCGCGGCCTCATCGAGGCCGACGCCCGGCGCCGCGCCGAAGGCTGACCCCGCACGAAAACCGTCCCCGGGCTCCGGCCCGGGGACGGGACCTCCCGGGCACGCGCCAAACTTTAGGATTCAGCTGCCCGTTGATCGCCGCTTCAGTCCACCCTATGAAAAGCATGACTGGCTTTGGGCGCGCCACCGCCGCGCTCGGCTCCTACTCCCTCTGTGTGCAGGTCAGCTCCGTCAACCGGAAGACGCTCGACCTCACCCAAAAACTGCCCGCCGACTGGGCCGACCTGGAAACTGACATCGCCGACCAGGTGCGCAAAGTCGCCGCGCGCGGCAAGGTCCACGTCGCCATGGAGCTCACCGGCGAGTCCGGCGCCACCGGCGTCGCCTGGGACGACGCCGCCGTGCAACACACCCTCGACCGCCTGCGCGCCCTCTGCGAGGCCCGTAGCGAGGTCTTCACCGCCACGCCCGATCTGCTCTGGTCGATCGCCAGCGCCCACCGCAAATCCGCCTCCGCGCCGCCGCTCGACGACGTGCGCGAGGCCGTGCTCGATGCCGTCGCCGAGGCCCTGCGCGCCTTCGTCGCCATGCGCGCCAAGGAAGGCGAGGCCCTGTTGGTCGACTTCTTCAGCCGCCTGGAAACGCTCTCGAAACACGTCCATGCCATCGCCGAGCGCGCGCCCAAGGTGCCGGCCAACTACCGCGAGCAACTCATGAAGCGCCTGCGCGACGCCGGCCTCGAACTCGACCTCGACGACGACCGCGTGCTCAA
>JBDRJH010000282.1:0-9429 GCA_043815125.1 Verrucomicrobiota bacterium
CCAGCAGACGGAGCCGTCGGCGAGCACGACTTCCAGGCCCATGACGTAGTCGCGGGTGACGCCGTATTTGAGGCCGCGCAGGCCGCCGGAGTTTTCGGCGACGTTGCCGCCGATGGTGCTGATTTTCATCGAGCCGGGGTCGGGCGGATAAAAGAGCCCGACGGCGTCGGCGGCGTCGTAGATTTTCTGGGTGATCGCCCCGGCCTCGGCGAGGAGCGTGAGGTTGGCCGTATCCAACTCAAGAATACGATCCATCCGGGCCAGGCAGAGGACGATGGCACCGGGCAGGGGCACGCTGCCGCCGGAGAGCCCGGTGCCGCTGCCGCGGGTGACAATGGGCACGCGGTGCGCGCGGGCGAGCCCGAGCACGAAGGACACGTCTTCGGCGGACTTGGCGAAGACGACAGCGAGCGGCCGCCGGTTGAGCGTGGCGGTGCCGTCGAAGCCGTAGGGCAGGATGTCCTCGGGCTCGGTGAGGACATTGTGAGCGCCGAGACGTTCGGACAGCGTTGGCAAAAGTTCGGGGGCGGCGGGGGTGGACATGGCTGGGCGAATAAACAAGCAGTGTCCCACCCAAAACAAAAGCCCGCTTAAATTATCCATTGAAGCCGCCCGGGGCCCGGATGATTGCTGGGTGATGCCCAACGCCGAACCCATCGTCATCACCGTCAAGGCCGAGCCGATCGAGCTTTGCCAATTGCTCAAGTTTGCCGGTCTGGCCGACAACGGCGGCGCGGCCAAAGCGATCATCAGCGAGGGTCACGTGCTGCTCAACGGCGTGGTCGAGACCCAGAAACGCAAAAAAATCATGGGCGGCGACCGCGTGACGCTAGGCGAGGAAACCATCATCGTGCAGGTCGGTTGATCCGCCGTTCTCACCCATAAAACCCGATGCGACGCCGATCCGTTGTTTTTAGAGAATCACCGCGCTTTGCGCCGGAGCGCCGCGCACAACTGTTCGCCGCTAGTCGCCCCATACTGCGCACCACCGTCATCTTCGGCCCCTTGCTGAGCTTGGTCGCATGGTGGATGATCCACCGGTTCGCGCCTGAAATGGCCGATCAGGCAAATCGGATAATATGGCTTTTTGTCGCACCATTTGCCCTGGCGTTGGCCTTGATGATGCCAATTTTACTGATGCATGTGCGTATCTTGGAGCGCCATTTTCTGAACACTTGGCGGCTCACTTCCCACGGCGTGGTCGAGCAAAGCGCATGGGGCGCTCGGGGGTTCGCATGGAAGAGCATCACCTCTTTCCGCACGGATACCAACGGCGACGAAATCAACATCCATATCGATACCGAGCATCTGGGCAAAACCTTCAAGGCCTCCATCGCCTGCCTGCGCAGCGAGGTCTCGGACGCCGACTTGAATGCCTTCCGAGAGGCGGTGGCCAATGGGCACCTGCGTTCATAAACACAGGGTTCCCGGAGGCACAAAAAAGGCCTCCGACTGCGCGGAGGCCTTGGATTTAGCTGAGAGTGTTTTGTGCGATCAGATGTGGCGAAGGAGGATGCTTTCGTAGAGTTCCTGCTTGCCGCTGGCGGGTGTGATTTCGCCCTGGGCGTGGGCGATCTTGTGCAGGTCGGCGAGGCTGAGCTTGCCCTGCTCGTAGGCCTGGCCGTCGCCGGTGTCGAAGCTGGCGTAGCGGGCTTTCACCAGGCCGGGGAGTTCGGACTCGGTGAGGAGTTTCTCGGCAGCGATGGCGGCGCGGGCGAAGGCGTCCATGCCCTGCACGTGGGCGATGAAGAGGTCGTCGAGGTCGGTCGAGTTGCGACGGATCTTGGCGTCGAAGTTGACGCCGCCGTGGGTGAAGCCGCCGGCCTTGAAGATGACCATCATGGCCTCGGTGAGCTCGAGCGGATCGACGGGGAACTGGTCGGTGTCCCAGCCGTTTTGCGCGTCGCCGCGGTTGGCGTCGATGCTGCCGAGCTTGCCGGCGTCGGCCGCGACCTGCAGCTCGTGCGGGAAGGTGTGGCCGGCGAGGGTGGCGTGGTTGACCTCGATGTTGAGCGCAAAGTCGTCGAGCAGGCCGTGCTTGCCGAGAAAGCCGAGCACGGTGGCCGCGTCGAAGTCATACTGGTGTTTGGTGGGCTCGCAGGGCTTGGGCTCGATGAAGAACTTGCCCTTGAAACCGTTGGCGCGGGCGTAGTCGCGGGCGATGGTGAGGAAGCGCGCGAGGTGGTCCTGCTCGCGTTTCATGTCGGTGTTGAGCAGAGAGAGGTAGCCTTCGCGGCCGCCCCAGAACACGTAGCCTTCGCCGCCGAGGGCGATGGTGGCGTCGATGGCGCCCTTGAGCTGACCGCCGGCGCGGGCGAGGATGCCGAACTCGGGGTTGGTGGACGCGCCGTTCATGAAGCGCGGGTTGCTGAAGAGGTTGGCGGTGCCCCAGAGGAGCTTCACGCCGGAGGCCTTTTGCTTCCCGGCGAGGTAGTCGGTGATGACGGCCATGCGCGACTCGAATTCGGCGAGGCTGGTGCCGGCCTCGTCGACGATGTCGGTGTCATGGAAACAGTAATACGGCGCGCCGAGTTTGGTGATGAACTCGAAGGCGGCGTCGGCCTTGTCCTTGGCGCGTTGGATCGGGTCGGCCGCGGTCAGCCAGGGCATGGGGCGGGTGGGCGCGCCGAACGGATCGGCGCCGTTGCCACAGAAGCCGTGCCAGTAGGAGACGGCGAAGCGCATCCACTCGGCGAGGGGCTTGCCCATGACGACGCGCTTGGCGTCGTAGTAGCGGAAGGCGAACGGGTTGGTGGAATCGACGCCCTCGAAGGCGATCGGGGCGATGTTGGGGAAGTAGGCTCGGGAGCCGATGGTGAGGTTGGTGGACATGGTCGGGTGTGGGTTGAGGAAAAGAGTTAACCACGAAGGTCACGAAGTGGCACGAAGGGCGGAGCGGGGTGAGAACCGCAAAAGGCGCGAATGATCGCGAAAATGGGATGAGGAATTTTGCGAAATTTTGCGTCTTTTGCGGTTAAAGAATCTGGAGCGGATCAACGACTGTGCTCTGCCTTCGTGTTCCTTCGTGAGCTTCGTGGTTTTTAAAAAAACCAGGCCAACGCCTTCGCGAGGGCGGCTTCCCAGCGGGCGGCGGCTTCGCGGCAGGGTTCGATGAGGGCGGGTTTCGGCTCGATGGTCTCGAGCACGGTGAGGCCGGCGAAGGCTTCGGCGGTGGTTTTGAAAATCCCCGCGCCAAGCCCCGCGCCGCGGGCCGCGCCGGCGGCGCCGTCGGTCGAGACCAGTTCGATGCCGACGCCGAGGGTGGCCGCGAGGGTGTCGCGGAAGACCGGGCTCATGAAAAGGTTGGCGTTGCCTGCGCGGATCCTGGCGGGCGTGAGGCCGGCGGCCTTCATGCCGGCGATGCCGTGGCTGAAGGCGAAGGCGATGCCTTCCTGCGCGGCGCGCACGAGGTGCCCGTTGCCGTGCTGAAGAAAATCAAGGCCGACGACCTGCGCGCCGACGCGGCGGTTGCCGAGCATGCGCTCCGCGCCGTTGCCGAAGGGCAGGATGCTCAGCCCGGCGCTGCCAGCGGGCACGGCGGCGGCCATGTCGTTGAGTTGTGAATACGAGAGATTCGCCCCGAGCGCGCGGCGCAGCCAGGCG
Source organism: Verrucomicrobiota bacterium (assembly GCA_043815125.1). Lineage (GTDB taxonomy): Bacteria > Verrucomicrobiota > Verrucomicrobiia > Opitutales > Opitutaceae > JAUWBF01. Next base: position 3,604 of record JBDRJH010000282.1, read on the forward strand.
TAGAGGATGCCGGTGCCGTTGATGCAGAGGAGCACCCCGATGCGCGGGTCGGCGGCGGCGTGGTTGACGTGGGCGAAGCCGTTGACGCGGCCCTGCGGGTCGTGGGCGAGTTGGTCGGTGACGCCATAGACGACGCCCGAGGTGCCGCCGGTGGCGGCGATCTCTCCGGGGTTGAGCACGTTGAGCGACCAGGCGTTGTTGGGCTGGTCGCCGGCGCGGTAGGCCACCGGGATGCCGGCGGGCAGACCGAGGTCGGCGGCCACGGAGGCCAGCACCGGGGCCTGCGGTCCGAAGGTCGGGGTGAGCGCCGAAAGCAGCGACGCGTCGATGCCCCAGTGGTCGAGCAGGAAGCCGGCGGGCGCGTCCTTGGAGAAGTCCCACAGCGTGCCCTCGGAGAGGCCGGAGGCGGTGGTCTGGGCCCGGCCCGTCAGCCGCAGGGCGAGGTAGTCGCCGGGCAGCATGATTTTGTGGATACGGGAGAAGTTGGCGGGCTCGTTTTGCTGAATCCAGCGGAGCTTGGACGCGGTGAAGTTGCCCGGGGAGTTGAGCAGGCGGGAGAGGCAGACATCGGCGCCGAGTTCGTCGAAGGCCTGCGCGCCGGTGTCCACCGCGCGGCTGTCGCACCAGATGATGGCGGGTCGCACCGGACGCAGGTCCGAGTCGAGCGTGACGAGTCCGTGCATCTGATAGGAGATGCCGATGGCGGCGATCCGGGAGGCGTCTTGTCCCGCGCAGGCGGCGCGGATGGCGAGCGCGGCGTGTTTCCACCACATGGCGGGGTCCTGCTCGGCCCAGCCGGGCCGCGGCGCGGCGATGGGCAACTCGTCCCCCTGCGGCGACTGGGCGGCGGAGACCACGCGGCCGGTGGCGGCGTCGAGGAGCGAGGCTTTGACGGCGGAGCTGCCGAGATCGATTCCGAGGAGTAGCATGGCGGGGTTGGGAAACGCCCCACCCTACCACAGGGACCGGAATCGCGCCTTAACAAAAGGACCGGCGCCATCGTCCGATTAGCACAAAAGGATGGTTTTCTATATCCGTCCACGCCGTCGGTAATCCGTGGGCGTGCTGCCGGTCGACTCGCGAAACTTGCGGGCGAAGTAGTTGCCGTCGCCAAAGCCGGTCTCGAGGGCGATCTCGGTCATGCCCAGGTCGGTCTGCCGCAGCAGGCGCTTGGCGGCCTCGATGCGCAGGCCGATGAGAAACTCCACCGGTGAGCGGCCGGTGGCCTGGCGGAAGTTGCGCAACAAGTTGGTGCGCGAAAGGCGGGCGATGGCGGCCATCGACTCGAGCGTCCATTCCTCGGCATGGCGCTGCTCCAGCGCGCTGATCAAGCGTCCCATGCGCAACAGCGCGCGGCTCTCGCTGGCACTGCTTTCCCCGTAGTGGCGGGACAGGAAAACCATCAGCTCAACCAAGAGCCCGAGGAGCACGGCTTCGTGACCGGGCCGGCGGGCGGCGGCCTCCGCCTCGATGCGTTCGGCGAGCGCCTCGGCCGCGCCGAGCGCTTCGCGGTCCAGCTGCAAGCGGCTGGAGAAGCGGTGCGCGCTGCGGAAAGTCGGCTCCAGCATGAAGAGCGCGCTGTAGCCGGGGAGCCGCCGCAGGAGCCCCTCGGGCAGCGGCAGGCGGGCGGGGTCATACATGACGTTTACCAGCACCAGATCCTCGCGGTCGCGGAAGCAGTGGACCTGGCTGCCTTGAACCACAAAGACGTTGCCCGCCGACACCGGAAACGACTCTCCGGCCAACCGGTGCCGGCCGCGTCCGCCGAGCACCAGCACCAGCTCGCAAAAGTCGTGGTAATGGTCGGTCTCGGTGACGTCATGCGCGTGCGAGGGCCGCCCCCCGGACTCGGTGCGCACGCGCAGCGCGGTGACGGGAAAACCGTCCACGCCGAAGTAATCCACGCCTTTCGCCAACAGGGCCATGCCCGCAATTAGCACAAACGGACGCCACGGAGGCAAGCCCCCTCCCCCCGCGCCGCGCCGGCCGGCGCGACGGATTCAGGAAACGACGGTTTCGTGTGCCGTGGCCGGCAGCCAGGCGCCGTGGGCGAGCAGGCGCTCGCGCAGGAGACCGGTGTCGACGGCGTGCACGTCGACGGCGTTGGCGTTGGCGGCGGCGAGCGAGGCGGCGAGACCGGCGGCCTCGCCCATGGCGAGGCACACGGGCATGACCCGCACGCTGCCCTGCACGATGCGTTCGCAGGAGATGGAGCGGCCGGCGACGAGCACGTTGCGCAGGCCCCGGGGCGTGAGGCAGCGGTAGGGGATGCCGTGGGACTCGCCGGCCTTGTAGTGGGTGAAGCGCACGTTGGCGTCGACCTCGCTGAGGTGTTGCTGGTGCTCCTCCTTGGTCTGGTGGAGGTCGATGAAGTAGCTGTTGCGGCAGATCTCGTCGGGGAACGAGCGGCGCTGGAGGTAGTCGTCGAGCGTGAGCACGTAGTCGCCGGTGACGCGGCGGGTCTCGCGCACGCCGAGCACGGAGCCGGTGGAGGCGACAAAGGCGTTGGCGAAGGCGCGCGGGGCGAACTCGGCGAGGGCGGCACGGTAGGCCTCGGCCATGCGGCGGCCCTTCATGAGCGCGCGGGAGACGGCGAAGGGGTCGGTGTTGTCCACGTCCCAGATGTGCCCGGCGTTGAAGCCGACGGAGCCGGGGCCGACGAGGTTGGCGCAGAGATGCTTGTCGGGGATTTCCGGATACTGGCCGGAGGCGAGGATGTCGTGGATGGGACTTTGCGGGTCCCACCAGCCGAGATCGGGCCCGTGGGCGTAGGCGTAGGAGTCGACGTTGGCCAGGGTGAAGCAGTGGGTGGTGGCCTGGGTCTCGCCGTTGGCGTCGCCCTGGTGGAACTCGGCGCCGGCCCAGGCGGCCAGGTCGGCGTCGCCGGAGCAGTCGACGTAGACGCGGGCGCGCAGGGCGGTGAGGCCGGCCTTGTTGGCCACGACGATGGCGGAGACCTCGTCGTCGGCCGACATCTCGACGCGGGCGAGGGTGGTCTGGAAGAGCACGGTGACGCCGGCGGCGGACACGAGGGAGTCGTAGACGCGCTTGAGTTTTTCGGCGTTGATGGGGACCCAGTCGAGGGCGCCGGGCTTGACGTGGGCGATGTCGTCCTTGGCGGCGTTGAAGACCGTCTCGGCGAGTCCGCGGTAGATGATCTTTTCCTTGTCGGAAAACGGGCACCACGCGGGCACGAGCGCGCTGGTGCCGGAGCCGCCGAGCGCGCCGGTGGCCTCGATGAGGAGGGTGCGCGCGCCCTCGCGGGCGGAGGCGATCGCGGCGGTGCAGCCGGCGGGGCCGCCGCCGACGACGATCACGTCCCAGCCGTCGTCGAGCGGCAGGTCCAGCCTGAGGGGAAGGTGGGTTTTCATGCGATGGTCCCAGTCTAACCGAAGGCCGGCTTGGGCGGTGACCTGTTTGCCGACCGGCCGCGTGCCGTCTGCCGACGGAGCGCCGGCCGGGGGTATTTGCCGCTTGTCGCCCGGGGGTGGCGGGGATTCGCTGGAAGGCGTTGCCAACCCCCGCCGGAATGCCGATCCCCTCCCCCGAAAACGAACGTCCGCTGCTTCAGGAACTGATGGAGTCCTTCGAGGCGGGGAGCGGCATGCGCATGAGTTTCGACGACCTGACCGGGATGCTCAACGGCGCGCACACCGACGTGCCGGCGATGCGGCTGGACACCGAGCACCAGTTTCACGTTTGCGAGTATTGCCAGCTGGCCAAGAAGCCCGACTGGGGCCGCGACTGCACGCGCAACAAGGTCGCCGTGAACCGGCTGGTCATGCGACGGAAAACCGGCCTCAACGGCCTGTGCCATCTCGGGCTGTTCGACATCGCCGAGCCGCTGATCATCAATGACCGCGTGCTGGGCGTGTTCTGTTACGGCTCGGTCGTGGTGAAGGGGCAGGAGAAGCGCGCGGCGCTGCGCATCCGCCGCTATTGCGCGCGCATGGGGCAAGACCCGGCGTCCTACCTCGACGCGCTCAAGGCGGTGCCGAAGATCGACCCCGACAGCATCGCCGGCCACCGCCAGACGCTGCGCACGGTGGCGCGATTGGCGCGTTTTTTTTTCAACATCAGCGGCGTGCGGCCCGAGCTCTACAAGACCCGCGCGCTGCGTTATCCCTACATGGATCCCGAGGACGTGCCCTACGTGGTGCGCGAGGCGATCGCCTACATCGCCGCGCACCTGCAGGAGCCGTTTATCGTGAAGGATCTGGCCGATCACCTGAACTGCCACCCGGACTTTCTCGGGCGCAAGTTCAAGCAGTCGATGGGCACCGACCTGAGCCTTTACCTGATGCAGGCGCGCATTGATCGCTCGAAGCGGCTGCTGGCCAATCCCAAGGTCACCATCGAGGACGCGGCCGAGTTGTCGGGCTTCTCCGACCGGTTTCATTTCAGCAAGGCCTTCCGGCGGCTGGTCGGCATCCCGCCGGGTGAGTTTCAGCGCAAGGCGCTGCGGTAGGACGCTGGCGGTGAACGGAGTCGCCGCCCTACCAAATAAAAACCGCCGTCCCGAAGGACGGCGGCGTAAACACAAGGGGATGTGAAAAAGGAAACCCGGGCGGCTGATCAGCGACGGCGGCGACGACCGGCGGCGGCGAGTCCGAGGGCCGCAAGACCGCCGAGGGCCGCGAAGCTGGAGGGCTCGGGGATGGTGGAGGTGTAGACGTCGAGCACGTCGGCCTGGCTGGTGCCAACGAGGAGGTTGTCCCAGAGGACCGTCGCCCCGCCGCCAAGCGCGGACAGCGCAAAGGTGTCGATGCCTCCGGTGATACCGGAGCCGGTGGTGAAGCTCGATGCGACGCCGCTGCCGAGCGTGGTCGAGTCCGGATTCACCCAGACCTCCATGGAGTCGTAATCGCCGACCGTCGCGGTTCCGCCTTCCTCAGCTTGGAAGTAGCGGCCGACCACGAAGAACGTGGTGCCGAGATTGCTGCCGAGAGAAATCCCCGTGCTAGTGGACTGCTGGGAGCTGCCGATGCGCACGCCGCCGAGCAGGGCGGTGCTGCTGGTGTTGGTCTGACCGATGACGCCGGAGTCATTCAGGTCGGCGTCATCGCTGACGTGGAACCAAAAACGGTTGCTGTTGGTGGTGGTCGAGACATTCAGCGTCAGGCTGAACCAAACTTCACCCGACTGGCTGGCAAATGCCTTGGACGCGACCCCCTGCGCGTTGGCACCGGTGGAGACCGAGTGGCGCGCGCCGCCGGCGATGGTGATGTCGCCGTTCGAGTAGGACAGGCCGCCGTCGCCGACGGTCAGTTCGCCGGCCGCGCTCCAGCTGTTCTGGCCGTTGAGCGCACCGGTGTTGAGATTGTCGAAGTTTTCGGAAAGCAGCAGCGCGCCGTGCGCGGGCAGCGAAATGGCAAGGGCCAGCAGGGGGGTAAGGATGAGGGATTTCATAACTGGGTTTCCTTAAAAGTGATTTGCCCGGTGAAAAACGGGAAGTTTAAGGGGTTGCACCAAGTAACCAAAAAGATATGGAATCCCACCATGCCCAAGACCCCCAAGGCACGCTCCAAGATTGACATCTACGGTCTGCAAACCCGGCTCGTCTGGGCCAACGAACGCGTGATCGAGGATCTCTACCGCGACATGGACAAGACCGAGAGCACCCAGGAAACGGTTGCGTGGTTCATCGAGGAGGGCGACGTCACCGTGAGTTATCCGCGCGGCAAGATCCGCGCCGGCAAAGACCAGTGGCTCTTCCTGCGCGCCGATCAGGGGCGTCAGCACTTTTCCCCGGGCGCTCGCTTGATGTCGCTGCGTTTCCACCTGCTGCTGCGCGGCGGCAAGCCGCTGTTCGCACGCCAGCGAGAC
>JBDRJH010000283.1:0-7063 GCA_043815125.1 Verrucomicrobiota bacterium
TCGTGTCGCTTCGTGACCTTCGTGGTCAACCACAGCGGCGAAGCGAATTTTTGAACCACGAAGTGCACGAAGGCGCACGAAGATCGGAGCTGGATTTAGGGAACCGCAAAAGGCGCAAAAGTTCGCGAAAGTCGGATCGGAGTTTTGCGAACATTTGCGTTTTTTGTGGTTAAAAAACCCGTATCGGCTCGGGACGCCGAGACGGTCCTGCGTGGACTTCCGGAACGTAGGGGCTTCGCTCGCGAAGCCCGTTGCGCGCCCGCCGGGAAATGACGCGTTTTCCGTGGTCTGGCGTTGAGCGGGCCTCGCGAGGGAGGCCCCTACAGGTCCCTGCATGGCTTCTACGTCTTCTTGAAAATCACCCGCGGGGCGGCGTCGAGTTGGCCGCGGGTGACGCCCATTTGGTTGATGAGCTTGAGCTCGCGCCAGAGGGACGTGCCGTCGAGTTCTCCGCGCAGGAGTTTTTGGTAGTAGTCGATGGTCCTGCGAACTTCGTCGGGGCCTTCGTTCATGAATTCGACGCGGAAGTGTTTCGCGCCGAGCTCCAGCAGGCGGTGGGCAAACTCGGCTCCGGTTTGCGCACGGTTGTTGTAGACGGTGTTGCGGCAACCGGCGTCGGCCTTGAGCGGAAACTCCGCGCCGACGCGGTCCTTCAGGTGCACGGCATGCTTTTCGCACGGGCGGCCGCAGTCGTGGTAGTCTTTGCCTTTGCTGAGGAACGCGCAGAACACGCAGTGCTCCATGTGAAACATCGGCATGTGCTGGTGCAGCGTGAGGTCGAACCACGCGGGCGGGGCGGACTTGAGCAGCGACTCGAGTTGATGGACGTTGAGATCGTAGCTGGCGGTGATGCGCTCGAGGTTGTAGTTGGAAAGCAGATACTCGGCGGTGAGCGGGTTGGCGGCGTTGAGCGAGAAGTCGCCGCGCAGGCGCGAGCCGGAGTAGAAGCGCAGGTGTTCGTGGTTGCGCACGAGGTAGCCGTCGGGCTCGGCCGAGGCGACCTGTTTGAGAATCCATTCCTCGCCGGGTTTGAAGACGCGCGGCGGGGCGAGCCAGATGGACGGCGCGGGTGTCGTCGAGGAGTCGGAAGCTTGAAGTGAGGGGGCCGAAGTCTGCCACGCGCGGAATTTTTGCACGGCGTCGCGGTAGTGCTTGGGATTCTCGAATTCGCAGTAGACCTCGCGGGTGCCGGGGCAGGTGAGCACGGTGTCGAGTTGAGTGAGGTTGCGCACGACGAGCACGAGATGGGGGGCGGCGGGCGCGGGCGGCACCGAGGCGGGCGCGGTGGTGATGGTGAGCGCGGGGGCTTCGCTGTTGAGCGTCCAGCGTCGGGGGGCGGCGCGGAGTTCGTCGAGGCGGGCGGCGGCGTCGCGGCGCAGGCGGTTGAGCTCGCTGACGGGCAGCATGAGTTCGCCTTCGAGGTGCGCTTCGAGTTTGCCGAGGTGAAAGGGCGTGCCGCCGAGGCGGCCGAGCTGGTCGCGGAGGATCTCGGTGGTGAGCGGACGTTTTTGCGCGGGCTCGAGCGCGATCTCGGATTCGGCCTTCACGTGGTGGCCGTTGCCATCATCCAGAAGCAAGGTGAGCGGCTGGCCGGCGCGGCCGTGGACCTCGGCGTTGATGGGGCGGGTGTGGCGGAGTTTCTCGCCTTCGAAAGTGGCGCGGAGTTCGCGGTCGAGCGCGGGGTCGTTGTTTTTCCAGAGTTTGTCGCCGACGTGGATCTTGCGGAAGTTGAGGTCGCCGTGACCGAAGCGCAGGCGGGTGGTGCCGTCGCGTTGCGGCTCGACCTGGTAGACGCGTCCGCCTTCCTCGCCGGCGGCGTGGTTGCCGGCGTCGAAGACGACGCCGTCGCCGGGCTTCAGCGGTGAGACGAGTTTGAGCAGGACGTGGTCGGTGCCGACGTGGCTGATCTCTCCGAGCAGCACGCCGCGCTTGGTGCCGAAGCGGCCGTGGGCGAGTTCCTGGTTGTTGATGCCGTTGAACCAGCCGGTGTAGAGACCGCGCGAGAACGTCATCGAGAGTTCGTATTTGGCACGGGCGAAATCGAAGGGCGCGGTGGTCTCGGCGAAGATTTTGTCGAGGGCCTGGCGGTAGACGCGGGTGATGCTGGCGACGTATTCGGGGGACTTGAGGCGGCCTTCGATCTTGAGCGAGGCGACGCCGGATTTGACGAGTTCGGGCAGGACGTCGAGGCCGGCGAGATCCTGGGGACTGAGCAGGTATTTGCGGTCGCCGAGGTCGACCTTCTCGCCGTCGGAGTAGAGGTCGTAGGGGAGGCGGCAGGCCTGCGCGCATTCGCCGCGGTTGGCGGAGCGTCCGCCGAGGGATTCGCTGGTGAGGCACTGGCCGGAGTAGGCGACGCAGAGGGCGCCGTGCACGAAGACTTCAAGCGGGAGCGGGGTGAGGCCGGAGGCGCGTTGGGCGGCCTGGATCTCGTTGATTTCCTTGATGGAGTTTTCGCGGCCGAGCACGACGAGTTCGGCGCCGAGGTCGCGGGCGAAGTTGACGCCGGCCGGGCCGGTGACGGTCATCTGGGTGGAGCCGTGGATGGGGAAATCGGGCGAGAGGCGGCGGATGAGGCGGCAGATGCCGATGTCCTGCACGATGGCGGCATCGACGCCGGCGCTGATGATCGAGCGCAGGAAGTCGGCGGCGTCGTCGAGTTCGTGGGTGAAGACGAGGGTGTTGAAGGTGACGTAGCCGCGCACGCCGCGCCGGTGCAGGAAGGCCATGAGCTCGGGCAGGTCGGCCTGCGTGAAGTTCTTGGCGCGCATTCGGGCGTTGAACCGTTCGAGTCCGAAGTAGATGGCGTCGGCGCCGTTCTCGACGGCGGCGCGCACGCATTCCCAATCGCCGGCGGGAGCGAGCAGCTCGGGGCGGGCGAGGGGAAGGGAACGGGCGGTTTTGGCGGAAGTCGCCTGAACGTTGGCGGGAGAGGAGGACATCGTGCGGACCGGGCAACGTTGCCGGGAGCCGCGGGCGGCGCAAGCCCCCGCACGGCTCCGGTGCGCCGCAGCGTGTCGGCGGGTTTGTCACTTATTCAGTGACAAATCGCGGGGGAGGTGAGACTGCGGGGCGGGGCAAGACCGGCAAGAGGCGGGGTCAGCGGCCTTCGCGGAAGATGCCGTAGGCGACGTAGGCGGCGATCAGCGTGGCGACGATGTAGCCGGTGCCGCTGAGCAGGGAAACGTCGCCGTTTTTGGCCCCGACGATCAGGGAACTGCCGATGAAGAGGCAGCCGCTGATGAAGCCGAGCGCGATGCGGTTGGCCGAGGTTTTTAACGCGTCGTCGAGGTCGTCGAGTCCCTGGTGCTGAAACTTGATGGTGAGGTCGTCGTGTTCGACGCGGCGGATGATGCGGTGCACTTCGCCGGGCAGGTCGCGCAGGCTGGTGAGCGTGGTGCGCAGCGCGGCGGAGGTTTCGCGCCAGAGGGTGCGGGGGCTGGTGCGCTCTTTTTGCAGGGCGGTGAGCACGGGGCGCGCGTGGTCCTTGAGGTCGAACTTGGGGTCGAGCGTGGTGGCGACTTCCTCGATGGAGAGCACGGCCTTGGCCATGAGCGAGTAGTCGCGGGTGATGTTGATGCCGTTTTGTCCGAAGATGAAGAGGAGCTTGAGCATGGCGCGCCCGAGCTCGATGTGGCCGATGGTGTGGTTGAAGTCTTCGCGCAGGGCGAGGGTGACGTCGCGTTCCATGGCGCGCAGGTCGGCGCGGCCGCCCGGGCTGCCGAGCTCGGCGGCGATGCGCACGATGCGTTCGGCGTCCTGCTCGGAGGCGGCAACAAAGAGGTCGGCGAGCGCGAGGCGGAGGCGGCGGGTGAGGTTGCCGGCCATGCCCCAGTCGAGGAAGCAGAGGCGTCCGTCGGCGGTGACGAGCACGTTGCCGGCGTGGGGGTCGGCGTGGAAGAAGCCGCGCATGAGGACCTGGTCGAGCAGGGAGGCGGCGCCGTGGGCGGCGACGGTTTTGGCGATCTCGGGCGGGAGGGCGGTGGAGCCGACGGCAAGGCCGTCGATGCGGTCCATCACCAGCACGCGTTCGGTGGAGAGGCCTTCGACGACTTCGGGTGCGAAGACGTGCTCGGGGTGAGGGTTGATGGCGTTGAAGTAGCGCTGGTTGCGGGCTTCGTGGCGGAAGTCGAGTTCGCGGCGCAAACCGCGGCCGACTTCGGCGGCGACGGAGGGCAGGTCGTAGGGTTTGAGGGCGTCGATGCGGTGGTGGAGCTGGCCGGCGAACCAGCCAAGCAGATCGAGGTCGGCCTCGACGGTGCGGCGCAGGCCGGGGCGCTGGATTTTGACGGCGACGGGGCGGCCGTCGGGCAGGGTGGCGAAGTAGACCTGGGCGAGGGAGGCGCTGGCGATGGGTTCTTCGTTGAAGGTGGCGAAGATCTCGCGGGGTTCGGCTTCAAGCTCGTCGACGAGGACTTCGCGCATGTCGGCGAAGGGCTCGGGTTTGACGGCGTTTTGCAGTTTGCGCAGCTCGAGGACGAGGGCGTCGGGGATGGCGTCGGGCCGCATGCTGAGCAGCTGGCCGGCCTTGATGAAGGTGGGCCCGAGTTCCTCGAGGGCGAGGCGCAGGCGTTCGTAGTGCGAACGGCGGACGGCGGGCTGCGGCAGGATGCGTTGCAGTATGCCCGCGGGCAGCTCGATCTGGGCGAGCAGGTCGGCGAAGCCGTGCCGGGCCAGCACGGCGATGATCTCCTTGGCGCGGACGGCGTGGCCGAAGAAGGCGACGGGCTTCACGGTTCGCCGTTGCGGGTGGGGGGCTCGGCCAGTCGGGTTTCGAGGATGCGCACGCGTTCTTCGAGGGCGGCGAGGCGCACGCGGGTGTCGTCCTCGGTGCGGTTGAAGAGATCCTTCAGCTTGGCGCTGAGGCCGTCGCTGGCGGCCTCGAACTCGCGTTTGCCTTGGTCGGCGATTTTTTCGGCGACGATCTTGGCGTCGGCGGCGGAGAGTTTGCCCTTGCGGACGAGTTCATCGAGGGAGTCCTCGATCTTTTCCTTGGTGACAACGGCGGCGCCGACGCCAGCCAGCAGGGTTTTCTTGATAACGTCGATCATGGTAATCGCAGCCTATGCCGGAACGCCCTGCGCGGCAATGGCAAAGGCGGAACTTCACACGGCCGACCCGTCCGCGCGACCGCGTCGTCGATTCGTCACGGGTGTCGGTCGCGGAAAAAACTAACCTGTCTGGTTAGTTTTTTACCGGTGCGGCCGTCAGGTGGGGTTGCGGGCGGAGTGGGGGGCGGCGGCGCGGAGCCAGGCGCCGGCGGCGATGGTGAGGGCGAAGGCGGCGGCGGCGAGCAGGCCGACGCGGTCGTAGCCGGCGAGGCGACCGTCGGCGGTCTGCACGATCATGAGGCCGCCGACGAGATTAGCGGTGGCGCTGGAGGCTTGTTGCACGGTGCTGTTGAGGCTCATGTAGCCGGCGCGGTAGCGGGGTTCGACGGCGTTGCTGACCATGGCCATGGCGGGGCCGAAACGGCCGGACATGGTCACGAAGAACAGGGTGGTGACGATGAGCGCGACCCACACGGGGGTCGGGCCGAGGCGGCTGATGACGAGGGTGGTGGCGACGGTGAGGATCGAGATGCCGGCGATGACGTGGAGTTTGTCGTGCCGGTCGGCGAGGCGGCCGAAGAGGGGCGTGCTGAAGAAGGTGGCCGCGCCGCCGCACAGGTAGATCATCCAGATGTGATCCTCGGCGATGCCGACGTTGCTGACCATGGAGGGGGCCATGAAGGGGATCATGAGACCGCCGCCGAAGATGAGGGCGGCGGTGAGCAGAAAGCCGCGCAGGTGGACGGGGTGGCGGACGATGTCGCTGATCTGGCGCAGCGGGTGGGCGTCGCTGCGGTGAACGACGATGGCGGGCATGCGCAGGGCGGCGAGGGTCAGCACGACGAGGCCGAGTCCGACGATGAGGAAGAACGGCGCGTGCCAGTTGAAGGCGTTGACGAGCAACAGTCCGCCGGGCACGCCGAGCACGGAGGCGAGGGGGAAGGCGGTCATGACAAAGGCCATGCCGCGGCCGCGGCGGTCGGGCGGCACGACGTCGCCGACCATGGCGATGATGAGCGAGGAGGCGACGCCGCCGAAGGCGCCGGCGGCGATGCGCGCGCCGAGCAGCCAGCCGTAGGTGGGGGCGAGCGCGCAGGCGAGGGTGGCGAGGATGAAGCCGGTGTAGAGGGTGAGCAGGGCCTTGCGGCGGTCGAGCCGGTCGATGACGAGGGCGGCGAGGATGCCGCCGACCGCGGCCGAGATGCCGTAGGCGGCGACCAGCCGGCTGAAGGCTTCGGGGCTGATGGCGAAGACCCGCATGAGGTGCGAGCCGAGCGGCATCATGATCATGAAGTCGAGGATGTGCGTGAACTGCACCGCCGCGAGGATCGTGAGGAGGAGGGTTTCGTTGAAGACGGCGGCCGGCCGCCCGTTGGAGGATGAGGCGGAGCCGCTCATGGGTTGGAACCGGGCAGTGTTGCCGGGTCGGGCGCGGGAGCAAACCTCGCGCGCAGGTATTCGTGGGCGGTGGGCGGGGCATCAGCCGGGGTTGTGGTGTTTTTTGGGGTGCGTCGGCGGGACGGCACGTCCATTGCGTTGGGGCTGTTGCGCGTGATGAAGTTCAAGATCGACGGTTTTCTGGCGGGGATGGTGGCGGCGGTGCTGCTGGCCTGGGCGTTTCCGGGGCCGGGGGCGGAGGGCGGCTGGATGCACGCGCATATCCTCAACAAGGTCGGTGTGGCGCTGATTTTTTTCCTGAACGGGGCGGGGTTGTCGTTTGCCGCGATGAAGGCGGGCGCGTTGCACTGGCGGTTGCACGCGGTGGTGCAGTCGGCGACGTTCATTGTGTTCCCGCTGGTCGGGTGGGCGGTCTACGTGATCGGCGAGGCGGCGTTGCCGGGGGCGTTGGGATTGGGGATTTTCTTTTTGTGCGCGTTGCCGTCGACGGTGTCGTCCTCGGTGGCGATGACCTCGGCGGCCCGGGGCAATGTGCCGGCGGCGGTGTTCAACGCGACGTTGTCGAGTTTGCTGGGCGTTTTTCTGACGCCGCTGTGGGTGGGGCTGGCGCTGGG
>JBDRJH010000284.1:0-3246 GCA_043815125.1 Verrucomicrobiota bacterium
CGCGGCGCCCAGGGGCAAAGAGTCCGCCGCACCCAAAGGCGGGCACGAGGGCGCGCACGCGCGGATCGTAGGCGGCGAGCAACCAGGCGAGGTAGCCGCCCCAGCTGATACCGACGACGCCGAGGCAGGCGGGATCGACACCCGGAGCGCGCGCGAGCCAGTCGAGACAAACGGCGGCAGCCTGGAGGGCGACGGGAAGGTTGGCGGCGCGGAGGGATCGGGTGGGCGCGTTTTGCGGAACGAGCTCGGCGGGGAAGCGGCTGGTGCGCTCGGGAGGGCGGTTGCCCACGCCGGTGAGTTGCCAGTCGAAGCTGGCGGCGGCGTAGCCCTGGGCGGTCCAGACGGCGAGGTCTCCAGGGTGAATGGTTTGCGCTCCGCCAACAATGTGGAGGACGGCGGCGCCGTTGGGGGCTTGGCGCGGGTGGCTGCGGCGTGCGAAGACGGAGACCTCGCGGTCGAACCAGTCGCGGAAGACGAGGCGAGCCTCGATGGTTTCGAGGTCGGGCGAGGAGCAGACGGGCTCGGTGGGGAGACGGACGATGTCCGTGACCGCATAGGGCGGGGCGAGGGGCGCGGGGGGCCAGGGTGGCGGCAGGTAAGATGGGTTAACCATGGAGGGCACGGAGATGAGAGGGGTGCGTCAGACGGAGCCGAGCCCGGAGCGTTGTATTGTCGCGAAGCCGACAACAGACAACCCAGCTCTGGTTGAACAAGCCCGATTGATACCGGCGACGCTCCCGGCGATTGTGCGGATTGTAGCCTTCCGCCAACCCTGATCGTTCCAGTAACCAGAACGGTTTTTTATCTTTATCACCGGCGGCACGCCTTGTGCGCCGGCGGCACGTGTTACAGATATAATGGGCGGCCTCTTTTTGGCCGAGTCTCTGCGTGGATACCCACTATTGGCCGGCCGGCATAATGCCTCTCCAGAAAATATCATTCGTTGAAGTCGGCACGTCGGCCGACGTGAGTAATGTCACGTGTCCATCAAGCCAGGCAAAGGCGATCTTCCCGTTTGTGCGGGGAGCCAAAATAGTGTTGGCCGACATGGCGCTGGATTTGCCGCTACCATCTCCGAAAATCACGGTGCGGGCAGGCGATGGGAGCATTCCATAACGGCGGTTTTCCTGATCTAAACTCTGGTTCATGGCAAACGAACGAGGTGAAGCGACGCTTGTGTCGAGAAATGGGGTATGAAAGAAGGTGTCGTTATTGTAATAGGTGTCCCAGCTAAATGCTCTATTCGGATACTGATACGCCCAGATTACTTCAGCCCAAGTCTGTCCAGCGGTGCTGGATAGGGCCGACCAGCCGGGTGGCTTCGTGTTATCGTTTATTTTAGGATAAATATTCTTATTATCCGCTGCATAGAGCATGGTCGCCTTGGTGAGCTCCCGCAGATTGGAGGTGACTTGGGCAACACGAGCGTTTTTCCGGACCGAGTTAACAACGGGGATTAAAATGCCGGCGAGAATTCCGATGATAGCGATGACGGTAAGCAATTCGACCAGTGTGAAGGCCGCATGATCGACAAGGGGTGAACGTCGAGCACGAGTGCGTATAATGTCTATAAGGGGCATGGTAACTTGGGGCTGGGAAGAATTTATGCTCGCAAAAAGGACCTCTGGCAAAAAACAAACCGTGCAATACATTGCATCGAGGAGTCTCGACTGTCAGCGGCACATGCCATCTCCGGAAACACGGCTTCCCGCCTGCCGGCCCACGACCCCCCAAAAAAGCCGCCGTGACCGCAGATGCGGTCGCGGCGGCTTTTTGTCATGGGGTTATCGCGTAAACGACCCCGAGCGTAATCAAGCGCGACGGCGGCGGGTCAGGGCCGCACCGGCCAGCGTCAACCCGCCGAAGAGTGCGGCGTAGGTGGAAGGCTCGGGGATGGCTGCGAACTGCACAGTGAATGAATTGGTGGCGTCGTCGAAGATGTAGCCGTTGCCACCACCGTAGGAAGTATCGAGTTCGTAACCAGAGGGACCGTTGATCACGAAGCTGGCCGACACGGAATCCCAAGCGCCGGTGCCGGCGAAGAGACTGTAGGCGACGCCGGTTTCGACCGAACCGAGGCTGGTAAAATCAACGGTGACGGTGCCGCCAAGATTGAGGGAGGCGGTGCCGAAATCGATGGAGTCGATCTGGGCTCCGTTGATGTCGAAGGCAAAGGTCACGCCGCTGTTGGCGGTGAGGCCTCCGTTTAGAGTGAGCGTTCCGATGGCGTTTTCGCCGCCTGCGATGATGACGGAATCGAAGGAGGAGACGGTGACCGCACCGGTCGCGATACCGGTGCCACCGAAGCGAGCGCCGGAAGCGACGGTGATCGCGCCGGTGCCGGTGCCCGAGCCGGTGGTGTTGGCGATCAGGAGGGTGCCCCCGTTAACTTGGGTGCCGCCGGTGTAGGTGTTGGCCCCAGAAAACACTTGAGTCGAATTACCGGCCTTCGTCACGTTGAGGACGGCGTTGCTTCCCAGTGTGGAATCTGCGATCAAGCCGCTGAACGTGGTCGAACCCGAACTTCCGTTGATCGCCAGCGTTCCCGTGATTGCTACGGTGCTCGCGGTCACTCGCGCCGCTACGGATCCCGAGCCTGACAAACTGGAGACCGTGGTTCCGCCCGATGCGTCCGCGCTCCCGGAGTCGAACACGCCAAGGATGCCACCATTCATCTGGACTGCGCCGAGTGTGGATGTCACCGCATTGATTCGCAGCGTCGCTCCGCTGGCGACCGTGGTCGTTCCGGTTACGCTCAATGAATTCAAGCCTGTTGATTGAATGCCAAAGATGGTGGAGCCTTCATTGGCATTCAACGCTCCGCCGATTGAGAGATTCAAGGGGCCGTTGCTATCACGCACCTGCAGAGCCGCTGACCCGGCTTTCGTGAAATCGCCGGACACTGTGAGCGACCTCAAGGAATCCGTGACTTGGTTTCGGATGACCCACCCAGTGTCCATATCGACATTGAATTCAGCCACTGTTGCGAAGGTGTCTATATTTAGAATGCCGAAGTTATTCGGAGTCACGATTCGATCACTCGCGCCAGGCGCTGAAGTCGCGAGGATCCAATTCTCCCCATCGAATACCTGCCAATTGCCGGGTATAGTGAAGGAGGAGCTCGACCCGTTCCAACGATAGTCGGCTGCGTGAGCGGAGAAGCAGGACAGGGCTGCGGTAATTGCTACACCGGGGAGGAGTTTTTTGATGTTCATGTTGAGGGGGATTGTGGGGGGTGGGGTTCAG
>JBDRJH010000285.1:0-3508 GCA_043815125.1 Verrucomicrobiota bacterium
CGCGGTCTCCGGCCGGAGAGGATGTCGGCTCGCGTTGCGTCACCTCGGCCGACTCCACCCATTCGGCGAAAATTTCTCCGTCGCTCTGCCGCACGAGATGCTCCCGACCGGCAATGCGAACCACCGCTTCGCGTTTCTCCCCGCTCGTGTTCGGTTCGACCACGAGCGTGACCACGCCCGGACCGGAACCGGAGGTCGCCGACGCCGACACCCAGGACGGCAATCCATCGACCGTCCACGGCACGCCGGCGGGCAAGGTCACCGCGACCACGTAACCGCTGCCGTCAGTGCCAATTCGCCCGGAGTCTCGGTCCAGGCTGACGCCGGTGACCGTCATCCTCGCGGGCGCGCTGTAGGCGTGGTAGCCGAACACGTTGTTATCTATCGCGCTGGTATAATTACTCGTCGCGGCACGAAAAAGCGCACCGTGAAACTCCGGCCGCAGCGGGTTGAGCGTAACCGAGGGATTGTCGCGAGCAGAGTTCACGGCGACGCCGGTCGAGGAGGTCAACGACAACCAGTCCACGGAACCGGACGGACGCCATTCCCAACGGTTGGTGCGGGTGGATTGTCCCCCGCTGACGGCGGTGAAGGCAGCCGAGGCGCCGGCGGTCGTGGAGATATCCTGAGGGTCCGCCGTGAACCGAGTGGGCCTGTAGTCCAAGGTAATGGGAGACCACCACTTTTGCATCAAGCCGACGTTGTCAAAATACACCGTGCCCGGTCCCGTCATCCAGAGGCCGATACGCGCCTCGGTCTGGCCGGCGGGCACCGTGAACTCGAAATAATCCGACAGCTGCCAATTCAGACGCTCGGCGTTCGGATCGAACGTAAAGCGATACTCGCGACCGTCGGGGAAGATCACCGAAAGCCCCGCGGTATTGACCGCGCTCGCCTTGCGGAAAGCATGAAACGAATAAACGGTGCCTGGCACGAGGTCGGTCACCACCTGCTCGACCGAGGCGCCGCCGGTCAGCGACAGCGACTCGGCATAGACGGAATTACGCCCCAATGGCCCCCCGTTTTCGTTAAATCCCGGCCCGATGATAACCGCCGCCGTGCCGATCGGTCCAGGGGTCCAGCCTTTGAGTCCGTCCATGAAAATGTTGTTGTCGATCCGCTGCACGATGGGCGAAAGCGGTTCGTCAAACCAGGTCTCCGGACGTTTGGAAAAATCATGTCCGGGTCGCGGGTAATCCACGCCGGTTTGATACGCGCCGATATCGGGCGCGACGCCCTCGGCGACCGGAGAAATCCCCGGGATGCGGGTGCCGGCGGCCAGCCCCGGACGACTCGACGTCACCGTGGCCGTCGTGGTGTCGAAGCCCATGTCCGCGACATCCGCGAGGTTTGTGGTGCTGGTGGCTCCGAAGCTTGTCGCCTCCAGGGCGTCGCGGATCAAATTGTTCGCCACCCGGGTGCCGACCGAGGTGTTACGCGGGTTGATCCAGCCGCCGGAAGTCCAGTTGCTGATTTTCCCAAACACCGTGTTGTGGGCGACGACGTGGTAGGACGAAGGGCGATTCAGCACGATGCCCACCCACGGGATATTCCACACGACATTGTGATGCACGACCACGCCCGTCGTGTAGTTGTCGAGATAGATGCCCGCCTTCATGCCCGAATTCACGGCCGCGTCGTGCACCCAGTTGTAGGCGATGACGCCGTCCACTCCCTGCCCCGCCGAATATGTGCCGCCGCCATCATCGCAGATACTGCTAAAATAGCTGATGTCGTTATGAACGTAACGATTGGAGCGACCATTGGCGATGATCCCGTCGCGACCGGTGCGCCGAAGGGTGTTCCAAGCGACGACCGTCTCGCGGCTCTTGTCGTCTAGGTAGATGCCCGCGGAGTAGGTGCCGAGCGCGTTGGCGTCCGTCACCAGATTGTTGATCACGCGGTTCCCGGTGCCACTGATCAAAATACCGTTATCCCACGACCAGGCGATGGTGCACTCCCGCACGGTGTTGAACGAACCTTTCACCATCACGCCGCCACGCCCGGCCGCCCAGTTGGTCCCTTGCGCGTTACGAACCGCCGTCGGGTAATTGATGGTGATATCTTCAACCGTGCAGTGCTGCGCCTCGCCCTGAAGATTAACCGCGGAGCCGACCACCTTGAATCCCTTCACCGTGACATGGGAGCGCCCCGAAAGATCGATCGCCTCGAGTCGCGTTTGCAGTTCCACCACCGACGTTGCCGGATCGAAGCCGGCCGGCGGCATGATCACCAGTTCGCTGCTCACGTTGTCGTAAAACCACTCGCGCTCCGCATCCACGAGCTTCCGTCCGCCGGAAACGTAGAAGACATTGCCGCCGCCCGCAGCGGGCTTGTGGTTCGTGTCAGGCCATGAGCCTGCGGTGAAGGCCTGGAACGAGATGGCCTTGGTCGCCGGACTAAAACCGGTGACCGGAGAACGCCAACTGCTCCATTTTACCCCCGCGATCGCCCACACGGTGCCGCCGTCGAAATAGTCGCTCGGCAAACCCGCCGGCATCGAGGCGGCCACGATTTTCGTCACGTCGCTCCCGGACGACATGGGCGCGCCTTGAGGCGCCATCAGGTTGTCGTTGGTGCGATTTGGCCAGCGTCCTTGATGGCCGATGAGCCCGTCGAAAAACACCTGAGTCCGCAACGCCGTCAGCGTGCTCGGCCAAAGGGCCCGCCAGGTGCCGCCGCTTTCAGGAACCCAACCGCTCACAACGTCGAGTCCGGTGACGACCACGTTCTCGCCCGGCGCGGCCAGATAGGTGATGGGCTGTTCCGCGGTGCCGCTGTTGGCGGGACGTAGCACCTCGCGATAAACACCCTCGTGCACCACGCAGATCTGGCCCGGTTGCAGGTAGGGCGAGATCCGGCCGATGGTGCGAAACGGCAACTCCGCCGTGCCCGGATTCAAGTCGTTGCCCGTGATCGCCGAAACATAATAACGCACGCCATCCGCCGGCGGAGGCGGAGCCGTCAGCGCGACCTCCTTCGCGACCGTCTCGCCGAGACGCGCCGACTCCAGCGTGGTCGCCAGCCGGAGTTCGTCGATGCGGTAGCCGACGGAGACGCCGGAACCGCCGCTATTGGCGCGCCCGATGTTGTTGGTGCGAAACGTGGTCGGAAATCCGATGAGCTCCGCGTCCACCGAGAGATCGGCCTCGGGCAACACACCGGACTCCAGCGCGGACGCCTCCGGGTTCAACCACACCCTAAGCCGGTCCGTTCCGCCCGCCACCCGCTCGAAGCAACCCACGACAAAATAACGCGATGCCGGATCAAACGAATCCACAAGCCCGAGCGCGCGCGACTGGGTTGAAAGCACGCCCGAGACACGCGCACGCAGCGAGCCGCCCGCCTCCGGCGTGATCGTGACACCGATGCCCGTGGCGGTGTCCGTGCTCGTCGAGAAACCGATGTTCAAGTTACCCACCGGGGCGTTTCCGAGTTGCAGGAAAAACGAAAACCACACCGTCGCGCCTTCGGTGAACTGCGTAGGATCAAGGCGAAACGCGCGGAC
>JBDRJH010000286.1:0-35661 GCA_043815125.1 Verrucomicrobiota bacterium
TGGTCTGCTAGCCCACTTTACGCCTTCACGTGTCCAACGCCGCACCCAAGTCCAGCCGCCCGCTCTCACTCGGGGTCATCTTTCTCACGCTCTACATCGATCTGATCGGCTTCTCGATCATCTTCCCGCTCGGCCCCGATCTGCTGCGCCACTACCTGGAGCTGGAAGGCGACACCGGCCTGCTGGGCCTGTTGCTCGCGCAGATCGACCACGTCGCCGCCCTGCTGGGCAACTCGTCGCACCTGCCGGAGGTGCTTTTCGGCGGCATCATCAGCTCGCTGTTCTCGATCCTGCAATTTGTCTTCGCGCCCTTCTGGGGCGGGTTGTCCGACCGCAAGGGACGCCGGCCGATCCTGTTGTTCACCGTGGCCGGCACCGCCGCCAGCTACCTGCTGTGGGCCGTCAGCGGCTCATTTTGGATTTTTCTGGCCGCCCGCCTGCTGGCCGGCGCCTTCGGCGGCAACCTCTCCGTGGCCACCGCCGCCGTGGCCGACGTCACCAGCCGCGGCGAACGCGCCAAGGCCATGGGTCTGGTCGGCGCCGCCTTCGGCCTCGGCCTGGTCACCGGCCCGCTCATCGGCGCGTTCTCCTCGAAAATCAACCTGCTGGAGAGCCACCCCGGGCTGGCCGGCTGGGGCGTGAATCCGTTCACCGTGCCCGCGCTCATCGCCCTCGGACTAAGCCTGCTCAACCTCGTCTGGATCCAACGCCGCTTCAACGAGACGCTCTCCGACGAGACCCGCGGACGCTCCCGCGAGCCGCGCCTGCGCAATCCGATCCGCGCCATCCTCGACCTCGGCAACCGCGCGGTGCGCGCCGTCAACCTTGTCAACTTCACCTACCAGCTCGCCTTCGTCGCCATGGAGACCTCGCTGGTCTTCGTCGGCGCCGAACGCTTCGGCTACTCCGCCAAGGAAAACGGCCTGCTCATGGGTTTCCTCGGGTTTTGCGCGATCCTCACGCAAGGCTGGCTCGTGCGCAAAACCCTCGGGCGCGGTGTGCCCGAGACTACCGTCCTGCGCTTGGGCCTGACCGCCACCACCGTCGGGTTTCTGGTGGTCGGCTTCGCCTTCGCCCCCTGGATGCTCTTCCTTGGCGTCGGCCTGCTCGCGCTCGGCGGCGGTTTTGTCAGTCCCGCCAGCAGCGGACTGATCTCGCTCTACGCCGACGAGGACGAGCAGGGCCGCGTGCTCGGCATCTACCGCTCGCTCGGCTCGCTGGCCCGCGCGGTCACCCCCATCATCGCCGGCATCGTCTACTGGACCCTCGGCTCGTCGACGCTCTATGTCGTGGCCGCCGCCCTCACCGTCGCCGCCTGGTTCGGCACCCGCCGCCTGCCCCAGCCGCGACGCTGAGACTGCGCCCCCCCGCCGGCCCTCAGCCGGCCCGCCGCAGCAGGAACACCGCCGCGCCGTCGTGGCCGTCGCTCCACGGACGCGACAGGCGGCTGCCCGCGAGCACAAACGCGTCGGGATGTCCGCGCAGGAACGCGTTCACCACGTTCTCGTTTTCCTCCGTGTCCAGACTGCACGTGCTGTAAACCAGCCGTCCTCCCGGAGCGACCAGCTTCGCCGCCGCCTCCAGCAACGCGAGCTGCTGCCGGCCGTGCTTGCCAAAATCGAACGGCTCCAGCCGCCACTTCACGTCAACGCGGTGACGCATGACACCGGTGTTCGAACACGGCACGTCGAGTAACACCGCCGCGAAACCCTCCGGCGCGCGCGCCAGCAGTTCGCGCCAGGCCGTGCGCAAATCGACGCCCACGCGCGCCGTGCGCACGCCCTTCGGAGCCTTGGACAGATTCTCCTCCAGCCGGCGTTGGCGCGGCCCCGGCAGGTCCACCGCCAACAGCGAACCCTCGCCCATGCGGTCGGCGATCGCCAGCGACTTGCCGCCCGGCGCCGCGCACAGGTCGAGCACCGACTCGCCCGGACGCGGATCAAGCAGCGCGACCGCGTGACGCGTGGCCGGGTCCTGCACAAAGATGCGACCGTCGCCAAGCATCGCCTCGATCTGCGGCCAGTTGCCCGGCTTCACCTCGTAAAAACCCTCCCACGCCGACGGCGTCAGCACGCGCGACTCATCATCGTCCGGCGCACGATCCGTCGGACGCCAGCGCGCATACATCGGAGCCGGCGCGAGGTTCCATTCGAGCAACGCGCGCGTGTCGGCCGCGCCGAACTGTGCCAGCCAGCGCTCCACCAGCCACGCCGGATGCGAGTAGTAGTCCGCCAGTCGCGCGGCCGGGGCGAGCTTGCCCGGCTGGGCGTCGGCCGCGAGCGCGGCGGCGAGCTTGCGCACCACGGCGTTGACCATCCCGGCCTCGGACGGGCTTGCCAGCGACTTGGTCTGCTCCACCGCATGATGCACGACCCGCGCGACATGGCCGTCCTCGCCGCCCTCGATCAGTTCGAAACCGGCCAGCAACAACACCGCCCGCACGCGCACCCGCGGAGCCTTGTGCATCAACGGCGTGAACAACGCCTCGATGCGCCCCAGATGCCGCACCGCGCCGTAGAGCAAATGCTGGCAACGCGCCCGCTCCACCCGGCCCAGCGCGGGCGGGAAATTCTCCAGCAACGCGTCGGCGCGCTCGTTGGCCTCAAGCCAGCAAACCAACATGCGCGCCGCGGTGGCCCAGGCCTCGGAAGGGGATGAATTGTCGCTCATCGCCACACGCTTCGGCAACCCCGCCACCACGCAAGCCCTATCCGTCGGGACGCTTGCGCAACGATTCCGCGCCCCGTCCCCTTAGGCCTTGCCAACCCCCGGGGCGACGCGCACCGTCTGCCCTTTTACGTCAAACCAACGACGCCAGCGCCTATGAACCAGAACATCCGCAATATCGCCATCATCGCCCACGTTGACCATGGCAAAACCACGCTCGTGGACCAGCTCCTCAAGGAAGGCGGCGTCTATCGCGCCAACCAGGCCGTCCAGGAACGCGCCATGGACTCCATGGATCTGGAAAAGGAAAAGGGCATCACCATCAAGGCCAAGAACACCTCCGTTCACTGGCAGGACAAGATCATCAACATCCTCGACACCCCCGGCCACGCCGACTTCGGCGGCGAGGTCGAGCGCGCCATGCGCATGGTCGACGGCGTGCTCCTGCTCGTCGACGCCTACGACGGCCCCCAGGCCCAGACCCGCTTCGTGCTCCGCAAGGCCCTGGCCATCGGCCTGAAGGTCATCATCGTCATCAACAAGATCGACCGCGACAACGCCGACCCCGCCGCCATGTATGACAAGGTGCTCGAACTCCTCATGGAGCTCAACGCCACCGAGGAACAGTTCGACGCCCCCGTCGTTTACGGCTCCGGCCGCGACGGCTACATGATGTATAAGCTCGGCGACGAGAAGAAGAACATGCTTCCCCTGTTCGAGACCATCATCGAGCACATCCCCGCCCCCTTCGCCAAGCCCAACGACCCGTTCCACATGCTCGTGTCGAACATCGACTGGAGCGACTACGTCGGCCGTATCGCCGTCGGCAAGATCCTCGGCGGCGTCGTCAAGGTCGGCGACCCCATCTTCGTGCTCCGCCACGCCGAGAACGGCAAAAAGGTCCGCGCCAAGGTCACCAAGATCTTCGAATTCACCGGCCTCGGCCAACGCGAGGTCGAGGAAGCCCACGCCGGCAACATCGTCGGCATCTCCGGCTTTGAGGACGTCGACATCGGCGACACCCTTGACGTGCGCGAAGACGCCCACTCCCTGCCCTTCACCCAGATCGACCCGCCCACTCTGGAGATGCAGTTCTCCGTCAACGACGGCCCGCTCGTCGGCACCGAAGGCAAGCTCGTCACCTCGCGCCAGATCCGGGACCGCCTGATGCGCGAACTCAAGACCAACGTCTCCATCTACATCGACGACGCCGACCGCGCCGGCGTGTTCAACGTCAAGGCCCGCGGCTCCATGCAGGTCGCCGTGCTCGTCGAGACCATGCGCCGCGAAGGCTACGAGCTGCTCGTGTCCCGCCCGACCGTGATCGAGAAGATCGTCGATGGCGTCCGCATGGAGCCCTACGAGACCGTCTGGGTCGAGGTCCCCGACGAGTGCGTCGGCGCCGTCATGCAGAACCTCGCCAACCGCAAGGGCCAGCTCACCAACATGGAGAAGATGGTCACCACCACCATGATCGAGGCCACCATCACCACCCGCGGCCTCATCGGCATGGAAATCGACGTCATCAACGCCACCTCCGGCCGCGGCATCACCTCCCACCTCTTCAAGGAATACGGCCCCTACGCCGGCGAGGTCCTCACCCGCACCACCGGCGTCATCTGCGCCACCGAGGCCGGCGAGACCACCTCCTACGCCCTGCTCATGTGCCAGGAGCGCGGCAAACTCTTCGTCGGTCCCGGCGAGAAGGTTTACGAAGGCATGATCGTCGGCGAGAACCCCCGCAACGAGGACATCTCCGTCAACGCCGTCCGCTCCAAGGCCCTCACGAACTTCCGTTCGCAGGGTTCGGGCGTCGCCACCGGCCTCATCCCCGCGATCAAAATGTCGCTCGAGCGCGCCATCGAATACATCGCGGTCGACGAGCTCCTCGAGGTCACCCCGGTCAACCTCCGCCTCCGCAAACGCATCCTCAACAGCGGCGAGCGCCTCAAGGCCAAGCGCGCCGGCAAGTAAACCCAAGGAGCACGGACTTTCCTGTCCGCCCCGGGCGACATCGCGTTCGCCCAAACACTCAAGCCGCCCCAAGACCGGGGCGGCTTTTTTATCCCCCCGCTTCGCCCACAACCCACCACCACCCGATTCCCAACCCCCGAACCAAACTAACCAGACAGGTTAGTTTTTATTGAGTGCCTGAACATGATCAGGACTGCTCCGCGGGTTGCGAGGGCGCGACAGGGAAGATCGGTTCGGTGCCGGGCAGGATTTCCGCTTTACCGGGCCAGCCGCCACGGCACAAGCTGGCCCTTGTGCCCGTATCCTACCGCATCCCCGCCCAAGAGCTGCACCAAACCATCGACGAACTCGCCGCCGAAATTGCGCGTCGACACGCCAAAACCAGGCGCATCGTGCTGCTCGGAGTCGCCAACGGCGGCATCGAGCTGTCCCGCCGCATCGGCGCCATCCTGAAATCCCTGCCCCTCGGCACCATCGACATCTCGTTTCATCGAGACGACATCGGCAACAACCCCATCCCCAAGGAATACCAGCCCACCGTCATCCCGGTCGACGTCACCGGCGCAACCGTCGTCCTCATTGACGACGTGCTCCACTCCGGCCGCACCATCAAGGCCGCGCTCGACGAACTCTTCGATCACGGCCGCCCCGCCAAGGTCGAACTCGCCGTTCTCATCGACCGCGGCGGACGCCTCCTGCCCGTCGCCGCCGACTACACCGGACTTTCCCTCGACGCGGCCGGCACCGAAAAGGTCGTCGTGGTGCTCGACCCGGTGAACCCCGCCAACGACCACGTCGAAATCGTCCCCGCCAAGGCCCGCTGAGCCCGCCCAAGACCTTCGACTTTAGACCTTCGACCTTCCGACCTTCGACACCCTACATCCATGCCCTGGACCCGCCGCCACCTGCTCACCCTGGAAGAACTCTCGGTCGCCGAGATCGACCAGATCCACCACACCGCCGCCGCGTTTAAGAAGATTCTCAAACGCAGCGTCAAAAAGGTCCCCGCCCTGCGCGGCAAGACCATCGTCAACCTCTTCCTCGAGCCCAGCACGCGCACCCGCATGGCGTTCGACATGGCGGCAAAACGCCTCTCGGCCGACGTGATCTCCTTCGACGGCTCCAGCTCCTCGACCACCAAGGGCGAGACCCTGCGCGACACGGCGGAAAACATCGCCGCCCTCGGCGCCGACATGATCGTCATCCGCCATGCCGCGCCCGGCTCGCCGCTCTACCTCTCCACCATCCTCGACATCCCGGTCATCAACGCCGGCGACGGCTCGCACGAGCACCCCACCCAGGGCCTGCTCGACACCTTCACCATGCGCGAGCGACTCGGCCACGACCTGCGCGGCAAAAAGGTCGTCATCCTTGGCGACATTCTCTTCAGCCGCGTGGCCCGCTCCAACATCCACGCCCTCGTCAAGCTCGGCGCCGCCGTCACTCTCGTGGGTCCCTCGACCCTGGTCCCGCGCGAGTTCGAGCCGCTCGGCGTCACCGTCTCGCACGACCTGCGCCGCGCCCTCGCCGACGCCGAGGTTGTCATGCTGCTTCGGATACAGCACGAGCGTCAGACCGCGGCCATGTTCCCCTCGCTCGGCGAATACACCTCCATGTTCGGCCTCAACAAGACCCGCGCCGGCTGGCTGGCCCCCGAGGCCATCATCATGCACCCCGGCCCCATCAACCGCGGCGTGGAGATCGACAGCGAGCTGGCCGACGGCGAGCGCAGCGTGATCCTCGACCAGGTGACCAACGGCATCGCCGTGCGCATGGCCGTGCTCTACCTCTGCTCCGGCGGCCAGCCCGAACGCGTCATCGCCGCCGACTGAGGGTTCGGAGATTTGGCCACAGAAGGCACAGAAGGCGCAAAATTTATGACCGAAAACGACGCCCTCCAACTCGCAGACATCATCCGCCAGACCGCCTTTGAGTCGCATAAATTTCTCCGACACGGACACGGGGAAAAAATCTACGAAAACTCACTTCGAAACCGACTCCGTAAAAAGGGCTTCACCGTCCAACAACAGCACCCACTCAACGTTTACGACGAGGATGGCGAACTTCTCGGCGAGTTTTTCACCGATCTCATTGTGAACGGGGAATTCATCATCGAGCTCAAAGCCGTTCGTCATTTGCTCGATGAGCACACAGCTCAAGTCCTCGGCTACCTCCGCGCCTCCCGCCATGAACATGCTCTTTTGATCAATTTCGGAGCTCCGGTCATCCAGCTCAAAAAACTCATTTTCCGCGCTGAGGACTAAACTTTTGCGCCTTCTGTGCCTTTTGTGGCCAAATAAATACTCTCTTCTCATGCCCGCCCTTCACATCAAAAACGCCCGCGTCATCGACCCCGCCTCCAAGCGCGACTCGGTTGGCGACCTCTTCGTCAAGAACGGCAAGATCGTCGCCAGCCTCTCCGCCGCCGACAAAAAATCCGCCAAGGTCATCGACGCCGACGGCCTCGTCGCCTGCCCCGGCCTGGTCGACATCCACGTGCACGTCCGCGAGCCCGGCCAGATGCACAAGGAGACCATCGAGACCGGCTCCCGCGCGGCGGCCGCCGGCGGGTTCACCACCGTGGTCGGCATGCCCAACACCTCGCCGGTGGCCGACACCGCGGGCACCATACAGCTGATCAAAGACTCCATCGCCCGCACCGCCTGCATCAAGGTCCACCAGACCGGCTGTATCACCGTCGGCATGAAGGGCCAGGCCCTCGCGCCCATCGGCTCGCTTGCCCGCGCCGGCGTCGTCGCCATCACCGACGACGGCGACTGCGTGCAGTCCAACGAACTCATGCGCCGCGCCTGCGAATACGCCAAGATGTTCGACCTGCCGCTCATGGACCACTGTCAGGACCACTCCATGACCGTCGGCGCCGTCATGAACGAGGGCGTCATGTCCACCAAGCTCGGCCTGCGCGGCTGGCCCAACGCCGCCGAGGACATCATCGTCTCGCGCAACGTCATCCTCGCCACCTACACCGGCGCGCGCATCCACATGCAGCACATCTCGTCGCGCAACTCCGTCGAGATCCTCCGCCGCGCCAAGGCCCGCGGCGTCTCCGTCACCGCCGAGGCCACCCCGCACCACATCGCGCTGACCGACGACGCCCTCGCCACCTACGACACCCACTTCAAGATGAACCCGCCCCTGCGCACCGAGGAGGACCGGCTCGCCATCATCGAGGGACTCAAGGACGGCACCATCGACATCATCGCCACCGACCACGCCCCGCACACCGACTACGAGAAGGACCGCGAGTTCGACTACGCCCCCAACGGCATCCTCGGCCTTGAGACCGCCCTCGCCGTCACCCTCGACGTGCTGGTGAAACAGAACAAATTCAAACTGCCCTACGCCATCGACCTGATGACCCGCAAGCCCGCGGCCATCGTCGGCCTCGACGCGGGCACGCTCGCCGAGGGTGCCGCCGCCGACATCTGCCTGTTCGATCCCAACGAAAAGTGGACCTACGACGCCAAAGCCGGCTTCAGCAAGTCCGCCAACAGCCCCTGGCACGGCAAGGAGCTCAAGGGCCGCGTCAAGACCACGATCGTCGACGGCAAGATCGTCTTCGACGGCAAAAAAATCCGCTGACCGGCCACCCCCGTCCCGTCCCGCCTCGCCTCACCCGAGCCATGCCGGCCATCGAATCGGACGTCCCGCTGGCGTTGCTCGTCGCCTCCGGCGTGCAGGCGGCGCTCTGTCTGCTCGGTCTGGCCGCGCAATGGCACTACTGGCGGCGACGGCGCGAGCCGGCGCTGCTGGCTTATTGGCCCGTGGGGGGAGGCGAGTTCGCCCAGGCGGCCATGCTCACCATCGTCTGCGGCATCGCGACGCAGACCGCGCTGGTGCATTTTTTCGGCGGGCTCAACGACACGCTGTGGCAACTGCTCGTGCCCGGCGGCGGCATGCAGATCGGCGTGCTCCTGGGCGCGCTGCTTTCCGTGGTCTGGCTGCTGCGTCCGCCGCCGTCGCCCGCCGCCGACCAGGCGCCCGCCGCGTCGGGACACTACTCCTGCCTGGAGGGCGTGCGGATCTTCGTCGCCATCGTGCCGCTGACCATCGGCGCGAGCTTTCTGTGGCTCGCCGGCCTCGACGCCCTCGGCGTGGAGGCGCCACGCCAAGAGCTGATCGATCTCTTTGCCCGGGCCGACGCGCCCGGACCGTTTTTGGCGCTGAGTTTCGTGGCCGTCATCCTCGCCCCGCTGACCGAGGAGATCGTTTTTCGCGGCGGCTTGTTCCGCTTCGCGCGCGGCCGCGTGCCGCGCTGGCTCGCGTTGACCGGCCCGGCGGCCATCTTCGCCGCGCTGCATTTCAACCTCTCCTCGTTTCTGCCTCTGTTGTTGTTGGGTGTGCTTTTTGCCTTGGCCTACGAGCGCACCGGGCGGTTGATCGTGCCCATCGTGGCGCACTCGCTGTTCAACCTGAACACCATCCTGCTGGTGCTGTGCGGCGCCGCCCAGTGAGCATGACTCTCTTCACCGACCATCCCGACGACTCCATCGCCTCGCTGGGCGAACGCCGCCTCATCACCCGCATCACGCGCTGGCTGGGCGCGGCCAACCCGCGGGGCCCGGGCGGCATCGGCGACGACTGCGCGGTGCTGCCGCGCCCGCGCGGCCGGCTGCTGGTCACCGTCGATCCGGTTATCCACGGCGAACACTTCGACGACTCGATGACGGCGGCCGCGGCCGGGGCCAAGCTCGTGAAGCGCAATCTCAGCGACATCGCCGCCATGGGCGGCACGCCCCGCTCGGCGGTGCTGGCCCTCGCGATGGACCGCAGCGTGCGCACCGCGTGGCTGCGGGCGTTCTACCGGAGCATCGCGACTGTCGCCCGCGCGCACGGCGTGCGGATCGTCGGCGGCGACATCGCCCACCACCGGGGCGGGTTTGTCGCCAGCCTCACGCTGTTTGGCGAGACCGCGGCCGGCGGTCGCGCGTTGACCCGCTCCGGCGCGCGACGCGGCGATTGGATCTACGTGACCGGCCGACTGGGCGGCAGCCTGCCGACCGGACGCCACTGGAAGTTCACCCCGCGGCTGGCCGAGGGCCGCTGGCTGGTCGGCCGTCGCGAGGTGCGCTCCATGATCGACCTGAGCGACGGGCTCGGCAAGGACGTGCATGCCCTCACTCCGGACGGCTGCACCCCCGCGCTCGACGCGGCCACCCTGCCCCGCCACCGCGGCTGCGACCTGCGGGCCGCGTTGTGCGACGGCGAGGACTACGAGCTGGCCTTCGCCGTGGCCGCCAAGGCCGACCTCGCCGCGTTCGAGGCCGGTTGGAGGCGGGCCTTCCCCCGCGTGCGGCTGACCCGCATCGGGCGGTTTGTATCCAAAAATCAACGACCGGACGACGCGCTCCGGCTGGAGGACCACGATGGATTCGAGCATCTGCGCTGAGCTGCGGACGGGCGTCGCCACCGCCACCGCCGCCGAGACCCGCGCGCTGGCCGCGCGGCTGGCGTTCGCGTTGCCGCCCGACACCGTGCTGGCGCTGCACGGCGACCTTGGCGTGGGCAAGACGACCTTTGTGCAGGGACTGGCCGAGGGGCTGGGCGTGACGGGCCACGTGACCAGCCCGACCTTTAACATCTTCACCCTCTACCGCGGCGCGCGCACGCTGGTTCACCTCGATGCCTACCGGCTGGAGCATCCGCGCCAGATCGAGGAGTTGATGCTGGAGGATTTTTTGACCTCGCCGTGGTGCCTGGCGGTCGAGTGGCCGTCGAAGATCGACGCGTGGATCCCGGCCGACGCCTGGCACGTGGAGCTGGGCATCCTGCCCGACGAGCGCCACACCGTGCGTCTGCGGTAGAGCCGGAGCGGTGCGGATGAAATGATGGACGTTGCCGGGGTCCGGCCACGGGGCCCTGGCCAGTCGGACTCTATCGCGAACCGCGGGCGGTCACTTGACGTCGACGCCGAAGAATGAGCCGGGGCCGCCGGCGTTTTTATCGACGAGCACCAAGCCGCCGAGGGCGTCGACCTTGACCGCGAGCTGGTAGTTGTAGGCGATGCGCTTGAGAAAATCCCCCGTGTCCATGGCGGACATCTGGCCGCTGATTTTGAGCTGGTCGGCCAGCTCGGCGGGTTCGGTGCGGATGCTCACCGTCTCGCCCTGCTCGGTAGTCACCTTTTTGATGCGCAGGCGTTGATTGATTTCGGCAATGATTTCGGTGAGGGCGGTGTCGGCGTAGCTGGAGGCCGGGTGACTGCCGGCCAGCCGCAGACGCTTCCAGTGTTCCTCGGCGGCGTCGGCCATCTTGGCGGGATCGGACGGAGCAGTGGCGGCTTGCACGTAGTCGCGATCGGCCTGCGAGAAACGGCTCAACGGGACCGTGAAAGACTGGCCGTCGTCGCGCTCGATGCGCACAGAGTTGTCGGGCGTCACCTCGACCAGGCGCGCGGTGATCTGCCGGCCGGAGACATCCGTCCAGACACGAAGATTCTTGGGTTGGGCGACTGCAAGGGGTAGGCCGCCGACCAGATACAGGGTAACCAAGCTCGCGAGCAGCTTGATCGATTTCATGGCAACGGAGTCAGCACGCGGATTGTTTTGTCGCGAGCATTTTTTCAGGAAAATGCTCGCAACTAGTTGCATACACAAAAAACCACGCCTCCGGACCGGGAGGCGTGGTGAATGGCTGGCGGCGGGTGACGCGCGTGAATCAGACCGCGGGATCGGTTTTGGGGGCTGGCTCCTCGCTGGCGGCGGCCTCGGGTGCGGGGGCGGTGACGGGAGCGGGCTCGGCGGTGGTAGCCTGCGGGATGGTTTCCTCGGCGGGCACTTCGGGGAAGTTCTCGGGGTCGTGCTCGTCGGAGCCGGAATCGCGCTTGCGGGACTCGACCATGGGCGGCGGGGCGAAGAGGCGGCCGTCGATGAACTCGGTGACGTAGCCTTCGCCGACGAGCCAGCGGAGGTCCATGGTGAGCTTGTTGAGCTTGGCCTGATCTTCGGCGGACAGGGTCGGGGCGGCCTCGCCTTCGGCGGCGGGTGCCGGGGGTTTGATGCCGAGGTGCTTGGCGGGGAGTTCGCTTTGGCGGACCATCGGGTGGCTTTCGATGAAGGCGATGAGTTCGCCGATGCTGTCCGCGAAGACCTGGCCGGGGACGCGGAATTTGCGCTTAACGGCGCAAACGTAGCTGATGCCCTTGGAGCCTTTTTTGAAGATGGTGAAGCCTTCGCGGCGGAGGCGGCCGCGGAGGGCGTTGGCGGTGTCGAGGGGGAACTTTTGCTGGCGCTCGAGCTGGCCTTCGATGGCGCGCTTGATCTCGCCGGCGGGCAGGGTTTCGAGCAGGCGACCGGCGATGCGCAGGTTTTCGACGAGGCGCACGACCTTGCCGCGGGCGTTGGAGAGCAGGTAGGCGCGGGCGGCCTCCAGCGAATCAAAGGCGGGGGCCTCGGCGGCCGGTTCCGGAGCCGGAGCGGCGGCGGCGTCGCCGGGCTCGGCAGTCTCGGTGACGGCGGCGTCGGTGACGGCCTCGTCGGAGGTGGCGGCGTCGGTGGACTCACCCGGGGCGATGGCGGCGGGCTCGTTGGTCTCGGCGGCGGGGGCGACGTCGGCGGTCTTCCAGGTGTAGCGCACGCCTTTCTTCATTTTTTCCAGCCATTGGGCGATGGCTTCGGGTTCGCGCACGCTTTCGATCTTGGAGGCTCGGTAGGCGTCGAGGGGAAGGCGGATGCCGGCGGCCTGGTGGTGCTGGGCGACGATCTGGTTGTAGAGGTGGTAGTTGGGCGGGCCGAGCAGCTCGCCGGTCATGGAGCAGCGGTTGACGACTTGGAAGTTGCCGGCGGGGGCCTCGATCTCGACCTCGGCGGTGTCGAAGAACTTGTCGAGGTGGTTGGAGAGGACGTGGCTGATGGCGGCCTCCTCGTTGTCAAAGGGCAGGCCGTCGGGCACGGAGATGGCGAAGGGGGCGGAGCGGGCGGCGTCGGCGCCCTCGGCGGCCTTGTGCTGAACGACGGCGATGAAGCGGTCGTTTTTGCCGATGACCACGCGGGCGATCTCGAAGAGTTCGTAGGTGCGGCAGGAGGCGCGCACGGCCTTGGCGAGGGCGGCGAAGCCGGCGTCCTCGGGGTAGAAGGTGACGTTGAAGAAGGGGCTGATGTAGGGGCCGACGGGCACTTCGCGCTCGCGGGGGCCGCCAAAACGGGGGCGATCACCACCGGGGCCTTCGCGGCGGGGGCGGTCGTCGCGACGCGGGCGTTCGCCGCCGGGTCCCTCGCGGCGGGGACGGTCGTCGCGGGGGGCGTCTCCTCCGGGGCCGGGGGCGCCGGCGGGTTTGCGGAAACCGCGGCGGTCGCGCTTCTCCGGGTTGCCGCCGGGGCCTTCGCGGCGGGGGCGGTCGCCGCCATCACGACGGGGACGGTCGTCGCGGGCCGGGCCGGACGTTGTTTTGTCCTGGGACCACTGGGTGCCGAAGCTGAAGTCCTGGAGCTGGGAAAGATCCAGCTTATTGAATTCCTGGGACGGTTGGTCGTTGGAGGGAGTCTCGGACATAACAATGGCGGGCGCAGTGTGGGCCGCGGATAAGGGCTGGACGCGTGGTGAAGCGGGAGTGCTTGGAAGGGAGCAGCCTTGCGGCGCGCGCACGGCAGGCAAGCCGTTTTCGTGTCGGAGACAAAAGCGTTGCCTGGCGGGCGGCCCGGGAGGGTATTCAGGCTTTTTTGCGGGCGTAGGCCATGGCCTCGGCGATTTGCTCGAGCTGGCTTTCGCTGTGACCGGCGGAGATGGCGGTGCGGATGAGGTCCTTGCCCGGGGGCACGGCGGGGGCGATGGACATGACGCTGAAGACGCCTTTTTCGAGCAGGGCCTGCCAGAAATAGTAAACGCGCTCCTTGGAACCGAGGACGATGGGCACGGCGGGGGTTTCGCTGTCCCAGGTGTTGAGCCCGAGTCCGTGGAGGATCTCGACGTATTTGCGCCGGTTGGATTGCAGACGCCCGAGGTGCTCGGGCTCGCTTTGCATGATGTCGAGGGCGGTCGAGGCCATCGCGGCCTGCGCGGGGCTGATGGCGGCGCTGAAGATGGTGTGCTTGCCGTGGGTGCGCATGTATTCGATCAGGGCCTTGGAGCCGGCCACGAAGCCGCCGGTGCTGGCGAGAGCCTTGGACATGCTGCCGCAGATGATGTCGACGTCATCGGTGAGGCCGAAGTGGTCGACGGTGCCGCGTCCCTGCCGGCCGAGCACGCCGAAACCATGGGCGTCGTCGAGCACAGTGAAGCAGTTGTGCTCGCGGGCAACTGACATCAGCTCGGGCAGACGGGCGATGTGCCCCTCCATCGAGTAGACGCCTTCGACCACGAGCATCTTGGGCGCGTCGGGATCGCATTGACCGGCGACATCACGAAAGTCGTCGGGGTTGTTGTGCGCGAAGCGTTCGACCTGGGCGGTCGACAGGCGGATGCCGTCCCAGAGGCAGGAGTGGATGTTTTTGTCGGCAAAGATGACGTCGCCCTTCTCGGCGAAGGACGCCACGCCCGACAGGCAGGAAAGGTAACCGGCGGAGTGCACGTGGCAGGCCTCCTTGCCGAGAAAGGCCGCGAGCTTTTCCTCCAGCTCGACGTGATAGGCGCGCGAGCCGTTGGAAATGCGCGAACCAGTCGGACTGGCCCCCCACTTGGCGGCGGCGCGTTGACCGGCCTCGATGACCTTGGGGTGAAAGGCGAGCCCGAGATAATCGTTGCTGGCCAGCATCACCATGTCGCGCCCCTGCAACCGGATGCTGGTGCCCTGCTGCGCCTCGATGGCGTGATAGTAGGGCGAATAACGCAGGCGGAGCTTGGTGACCTGGTCGTCGCGGCAGCGCTGGCGAATGTCGGGCTTGGTCTTGGTGAAAAAGGGAAGTGCCATTCGGGTGACGCCACAGTGCAAACAGCGTGCCTTTATGAAAGCAATTTTTAGCCCACGGCCTCCGGCAGGCTCGACAGGGGCTTTTGGCTGCTGGCATCAAAAGCCGCCGCGAGCCCTCAGGGCGGGCATGACATGACGACCCCGAATATCAGCATTATCATGGCGGTTTATAACCGCCTGGACATCACCCGCCTTTGCCTGCCGACGCTGGATCGCAGCCTGGCGGGGCGCGAGGATATCGAGATCATCATCGTAGACGATTGTAGCACCGACGGCACGCGGGAGTTCCTGCAAACCCTGCCCGCGCCCTACCGGGTAATCCTGCGCGAGGACAAGGGCAACTTCGCCATCAACAACAATCTCGGCGTGCGCGCATCGTCGGGTGGCATCCTGGTGTTTCTCAACAACGACACCGAGTTGCCGCCCGATTGGCTCGACTCCATGCTCGACACGCTCGACACCTGCCCCGGACCGGTCGGCATGGTGGGCAACATCCAACGCCTGCCCGCCACCGGACGCATCGACCACCTAGGAGTTGTCTTCCCGCCCTGGCTGACGCCCCTGCACTACGGCCAGCATCGCCGACGGCTCCCGGCCGACCTGCCACGCTTCAGCGAGTGGAACGCCGTCACCGCCGCCTGCTGCCTGTGCAGTCGGGAAACCTTCGAGGCCGTCGGCGGCTTCGACGAGGCCTACGTCAACGGCTGCGAGGACATCGACCTTTGCCTCAAGATGAAACGCGCCGGCTACCGTCACTACACCGCCAACGAGAGCATCATCCTTCACCACAAAGGCGCCTCGCCCGGCCGCAAGACCCACAACCACACCAACCTCACACGCCTCAAAACCATCTGGGGCGACTACATCACCCGCGAACTCGTGCCGCTCGACCGCCGCCGCGCCGCCGCCAGCTACCTGCGCGGCGTGTTGGCCCGCCCGACCAAGGCCAACTTCACCAAGACCCTTCAGTCCCTGCTGATCCAGACCCGCCTGCGCTGAATCAACCACTGCCCGCTTGACAGTCCTTGCAAAAAAAATTGTAAGAACTGCAATGCCTGCAAAAAACCTCCAGCGCGACATCATCACCTACTGGGTGGAGATCGCCACCGGACTGGGTTTCCCCCGTTCGGTCGGAGAGATTTATGGACTGCTCTTTGTCGCCGAGGAGCCGCTTAGCGCCGACGACTTGGTCGAGCAACTCGGCATCAGCCGCAGCGGAGCCGGCCAAGGCATTCGCACCCTCGTCGAGATCGGCGCGCTCCGCCCCGCCCACGTGCTCGGTTCACGCAAGGAGCACTTCCAACTCCAGACCGACCTCGGCGTGCTGGTGAAACAACTGCTCAACGCCCGCATCCTTCCCAGGCTCGAAGAACTCAGCCGCCAACGTCAGACGCTCGCCGCCGCCGTCGCCAAAAACGGCCCCGCCCACCTGAACCAACGCTTCCAAAAACTCGAACGCTGGCACGGCAAAGCCTCCCCCGTGATCAAACTGCTCAAGGCCTTCGCCTGACGCCACCCGACCCACTTCACCCACCATGATCTACCTCCTCGGCGGCTCCGGCTATGTCGGCCAAGCCTATCAAGTCCTGCTCACGCAAAAAGGCATTCCCTTCAAAAACCTGCGCCGCGCCGACCTAGATTACACCGACGTCGCCACGCTCACCACCGCGCTCAAGGCCGACCGCCCGGAGTTCCTCATCAACGCCGCCGGCTACACCGGCAAGCCCAACGTCGACGCCTGCGAACTCGACAAAACCAACTGCCTCTTCGGCAACGCCATCCTCCCCGGCCGCATCGCCGAAGCCTGCGAAGCCGCCGGCACCCCCTGGGGCCACGTCTCCTCCGGCTGCATCTTCACCGGCAAACGCGCCGACGGCACTGGCTTCACCGAAGACGACGCGCCCAACTTCACCTTCCGCCAAAACAACTGCTCCTTCTACTCCGGCACCAAGGCCCTCGGCGAAGAGATCCTCGCCGGCGCGCCCGACGTATTCATCTGGCGACTACGCATCCCCTTCGATCACCGCGAGAGCCCGCGCAACTACCTCACCAAGCTCATGCGCTACCAACGCCTGCTCGAAGCCGAGAACTCCATCTCGCAGCTGCAGGAATTCGTCGCCGCCACCTTCGCCTGCTGGGAAAAACACATCCCCTATGGCACCTACAACGTCACCAACCCCGGCCACGTCACCACCCGCGAAGTCGTTGACCTCATCCTTGAGAGCGGCGTCTGCAAAAAAGACTACGAATTCTTCACCGACGAAGCCGACTTCATGCAAAAAGCCGCCAAGACCCCGCGCAGCAACTGTGTGATGTCATCCGCCAAGCTCGCCGCCGCCGGCATCACCATGACCCCCGTCCGCGACGCCGTTTGCAGCGCCCTCGCCCACTGGCAACCCGCATAAACCCGGAAGCCCTCACTCCCCTTCACTCACTCCCTTATCCCTCAAAATTTTCATGAAAATTTTGGTCACCGGCGGTGCCGGCTTCATCGGCTCCAACCTCGTCCGCCTGCTCGTCAACGAGCACGGCCACGACGTGCTCAACATCGACGCGCTCACCTACGCCGGCAACCGCCACTCGCTCGCCGACCTCGACGGCAACCCGCGCCACCGCTTCGCCCAGGCAGACATCTGCGATGCCGCCGCGATGCAGAAACACTTCGCCGAGTTCGCACCCGACTGGGTCATGCACCTCGCCGCCGAGAGCCACGTTGACCGCTCCATCGACGGCCCCGGCGCCTTCATTCAGACCAACATCACCGGCACCTTCACGCTGCTCCAAGCCGCCCGCGCCCACTTCGAAACCCTCACCGGCGAAGCCCGCCAACGCTTCCGCTTCCTGCACATCTCCACCGACGAGGTTTACGGCAGCCTCGGCACCACCGGACTCTTCTCCGAAGAGACGCCCTACGACCCGCACTCCCCCTACTCCGCCAGCAAAGCCGCCAGCGACCACCTCGCCCGCGCCTGGGCCGACACCTACGGATTGCCCATTCTCGTCACCAACTGCTCCAACAACTACGGCCCGTATCAATTCCCCGAGAAATTGATCCCCGTCGTCATCCTGAAGGCCCTGCGCGGCGACCCCATCCCCGTTTACGGCAAAGGCGAAAACATCCGCGACTGGCTCTACGTCGGCGACCACGCCGAGGCCCTGCACACCGTGATCGCCACCGGCCGCATCGGCCAGACCTACAACATCGGCGGCAACAACGAGCGCCGGAACATCGACCTCGTCCGCCTGCTCTGCGCCCTGCTCGATGAGCTCCGCCCGCGCCCCGACGGCAAACCCTACGCCGACCAGATCACCTTCGTCACCGACCGCCCCGGCCACGACCTGCGCTACGCCATCGACGCCACCAAAATCAAAACCGAACTCGGCTGGACCCCGAAGCAGGACCACACCTCCGGCTTCCGCCAAACCGTCCAGTGGTATCTCGACAACGAGTCCTGGACATCGGCCATCCTCAACGGCTCCTACAAACTCCAACGCCTCGGCACCCAAGCATAAAACCTCATGAGCACCACCTCACGCAAAGGCATCGTCCTCGCCGGCGGCTCGGGAACCCGGCTCTACCCGCTGACCATCGCGGTCTCCAAGCAGCTCATGCCGGTTTACGACAAACCCATGATCTACTACCCGCTGTCGATCCTCATGCTCGCCGGCATCCGCGAAATCCTGATCATCTCCACACCCACCGACCTGCCGCTCTTCCAGCGCCTGCTCGGTGACGGCTCGCAATTCGGCGTCACCTTCAGCTACGCCGAACAACCTTCGCCCGACGGCCTCGCCCAAGCCTTCACCATCGCCGCCGACGCCGGCTTTCTGACCGGCACCGAGCCGGTGGCCCTCGTGCTTGGCGACAACCTCTTCTACGGTCACGAGCTGGCCAGATCGCTCAAGACCGCGACCGCCCAAACCACCGGCGCGACGATTTTCGGCTACCACGTCGCCGACCCCAAAGCCTACGGCGTGGTCGAGTTCGCCCCCGACGGCCGCGTGCTCTCGCTGGAGGAAAAACCCGCGTCACCAAAATCCAATTACGCCGTCCCCGGCCTCTACTTTTACGACCAAGACGTCGTCGCGCTGGCCCGCGCACTGAAACCCTCCGCCCGCGGCGAATTGGAGATCACCGACCTCAACCGCCTCTACCTCGTGCGCGGAGATCTGCGCGTCGAGCTGCTCGGCCGCGGCACCGCCTGGCTCGACACCGGCACCCACGACAGCCTGCTCGACGCCGCCCAATTCGTCCACGTCATCGAGTCCCGCCAAGGTCTCAAAATCGCCTGCCTCGAGGAAATCGCCTATCGCCAAGGCTGGCTCACAATCGACACCCTCGCCGCGCAAATCGAACGCCTCGGGAAGTCAAACTACGCCGCTTATCTGCGCGGGATTTCTTGAGGCACCGCAATGAGTAAATACTATCAGCTTTGGTTGCAACTTACGCGACGGGACATCGCGGCTCGACATAAAGGGAGTTACCTTGGCGTTGTGTGGTTATTGCTTACTCCACTGCTTGAGTTCGCCGTATATGCCACGGTTTTTGGGGTCATTTTCGGCGGACATTACCGCCAATCTCCACCTGAGCCAAAACAAGTTTACGCGCTCGGGGTGTTTCTTTGTCTGACACTCTACCGTTTTATGGCCGAGGCGATTTCAGTGTCGCCTGGACTTGTGGTGTCGCAGCCCAATTTCGTTAAAAAAGTGGTGTTCCCACTCCAGTTGCTGCCGCTTTCGGCAATTGGAAGCATCACCTATCGCACGGGACTGAGCTGCTTGCTGTTCTTGGTGGGATTCGTGCTGTTTGGTCCGGGATTCAGCATCCACTTCCTCTGGGTTCCCGTAGTCCTACTGCCCCTCGTAATCCTCGCCATCGGTGTGGCTTGGCTGTTCTCCGCGCTTGGAGTTTTTCTGCGGGATATCAGTCAAATCGTGGGGGTGGGCACCCTCATCATGCTTTATTCCAGTGGTGTGTTTTATTCGACCGACATGATGAAAGCCAAAAGCCAGCTGGCTTGGGTGATCCTGCGCTTCAACCCACTGCTACATATCATGGAAAACGTGCGACGGGTGACACTATGGAAAGAACCTCCGGTTTTCAGCGGTTTAATCTACACTTGGATAACTGCGCTGATCACGCTCTACCTCGGCCACATCATTTTCAAAAAACTGCGCCCAACCTTCGCAGATGTAATTTAAGCGCCCTGTGTCCGAGATGAATTTACCACCAACAGGCAACGCCGCTCAAGAAGCCCCCACCTCTAAAATTCCGGAGGTGGTGATCTCGGTGTCCCACATCACCAAGTCCTACAGAATATGGAGCAATCCTGCCGACCGGCTCAAATACCCGCTGCTTCGCGTTCTGGGCGGAATCATTCCCCGGCCGCTGCAACCCGCCGGCTTGCGACGTCGAATCAGCAATGAGCACAGCAGCCCCTATTACCACGACTTCAACGCGCTGACTGATCTCTCGTTTGAAGTTCGCCGGGGCGAGACCGTTGGCATCATTGGACGCAATGGCTCGGGTAAATCCACTCTGCTGCAGATCATCTGCGGAACACTGACCCCCACCTCGGGCAGTGTAAAAGTCACCGGACGCGTAGCCGCGCTGCTTGAGCTGGGCAGCGGTTTCAATCCCGAATTTACTGGCCGGGAAAACGTTTATCTCAACGCCAGTGTTCTGGGGCTGACCCGAGAACAGATTGATGAACGCTTTGACGCCATCGCGCATTTTGCCGATATCGGAGATTTCATCGAGCAGCCGGTTAAAACCTACTCCAGCGGCATGTATGTCCGGCTGGCGTTTGCCATCATGACCCAGGTTGACGCGGACATACTGGTCATCGACGAGGCACTTGCCGTTGGCGACATCGCCTTCACGCAAAAATGCATGCGTTTCCTCAGGCGTTTTCTCGAAAAAGGCACCATCATTTTTGTCAGCCATGACACTGGAGCGATCATCAATCTCTGCCAGTCGGCGATTTGGATAAACCAAGGCAAACTTCGCGCCACCGGAGAACCCAAAAAGGTGACCGAGGCTTATTTGCAAGACTCGTTGACCAAAACCTACGAGGGTGATGTTCAGGTATCGTCAATCACCCCCGATACTCCGACGGTTAACGAGCAGACAGCCAACACGGTAAACTCCGCCGATCCGGACACTCGGATAAGTATTTTTGACGAGATCGCCCACTCTGAAGGCTGGAAAACGGGGCATGCCGAGATCGAGTCTGTGCAGTTGCTCGACACAAACCAGAGGCCATTTCTTACCGTGCAAGGGGGAGAAACCGTCATCCTTGTCATCAAGGCGCGAGCAAATCGACCTGTAACCAGTCCGATATTGGGGTGGTTCGTGAAAGACCGCCTCGGTCAAAATCTCTTTGGAGAGCACACCTACACTTATGTGTCTCCGCCCGTCACCATGCAGGCCGGACAAAGAGCGGAGGCACGGTTCAACTTTCAACTTCCGATGCTACCCAACGGAGAATATTCCATGACCGTATCTTTTGCTGAGGGAGATCCGGAGGTGCATACGCAGCACCATTGGTTGCACGATGCCGTGAGGATCCGGGTGGCCTCCACCCGCCTGCGTTATGGTTTGGTCGGCATTCGCTTCAATGACGTCACTCTCCGCACCATCGGCTGAAAATGATCGCCCCCCTGCTCAGTCCTGATTCACGCATCACTGTCGGTGTCCACACCTACGGTAACCCGGCCATGTGGCTTTGGGGTGATCAAGAGCGCATCAATATCGGCAGCTACTGCTCTTTCGCCGGCGAAGTCTCCATCATGGGCGGAGGAGAGCATCGCATCGACTGGGTCACGACCTATCCCTTGCGGGTTCTGCACGACGAGCCGCTGGCTAATCAGGACGGTCACCCGGCGAGCAAGGGGCCGACCACCATCGGTAACGATGTATGGATAGGCTATCGCGCCACCATACTTTCGGGAGTCACCATCGGAGACGGCGCGGTGGTCGCCGCCGCAGCCGTGGTTACCAAGGACGTGCCTCCCTACCACATTGTCGGTGGCAACCCCGCCAAAATTATCCGTGCACGTTTCGAACCACACATCATAGAGGCTCTATTGGATATCCGCTGGTGGCTGTGGCCGGATGATAAAATCAAGTCGGCCATACCACTGCTATGTTCAGACAGAATCGAAGATTTCATCGAACATGCAAAATCCCACCACGAATGAGCGAATCATCCATGCTCCCGTTTAATCCGATTTTACATCCGGTATGCCTGATGGCTCCGCAATATCGCTCACCAGTCATCGGCTGGTCGGGGCACCTTCCTTTTGCCTTTGCCGTGATCGATCTTTGCAAGCCGAGCGTTCTGGTGGAGTTGGGAACTCACTACGGCAACTCCTTCTGCGCATTTTG
Organism: Verrucomicrobiota bacterium; assembly: GCA_043815125.1. Classification (GTDB taxonomy): domain Bacteria; phylum Verrucomicrobiota; class Verrucomicrobiia; order Opitutales; family Opitutaceae; genus JAUWBF01. The sequence goes on from JBDRJH010000286.1 coordinate 21,897, forward strand.
CCAGGCGGTCGAGGTCTTGCAAACCTCCACACGCTGCCACGCAGTGGATACATGGCGCGGAGATGAACAGGCCGGCGTGTATGGCGACGAGGTCCTCGACACAGTGCGTTCCTATGTGGAGCCCCGCTACGGACATTTCGCCACCCTGATACGCAGCACGTTTGACGATGCCTTGAATCGGTTTCCCGACGGCAGCATCGACCTGCTGCATGTAGATGGACTGCATACCTACGAGGCGGTCAGCCACGACTTCCAGACATGGCTGCCCAAAATGAGTCCGCAGGGAGTCGTGCTGTTCCACGACACCAACGTTCATCAGGATGATTTCGGCGTTTGGAAGCTGTGGTCCGAACTCTCAGCTAAGTATCCAAGTTTTGAATTCAAGCACAGCCATGGTCTCGGCGTGCTGGCAGTTGGATCAACCCCTCCCGCCGCGCTGTTGGGCCTACTGGAGGCCACCCCGTCCGAACAAGAAAACATCCGCGTTTTTTTTGAAGGACAAGGACAGCGTTGGCTCGACAAGCACATGGGAGAACTCGCCTCGGAAAATTCGAAAAAACACATCGAGGCTCTTGATGAGCGACTCACTCGGCATGAGGACCAAATCCGCCGCTTGGGGGATGAACTTGGCCAACACGCTAAAAAAATCTCCCGCATGCGAAAATCCTTTTCGTGGCGAATCACCACTCCATTTCGCGCCATCGGGCGCATGTTGTCCCGCTAATACTGATGCCCCGAAGTTTTCGTCTAGATCCTCCGACTCCTGGCAATTTCTCGCAAACCGGACCCACTCAAATTTTTGCCGGACGGTATGCAGACGATGCAGGTAAGCCAGCCCGCGCGATGCGTCTGCGCATCGGTGGTCGAATCATTCCCTGCACCCGAGTGGCTAGCCCCGCTGCGGGCAAAGATGGCAACGCGGGCAGTGAACAAGAAATCATGGCAGGATTTCGCGCCACCTTTCGAACCGGCACCGGCGCGAAGTTCATACGAGTGCAGGCGCTGGAAGCCAATAACCACTGGCGAACCATCGGATGGCGCCTGATTTGGGTGACGGATAAGTCCACGACCTCCGCAGCCGCAAAATCCACGAGGACGTCTGACACGTTTCAGTCGGGCCTAGACAGCCTTTGGCAATCATGCCGTGGAGTAAAACTCACGTATTCCGAGGAACTCTGCGCGATCACCTGGGTGATTCCGGATTTCAATGAAGGGGGCGGCGGACATCTGAATATCTTTCGAATGATCAAAAATCTGGAGGATCTGGGCGCGCCAACCCAGCAGGTTCTGATCATTGGTAATCATTCAAAGAAAAGTCGGGAAGAGGCTGAAAGCAGCGCCCGGAAATATTTTTTTCCCACAAAGGCTAAAATTTATCTGCAAACTGACTCTTTGCCCCGCACCGAGGCAATGGTAGCTACTTGCTGGCAAACGGCCTACTTCGTGAAGGAACAGCCCGAAAGCGTTCGCAAATTTTACTTTGTGCAGGATTTTGAACCGCTCTTCTACCCGGCGGGGAGCAACTCGCTGCTGGCTGCGAACACCTATCGCTTCGGCTTCGGCACCATCACCGCCGGCAATTGGCTCAGGGACATCCTGCAACGTGATTACGCGGCCAACGCGGTGTGCTACGGCTTCTCCTACGACCGCCATCTCTATCATCCGCCAACGGTTCAGCCCGAGACATTTGAGCACGACATCTTCTTTTATGCACGACCGTTTACGGAGCGTCGCATGTTCGACCTGGGAGTGGCTGCTATCAGCAGAGCTATTGAGGTTTCGGGACGTCCACTACGGATTGCCTTCGCCGGCAGCAATCTACCTCAGGATTGCGCGCCGTTTCCATTCACCAACCTAGGGGTGCTTTCGCTCAGTGAACTGGCCCATCTCTATGGAAAGATAAACTGCGCCCTCGTGCTTTCGGCCACAAACGCCTCACTGCTTCCTTATGAACTGATGGCTTGCGGCTGCCCGGTCATAACCAATCAGGGCCCCAATAATGAGTGGCTGTTCCCCGCCGGCTATGGAGGGGTCGCACCCAATACTCCGGATGAACTCGGTGAACTGCTCTCCCAGGTCATCAACAAGCCGGAACGGCGGCATGCGCTTTCGCTCGAAGGAATCAAAATCGTCGAGCCTACCGACTGGCTGGCCGGTGCGCGCACCATGCTGGAATTCATCCGGAAGGAAGGGGTGCAATGAAGATTGGCGTCATTGGAGCCTCCGGTTTCATAGGGCGCAGCCTGCTTGCCCACTTTGCGAAAGCCGGCAGTCCAGCGGTGGCATTTTCCAGACGACCACTATCTCCTGAAATCAGTGAAAGCGCTTCGGCCTGTCGGCTCTTGAGCCTGTCCGACACAGAACGCCATTTGGGAGAACTCGATTGGTTGCTCTTTTGCACGGGTTCAATGCTTCCCTCCGACAACGTCACTGCGGAACAGCTGCACTCCGCATCGCAAGAGGCGATTTTACTCCAACAATGCATCCAGCGAACAGGTATCGGCGTGATTTACGTCTCATCGGGTGGCACCGTTTACGGCAACACGTCACGCGTGCCCGTGCCAGAAACCGAACCCTGCGCACCGATTAGTATCTACGGAAAATACAAACTCGCCTTGGAAATCGAGGCTGCCGAACTGTCCCGCACCTATCACAAAAAACTTGTTATCGCCCGGCTTTCGAATCCTTACGGTCCTTTGCAAACCGCGCAGAAGGGTCAGGGCCTGATCGCCAGATTGGTCCACTGCCGCCACACAGGAGAAGCCTTCACACTTTGGGGAAATGGGGACGCCGTGCGTGACTACATCCACATCGACGACTTCGGCTCTTTTGTCTCAATCGCCATCCAAAAGGGTGCCGAGGGCATTTTTAACGTGGGAAGCGGCCAAGGCAGAACCGTGATGGAAATGTTGGATCTGTTTTCCACCGTCTGCCCCGACCACCGTGTAAGCGTCAAAAAAATAGCGGCGCGACAATGTGATGTTTCCCGTATTGTGCTAGACATAGACAAGGCGCGACAACGGCTCGACTGGGCCCCTCGCGTAGCATTAATCGACGGTATCCGATCACTGATTAAGTCTTCATGAAGGCCTCCATCATCATTCCCTGCTACAATGGTGGTGACCTCCTTCCCCGATGTATTGATCAATGCCTATCCCAGGATGTTGACTTCGAATTCGAGATCATCGCCATTGATTCATCTTCAACTGATGGCAGTCATGAATACCTAGCCAAAAAATCCGGTGGCGACCCGCGTATCCGCATGTTCGTGATCGACAAAAAACAGTTTGGTCACGGGAAAACCCGCAACTTCGGGGCCAGCCAAGCCAAGGGCGAATTACTTTGTTATCTGACCCAGGACGCCATACCTGCAAACCGCTACTGGCTGGCAAATTTGGTCAATGCCATGGATCGGCATCCCGAAGCCGCAGGCGCATTTGGCCGACATATAGCCCACCCTGGCCATTCTCCCTACACCAAGCAACAGCTTGATCTACATTTCAACAGCTTCGGGCCTGGGACTGTTGCCTACAGGATGGAATCTATCGAACGTTATGAAACTGACACCGGATACCGGCAACGCCTTCATTACTATTCAGACAACAACTCCTGTATGCGACGCTCAGTGTGGCTGGCTCATCCTTACGACGACGTGCCGTTCGGCGAAGACCAGATATGGGCTGACAAAATCATTCGTTTAGGATTTACCAAACTCTATGTGGATGACGCCGTGGTCTTTCATTCTCACGAATTTGGCATCCGGGAATCATACATACGGGGCTGCGAGGAAGGTGAATTTTTCGCCGCCCACTTTGGCTATATTCTAAAAAAAAGCAGTTGGTCAGTTTTTCGCACAACAAATTACATTACGGGAAATGAATACCGTTTTCATCTCGAACAATCAGGTTATTCCCGCTCCGTGCTCAAACTGCCTGCTATTTTTTTAAGAAATATTGCCGCGCAGTGGGGCCACTACAGAGGGGCAAAAAACGCGCGTATCGACGCCAAAAAGAAATGAGTCCACCTCACAAATCAGAGATGAATCGCCCAATGCGCATCGTCACTCTACTGACTATTCTAATAGCGGCCGCCATTCATCTATACTTTTCGCTCCAGGGCTGGAACGAACCTGTCCTGGGACATCATGCGCAACGCCAGACCCAAACCGCGATTTCCGCCTACTGGATAGCTCAAGGCGGCCCGATTATCGCATACGAGACTCCACTGTTCGGACCGCCATGGTCCGGCCCAATGGAGTTCCCGACATATCAGGCGGTGGTCGCCGGACTATCCGGACTGGCAGGAATCCCTCTCGACCAATCCGGGCGCGCCGTGAGTTTGCTCTTTTTTTACCTCAGTTTGCCACTCATATACAGATTGGTTCGCATGCTCGGTATGTCCACACTGGCGGCAACCACGACATCGTGCCTAATACTGGTGAGTCCGGTTTATATTTTCTGGTCGCGCACGATGATGATCGAATCCATCGCACTATTTCTATCTGCCTCATATATGGTATTTGCACTTGAATACATACAGAGACGATCCAGCTTGGTTTTGTGCATCGCGATTGGAACGGGCTGTCTCGCTGCAGTAACCAAAGTGACCAGTTTTGCACCCTCCATGGGGTTTCTCGTCCTCTTGACGTTGTGCAGCTTTTTACCGAAGATAAGAGCCTTTTGGACCAAGAGCATGGACACGATGACGACCATCGGACTTGGCGCAATCATCAGCATTCCCGTCCTAATGGCAAAAATTTGGATCTCTTGGAGTGATACCTTGAAGTCAGCCAATCCAAACACGGTTTTTCTGACTTCAGAACGGCTTTCTCATTGGAATTTCGGTGATCTAAATCTTCGATTTTCGGGAAGATTCTGGACGACAATATCCTGGGAGCTCAGAGAACTGGTAACAGCGACTGGTTGGGTATGGGGCGCGGCTCTATTGGCTTTTATCATAGCTCGACCATCCCGCCCACTAGTTCTATTCTGTTTAATAGCAGCCGGCAGCTCGGGATTTTTAGTTTTTTCAAATCTCTACCAAGTGCATGATTACTATATTTATGGCACTGGATATTTCTTCCTGATGCTGCTGGGGACTATCTATGCTTCACTGGTCGAGCGCTGGCGGGCCCCAGCTTGGGCGGTAGGAGCACTTGTCTTGCTCCCGATAACTGTATCGGCGGCGATATATAGCCGCGGAGGTTACCTCTCCGCGCAAGTTCGTGTGCCGCACGAGGATTTGAACCTCGCAAACGTGATCGAAAAAATTACACCGCCCGGGATGCCGATTGCCATACTAGGACGCCACTATAACGCGGCACTCCCCTATTACGCCCACAGAAAAGCACTGACATTTGGCCCCGACCCCGTGGGCGAACTTCAATCAGCACAATCCAACCTCACCCCGAACGTTTTTTTTAGCCTTTTGATTATTGACGCCAGTCAACCCTACGAGCCCAGACTACAGAGACGATTACTGGAAATCGGCGACTTTGATTCTACCCCGCTCCTACAAGCGGGAGACTTGCTATTTTATGCCTCAAAAAGACTCAACAAACAGCCATCAATCAGCTTCATTGAGAATACCAAAATGCTTTTCCCTCCCACTTTGCCCCAAGTGGTGAGTGGCGAACACCCCGTCACCACAGAAACCTACAAGGGGCTAAGCGTTATAAACATTCCGCCCCCGGCCTCCATCAAGATAAAGGGGGATTCGTCTTTTAATCGTGTGTTACTAAATTTGGCCGTAAAACCTGTTGGACACCATGAGGCGGTATCCGACGGCTTCACCATAAGCATATCGGTCAGTCAGGATACGCCACCATTTTTCAACCGAAGAATTAGCGCTGAGCAGGCCCGTGATCCGCGGGGCGCTGGTCTTTCAGCTTCGCTTCCCGAAAACTTCAGTGGAGAGGTTTATCTGCATTTTGACGAGTCCCCGCCGTTCACCCGAGATTACGACTGGGTTCTGCTTCGCAGCCTGATATTTACGCGGTCCACCTGCCCGTTGTAAAAAATACTCAAATCAGAAACCATCTTTCCATATGAAAAATCAAACGCTTTTTTATTATTTCCTACCTGTGCATTTATTAGAATGAAAAAGACCCTAATCGTCACCGGCTCCTCCGGCCTAATCGGATCAGAAGTCTGCACCTATTTCTCTCGTGAACTCGGCTATGCCATTCACGGAATGGATAACAATCAACGCGCCGTGTTCTTCGGTCCCCAAGGCGACACCCGCTGGAACCAGCAGCGCCTCGCCGCCGAACTCCCGGGCTTCGTGCATCACGAAGTGGACATCCGCGACCGCGCCGGCGTCTTCGCTCTGGTCAAAACCGTCAAGCCTGACGCCATCGTCCACACGGCCGCGCAACCCTCTCATGATCGCGCCGCCGCCATCCCGTTCGACGACTTCGACACCAACGCCGTCGGCACCCTGAACCTTCTCGAAGCCGCCCGCCAGGCCTGCCCGGAATCACCGTTCGTGCATATGAGCACCAATAAGGTTTACGGCGACGCACCCAACTCCATCGCCCTGCGCGAACTCGAAACCCGCTGGGACTATGCCGACAACGCCTACGCAGACGGCATTCCCGAAACCTTCACCATCGACCAGTCCAAGCACTCGCTATTCGGCGCTTCAAAAGTCGCCGCCGACGTCATGGTTCAGGAATACGGCCGCTACTTCGGCCTGCCCACCTGCGCCCTGCGCGGCGGCTGCCTCACCGGACCCAACCACTCCGGCGTCGAACTCCACGGATTTCTCTCCTACCTCGTCAAATGCAACCTTGAGGGCCGCGAGTATAAGGTTTTTGGATACAAAGGAAAACAGGTCCGCGACAACATTCACTCACTCGATGTCGCGCGCTTCATGGCCGCCTTTGTCGCCGCCCCTCGCGCCGGCGAAGTTTACAATCTGGGGGGAGGCAAGGCCAACAGCACGTCCATTCTCGAGGCGTTCAAGCACGTCGAAAAGTTTTCAGGCAAACCGCAGGTATTCACCTATCTCGATCAAAACCGCGCCGGTGACCACATCTGCTATTATTCCGACCTGAGCAAGATGCGCGCTCATTATCCCACTTGGGACATCACCCAATCGCTCGAAGATACCATTCGTCAGATCGTCGAAGCCTGGCGCAACCGCGGCTCGGGCGCTTAAGACCATGAAAATCCTCATCACCGGCATCTGCGGCTTCGTCGGCTCCACCCTCACCCGCGCACTGCTCGCCACGCGCCCCGGACTTGAAATCGTCGGCCTCGACAACTTCATCCGCCCCGGCAGCGAAACCAATCGCGACGAACTCAAGGCGCTCGGGGTGAAACTCCTTCACGGCGACATCCGCGCCGCCAGCGACCTCGAAACTCTGCCTGCGGTCGATGCCGTCATCGACGCGGCCGCCAACCCCAGCGTGCTCGCCGGCGTGGACGGAATTACCAGCTCCCGACAACTCGTCGAGCACAACCTCCTGGGCACGGTAAATCTGCTGGAGTTTTGCAAGCGCCACCACGCCGCCTTCGTCCTGCTGAGCACCAGCCGCGTCTATGGCATCGAACCATTGGCCGGCTTGCCGGTTGAAGTTCACCAAGGTGCCTTCCGTCCCGCGCTTGACCAAGACCCCCTGCCCCCCGGCCTGACCCGCGCCGGCGTCGCGGAAAATTTCAGCACCACCGCCCCCGTCTCGCTTTATGGAGCCACCAAGCTCTCGAGCGAAGCGCTCGCGCTCGACTACGGTGAATCGTTTGACTTTCGCGTCTTCATCAACCGCTGCGGCGTGCTCGCCGGTGCCGGTCAATTCGGACGTCCGGACCAAGGAATCTTTGCCTACTGGATCAACAGCCATCTGCGCCGCCGTCCGCTCGCCTACATCGGCTTCGATGGTCTGGGCCATCAAGTCCGCGACTGCCTGCACCCTCGCGACCTCGCTCCGTTGGTCCTTGCCCAGCTCGATCACCCCAACAGCCGACCAGTGAGTGACCGCATCCTCAACTGCGCCGGCGGCGGCGCCTCCGCCATGTCGCTACGCCAGCTCACCGCGTGGTGCGATGAACGCTTCGGCCCCCACCCCGTCGGCAGCCGCCCCGAGCCACGCCGGTTCGACATTCCATGGATGGTGCTCGACTGCAACAAAGCCGCCTCGGTGTGGAACTGGCAACCCGCCACCCCTACTCCCGCCATTCTCGAAGAAATCGCTGACCACGCCACCGCCCATCCCGCTTGGCTGGATATCTCCGCCCCCCTCTGAATCCAAATCCGCAGCTCGCCATGATTCATCCTCCCGGCACCCTGAAACTGCTCTCGGTCATCATTCCCGCCCGCAACGAAGAGGAATCCCTGCCATCCACGCTGCGCGACATACACGGCACCTTCAGCGCTCTAAATATCCCCCACGAAATCGTGGTGGTTGACGACGGCAGCACCGACCGCACCTGGGAGGTCCTCCAACTGCTGCGTTCCAGCGGCGAGATCCCCACACTCGCCCCCAGCCGGAATTCCGGGTTCAACGGCTTTGGCCGCGCCATCATTCACGGCATTGATCACAGTGAGGGCGACGCAGTCGTCATCATGATGGCCGACGCTTCGGACTCGCCCAAAGATGCAGCCAAATACTGGCGTCTGCTCAACGACGAAGGCTACGAATGCGCCTTCGGCAGTCGCTTTGTCAAAGGCGGTCAAATCATCGACTACCCACGCATCAAACTAGCCGTGAACCGCCTCGCCAACTTTCTGGTCAAAGTCGGCTTCAACATCCCGCTTAACGACACCACGAATGCCTTCAAGGCCTACCGCCGCACCGTGCTCGATGGGTGCCGTCCCTTCCTCGCCCAGCATTTTAATCTCACCGTTGAACTTCCGCTCAAAGCCATTGTCCGCGGCTACTCCTGGACCGTCACACCTATCTCGTGGCAAAATCGGAAATACAGCGAAGCCAAGCTCAAGATCCAGGAAATGGGCAGCCGCTATTTTTTCATCTGCATGTATGTGTGGCTGGAAAAATATTTCAGCCGGGGCGACTACCGCCGACGCGACAAACAGAACCTCTCGCCCGATTCCCCGTCCATCCAGCAAACACCGACAGATGCCAACCGGCCATAGCATGCCACGCACTCGCCGTTCATGCTTCCCTGCAACCCTGAATCTGATTTCGCTCACAGCTCTACGACCAAGCGCCCGATGAACATCCGCCCCCTCGCCTCCCTCCTCCTTGCCTGCGCACTGCCGGCTCCTGAAATTATTGCCGCCCCCGCCTACCCCGAGGCGTCCCTCCCCGAGCTCGCGCGCATCTTGGAAACCGTGCCCGAGCGCGCCCCAGAGCTCATTTCCCAAGGTATCCAACAGGAGGAATCCACCGCGCGGCTCAACCAAGCCCGCGCCGCCTATTACCCACGGCTCGATCTCGGCGGCAGCCTCGGCTACCGCTACACGACCTATAACAACAACCAGCCCGACGAGGATACCTTTGGGCTGAACTTCAACGCCACCCTGCGCCGCCCGCTCTACCATTGGGGCGCGATCGAGGCCCGGATCCGCCAGGCCCGCCTCGACTACCGCAACGAAGGCATCATCGCCGAACTCGCATTGCGTCGCATCGAACGCGATATCCGTGCCGACTACCTGTCGCTGCTCGTCAACCAGACCGCCCTGCGCAACGCCCAACTTCGCCGTCAGGTCAACGAGGAGCGCGCCGCCGTGCTCCGTAGCAACGCCTCCTCCGGCACCGTCAGCTCCATGGAAGCCGGCCGCACCGAGCTCAACCTCAGCGAGGCGCTCATGGACATCGAGCAACTGGAAGCCGACCAGGCCCGCATCCTCGCCAACTACCGCCGCAAGCTCGGCTGGGAAGCCCCGCTCGCCCTCGACGCCCCGCTGCCCCAGCCCGACACCAAGGCCCTGCTCGCCTGGATCGACTCCGTGCGCACCGGCGGCACCCCGTCCAACCTCGCGCAAAATCCCGAGATCCTCCACCGCCTCAACCTCGTCGAACGCGAAAAGGCCGAGCGCATCCGCATCACCGCCGCCCAGCGCCCGCTCTTCAACTTCGCCGCCAGCGCCGGCCAAGGCCAGAGCAACACCTCCACCCAAAACAACGTCAACACGCTCAACTATTTCGCGGGCATCGACGTCAGTTGGAACATCTTTGACGGCTTCGAAACCCGTAACCGCAAGCTCGAGTCCCGCCTCCGCCAACGCCGCCTCGAAAACGACCTCGCCGCTTTCCAGGACGAACTCGCCTCCCAGGCCGGTGACACGCTCACTAACCTCGCCTTCCAGGCCCGCCGCCTCGAACTCTCCACCCAGCGCATCGCCCTCAGCCGCGACAGCCTCGCCAGCAACAAGCGCGACCTCGACGCCGGCCGACTCGCCGCCGCCGAATACAAGGAACGCGAACTCGCCCTGCAGGACGAAGAACTCGAGCTGCTCAACATCCGCGCCGCCCTGCTCATGGGCATCACCGACTACCTCGACCTCGTCACCCCGCTCAACTGATCCTCTCTGAACGTTCCCGAAAATCCACCATGCGTCTGCTTCGTTATCTGCTCCCACTTCTCGTCCTCGCCGGCATCGCCTTCTACATCCTGCGCGGGAGCAGCGACGACATCACCGTGGCCACCGTCAGCCGGCAAATGGCGGTGGACGCCGTCCCGGCCATCGTCAACGTCCGCCCCGAATTCCAGATCACGCTCACCAGCGAGGTCGCCGGTCAGGTCGTCAAATCCAACCTCAGCCCGGGCAACCAAGTCAGCAAGGACGACATCCTCTTCGAGATCGATCCGGTCAACTACCGCCTCGAACTCGACCGCCTGCAAAAACTCCTCGTCAACCTCGACGAACAACAGGCCCTCACCTTCGAGGAAAAGGTCGAGCTCGACCGCAAAAAGGAAGACCTCGCCAACTTCGAGCGCCTCTACAAGGAAGGCAGCTACCCCGAGCTTGAGATCAAGCGCCGCCGCGAGGAGTTCACCATCCTGACCGAGCAGCAGGAAAAAAACGTCCTCGCCCGCCAACGCGAGCGCCTCTCCATCGAGTTCCAGATCGAGCAGCAAAAACTCAAAATCTCCCAGTGCATCATCAAGGCTCCGACCGACGGCACCGTCTCGGAAATCTTCTTCCATCCGGGTGAGCTGGTTTCCGAAGGTTCCAAGCTCGTCGAGTTCTACAGCGAGTCACTGCTCGTCGAAGCCCGCATCAACGAAGAGGATTTCTCCGGCATCAAGGCCGACCTCGAAGCCTCCGTGCGCTTCCTTGCCTACGGCAGCGAACTCTACCCGGCCAAGATCGAAAAAGTGCTGCCCAATCCCGACACCACCAACCAACAGTATCGCGCTTACCTCCAGGTTGACATCGCCCCCGAGCGCCTGATCCCCGGCCTGAGCGGCGAGGCCAGCATCATCCGCAACCGCCGCGAGAACAGCTTGGTCATCCCCCGCGCCGCCGTTTACAACGGTGCGGTCTTCCTCGTCGAAGGCGGCAAAGTCCGGCGCGTGCCCGTGCAAGCCGGTTTCCGCGGACTCAACGTCATCGAGATCATCGACGGCCTCAGCGAGGGCCAGACCGTCGCTGTGTCCAACGTCGAAAGCCTGCGCGACGGCCAGAGCGTCAGCGTCCCGAACACGGATTAAACGCCCGATGCCACCCGCCCTGCAGATCGCCCTTCGCTTCCTCGCCGACCGCAAACGCTCCATGCTCATGAGCCTTGCCGGCATCATGTTTGGCGTGGCTTTTTTCATCATCACCCAGGCGCAGACCGCCGGCTTCGAGGGCTACTTTATCAAGACCATTCTCGGCGTGAACGGCATGGTCCGCATCGAAGACCGCCTGCAATCCACCATGCGCGCGCTCGACGCCGATCCGGAGAGCAACTTCGCCATCGGCGTCGGCGGCAGCGTGAAATACATCCCCGGCGTGCAGCTGCCCAACAAGATCGAGGCCGCCCTGGCCGACATCCCCGGCGTCGCCGCGACCTCGCCGGTCATTCGCGGCAACGCCGTGCTCATCGCCAATTTTCGCGAATACGACTGCAAGCCCTACGGCATCGACCTCACCAGCTACGTCAACGTCTCCGACCTGGAGACGCAGATCATCGACGGCAGCCTGAAGGAATTCGCCGACAACCCCTACGGCCTGCTCGTCGGCATCCGCGTCGCCCAACGCCTCGGCCTCTCGGTCGGCGATTCCGTGCTGCTCAAAAACATCGGCGACCCGCAACGCTACCGCATCGCCGGCTTCTACGAGACCGGCATCGACCAGGTGGACCGCGAACGCGTTTACCTGCACCTGCCCGCCATCCGCACGTTGCTCAACCAACCCATCGGCGTCTCCTTCGTGCAGATCAACCTCACCGATCCGGCCGCCGCGCCGGCCATGGCCCGACACATCACCCAGATCGTCAACCACTCGACCATGGCCTGGCAGGACCGCGAAAAAACCTGGCTGCAAGTCTTTCGCGTGCTGCGCATCTCCTCGGCGCTGACGATCTCGACCATCATCCTCATCTCCGGCCTGGGCATGTTCAACACGCTGGTGATGATCGTGGTCGATAAGACCCGCGAGATCGCGATCCTGCGTTCGATGGGCTACACCCGCCGCGACATCAGCGGCATCTTCATGTTGCAAGGCGGCATCATTCTCGTGCTCGGCATCCTCGCCGGCTGGATCGCCGCCGCCGCCGGCACCTACACGCTTTCAAAGATTCCCATCCGCATCCGCGGCATCTTCGCCAGCGACAGTTTTGTCGTGGCGTGGGACATCTGGCACTACATCTGGGCCGCGCTCATCGCCACGGTCGTGGTGCTCGTCGCCAGCTATTTCCCCGCCCGCCGCGCCGCGCGCCTGGAGCCGGGAGCCGTCATCCGGGGGAGCAGCAGCTAAGGCATTGGCAACCACGAAGCGCACGAAGAGACACGAAGCCACACACGATGTCCGATCCCATTCTCTACAAAGACGAGGTCTTCCAAATCATCGGCGCGTGCATGACCGTCCACAGCGACAAGGGCAACGGCTTCGCCGAGCCGGTCTATCAGGACTGCCTGGAAATCGAGCTGCGCCACCAATCCATTCCTCACGACTCGCAGCGAAACTTCCCTATCCTCTACCGCGGTATTCAATTCAAACACAGCTACACGCCCGACCTGCTCTGCCACGAAAAAATCATCGTGGAACTGAAAGCCGCCAAGGCCATCACCGACGAACATCGCGCCCAGGTCCTCAACTACCTCAAGGTAACCGGCCTGCGACTCGGTCTGATCGTCAATTTCGGCGCTCACGCCCGTCTCGAATGGGAACGAATCATTCTTTAGCCTCCTTTCTTTCTTCGTGTTCCTTCGTGCCTCTTCGTGGTTAAAAACTCCGTCTCCGTGACCACCGATTCCCAGCCCGTCCTCACCTGCGACAACCTCCATCGCTTCCTCGGCGAGGGCGAGGCGCGCGCCCATGCGCTGCGCGGCGTGTCGCTGTCGATCAACGCCGGCAAAACCTACGCCATCGCCGGGCACTCCGGCTCGGGCAAGTCCACCCTGCTCTACCTGCTCGGCCTGCTCGACCGGCCCGACGACGGCACCATCGCGCTGCGCGGCATCGAGACCAGCAAACTCTCCGACGACGCCCGCACCGCGCTGCGCAACGAACACCTCGGCTTCGTTTTCCAATTCCACTTTCTGCTCAAGGAATTCTCCGCGCTCGAAAACGTCATGCTCCCGATGCGCAAGCTCGCCCGGCTGTCCGAAGCCGACATGCGCGCCAAGGCCGCCGACCTGCTCGAACGCGT
>JBDRJH010000287.1:0-9115 GCA_043815125.1 Verrucomicrobiota bacterium
CTGGAGGACTGAGCCGATCAGACCGACTCAATAATAAAGCCGCCCGATTACTCGGGCGGCTGTATGTTGTCGAAGACGTCGATGTAGGGGCCTTGCTTGCAAGGCCCGTTGGACGATTGTCAGACGATTGATGGTCCAGGAGGTATTCCCCGCGGACGTGATTGCGTGTTCATCGGGCCGCGCGAGCGCGGCCCCTGCGTGCGGGGCGGGCGGGGGCGCCGGCACAGCTTGTTCAGACCAGATGGTTCGCGGCCATGACCTGGCTAAACCACTTGGCGCTGAGCTTGGGCGTGCGCTTTTGCGTGGCGTAGTCGGTGTAGACGACGCCGAAGCGGCGCTGGTAGCCGTCCTGCCACTCGTAGTTGTCCATGAACGACCACAGGAAATAGGCGTGCACCGGCACGCCGTCGGCGATGGCGCGGTGCATCTCGCGCAGGCAACTGCGCACGTAGTCGCGCCGGTGCAAATCGAGCACCTCGCCGTTGACGGGCGGGGCGTCGTCGTAGCCCGCGCCGTTCTCGGTGATGAGCACGGACTTCACGCCGTAGATCTCGGCGACGTGGCGCGGGCACCAGTAGAGGGCTTGCGCGACATGGGCCAGCCAGGGCGCGTCGGCCTTGGGATAGGAATCGGGCTTGGCGAGGATCTCGGGTTTGCCGCCCCTGCCGGCGCGCACGAAATCGCCGGTGTAAACGTTGAGCCCGAGGAAGTCGGTGGGCAGGCTGATGAGCTTGAAGTCGTCCCGGTGGTATTTGGCGGCGTTTTTGCCGACGACCTTGCGGTAGGTGGCGGTGTAGCCGCCGCGGAAGAGCGGATCGAGCACGCGCACGTTGGTCTCGACGAAGGCGCGTTGCGCGGCGGCGATGTCGCGTTCGGTCTCGGTGACCGGGATCATGGGGATCGGGTTGTCGGTGAGGCCGACGCGCGCGCCCTTGCCGCCGTGCTCGCGGACCGCGCGCACGCCGTGGCCGTGGGCCAGCAACGCGGTGTGGAAGGTCTGGTTGACGACCTGGGCGGGTTCTTGAAAACCGGGCGCCTTGGTGCCGTCGCCGTAGCCTTGGTAAGTGAAGCAGTAGATCTCGTTGAGCGTGATCCAGTTTTTCACGCGGTCGCCGTAGGCCTTCACGATGATGTCGGCGTAGTGGCCGAAGGCCTCCGCGGTGCGCCTGTCGCGCCAGCCGCCGAAATCGTCCTCCAGCGCCTGCGGCAGGTCCCAGTGAAACATGGTCACCCACGGCGTCAGTCCCGCGGCGAGGCAGGCGTCGATCAGGCGGTTGTAGAAGTCGAGGCCCTTGGGGTTCACCGCGCCGCGACCGGTCGGCAGGATGCGCGGCCAGGCGATGGACAACCGGTAGTTTTTGGCGCCGAGTTTTTTCATCAGCGCAAAGTCTTTTTTAAAGAGATGGTAGTGGTCGCAGGCGACGTCGAGGGTGTCGCCGTTGAGCACCTTGCCCGGCTGGCGGGCGAACACGTCCCACACGGACGGGCCCTTGTTGTCGGTGAAGGCGGCGCCCTCGATCTGGGCGGCCGCGGCGGCGAAGCCCCACTGGAAGTTTTTGGGGAAGACGAGGGGACGGGTTTTGATCATAAAGCGCGGTTATAAGCGGGGCGATGACGGCACTGCAACCCGCGTGATGCGGCGGACGTTTGCTAAAATTAGCGTTGGTTTCACGGGCGGCGTCTGGTGATGTTTTTCGTTACCAACCATGATCAAAGGCCTGATTATTCTCGATCCCCATCCGTTTGAACTGATCTACGGGGAGCGTCTGAAAAACGATATCGCCCACCGCGTGCAGTTGTTGAGCGACCAGCCGCTGACGAAGGCGCAGATCGCCGCCGATCCCTCGATCCTGTCCGAGGTGGAGGTCGTGTTTTCCGGTTGGGGCGCGCCCGTGATGGACGAGGCTTTCCTCGCCGCCGCGCCCAAGCTGAAGGCCGTCTTCTACGGGGCCGGTTCGATCCGGGGCTTCGCCACCGACGCCTTCTGGGCGCGCAACATCACGGTCACCTCCGCCTACGCGATGAACGCCGTGCCGGTCTCGGAGTTCACCCTGGCCGCCATCCTTCTCAGCCTGAAGAACGCCTGGCGCTACATGCTCGGCACCAAGCGCGACGGGGCGTTTCCCGACAAGGCCCCCTGCGCCGGCGCCTACGGCAGCAAGGTCGGCCTGGTCTCCCTCGGCATGATCGGCCGGCTGGTGCGCGAGCGGCTGCGTCCGTTCGACGTTGAGGTGCTGGCCTACGACCCCTTCGTCACCCGCGAGCAGGCCGCCGCCCTGAACGTCGAAATCGTGTCGTTGGAGGAGATTTTTAAACAGTGCGACGTCGTCAGTCTGCACACCCCCTGGCTCAAGGAAACCGAGCGCATGATCACCGGCGCGCACTTCCGCTCGATGAAACCCGGAGCCGCCTTCATCAACACCGCCCGCGGCGCCGTCGTCTGCGAGGACCAGTTGATCGACGTTCTGGGGGAACGACCCGACCTCACGGCCATGCTCGACGTCACCTACCCCGACGAGCCGCCCCAGCCCGGCTCGCCGCTCTTCACTCTGCCCAACGTGATCCTCACCCCGCACATCGCCGGCTCGATGGACCTCGAGTGCCGCCGCATGGGCCAGCTCATGATCGAGGAGTTTGATCGCTGGGCCCACGGCGACAGCCTCAAGTGGGGCCTGACCAAGGAAAAGGCCGCCACCCTGGCTTGAGCCGATTCCCGCGGCGGAGTCTTCCGCGCCTCGCTTGACCCGGCGGGGCGGGGGACGTTTGCTCGCGCTTCCCATGAAGCCGGACTCCCTGACCGTCGCCCTCGCCGAACGCAGCTACCCGATCCATTTCGCCGCCGATGCCAGCGGCGCGATCCGTTCGGAAATCGACGCGTTGCGCGCCGCCGGGCGCAAGGTCGCCGTGGTCACCGACCGCAACCTCGCCGCCACCCAGGCCTCCGCGCTGGCGATGCTGGCGGGCGAGGCGCCCGTGTTGACCCTCGAGCCAGGCGAACAAACCAAGAGCCTCGGCGAACTGGGCCGCATCCTCGACTTCCTGGCCGGGCAACGGCTCGACCGCTCGTCCGTGCTCGTCGCGGTTGGCGGCGGCGTCATCGGCGACCTCGCTGGCTTCGCGGCCGCCAGTTACCTGCGCGGCATCGACTTCATCCAAGTGCCCACGACCCTACTCGCGATGGTCGACAGCTCGGTGGGCGGCAAGACCGGCATCAACCTCAAGGCGGGTAAAAACCTCGTCGGCGCGTTTCACCAGCCCAACGCCGTCTACATCGGCACCGATTTGCTCAAGACCCTGCCGCCGCGCGAGTTCGCCGCCGGCATGGCCGAGGTCATCAAATACGGCCTGCTCGGTGACGCGGCCCTCCTCGCCGAACTCGTGCGCGCGCCGCTGACCGTCGACGACCCGCGCCTGGCCGGCGTCATCCGCCGTTGCTGCGAGATCAAGGCCGGCATCGTCGCCGCCGACGAACGCGAGACCGCCAAGGACGGCGGCCGCGCCCTGCTCAACCTTGGCCACACCTTCGGCCACGCCATCGAGCAGGTCACCGGCTACGGCGCCTACCTGCACGGCGAGGCCGTCGCCGTCGGCCTGTGCGCGGCGGCCCGGTTGTCACAGAAACTTGGATACATCGACGCCGCCGCCGTCGCCCGGGTCGACGCGGTGGTGTCCGCCCACGGCCTGCCCGTCCGTCTCCGTGAGCCCCTGCCGCTGGAGCCGCTGCTGGCCGCCATGTCGCGTGACAAGAAGGTCCGCGCCGGTGTGCTGCGGTTCGTGGTCATGACGGCCCTCGGGACGTCGATCACCCAGGGCGGCATCGATGCGGAGCTGGCTGCCGGGAGTTTTCGCGAGGTCGGCGCCGCCGGCTGACCTTTTAGCATTTAGACTTTCAGGATTTAGGATTCTGTTTTCCGCATGTCCGCCATCGATGAAGGCATAGTTCGCGAGTATTTTGAGCAGAACGGCTTTCTCGTGCGCCAGGTCCGCAAATACCAGGTGCAGGCCCGCAAAAAGCACGATGACGAGGAGATCGACCTCATCGTCTACAACCCCGCCTGGACCCGCGAGACCCGGCGGCCCGACTTCTTCCTGTTCTCCACCGAGCTGCCCTGCCTGCACCGCGCGGTCGTGGCCGTGAAACCCTGGCACACCGGAGTGTTCACGCCCAACATGCTGCGCAGCTCCCCGGAGATATTCCGGTTCCTCGCGGACAACGTCATCAAGGAGGTCACCCGCCTCTTTCCCAAGGTCGACGACGCCGAGGACGGCGGCCTGGCCAAGATCCTCGTGCTGCCCGGCCTGCCCACCCAGGAACCCTACCGCACCCAGAGCGTCGAGCTGCTCAAGGAGCGCGGCGTCGACGGCATCATCTCCTTTCGCGCCATGCTGCTCGACCTCATCGACAAGGTGGAGGTCAACCGCAACTACCTCAAAAGCGACACCCTCGAGGTGATCCGCATCCTCAAAAACTACGAGCTGCTCAAGGACGGCCAGCTCGACCTCCCGGTGGAGCGCACCCCGTCCACCCCGCGCAAATCGCGCCCCGCTTCATGAGCAATCGCATCCATCCCACGGCCGTCATCGAGGACGGCGTCGTCCTCGGCGACGACTGCCACATCCACCCCCTCGTGGTGCTCCGCGCCGGCACCGTGCTCGGCGACCGCGTGACCATCCACGCCGGCACCGTCATCGGCGGCGAACCCCAGGCCCTCTCGTTCGACCCCGCCACCCCGTCCGGCGTGCGCATCGGCGACGGCACCACCATCCGCGAACACGTCACCATCAACCGCGCCATGCACGCCGGCGTCGAGACCACCGTCGGCGCCAACTGCTTTCTGATGGCCTGCTCGCACCTCGGCCACGACTGCGCGGTCGCCGACAACGTCATCCTCGCCAACAACGCCCTGCTCGCCGGCCATGTCGCCGTCGGCGCATTTTCCTTTGTCGGCGGCGGCGCGGCCGTCCACCAGTTCTCCCGCATTGGCGAAAGCGCCATGATCGGCGGCCTCGCCCGCATCACCCGCGACATCCCGCCGTTCACCATGACCGCCGAACGCGACGAACTGGTCGGCCTCAACCTCGTCGGACTGCGCCGTCGCGGCTTCCCCCGCGAAACCATCGCCGAACTCAAATCGCTCTTTCGCGAACTCCTCTGGCAACCCGGCAACGTGCGCGCCCTGGCCGCCGCGGCGCTCGCCGCCGGCCGGGCGGTCTCGCCCGAGGCAACCCGCTTCCTGGAGTTTCTGTCCGGCGGCAAGCGCGGCTTCGTGCAAGCCCGCCGCCTGACCCGGCAGGAGGGCCAACCCGATGCCTAGGATCGTCATCACCTGCGGCGACCCCGCCGGCGTCGGCCCCGAGATCACCGCCGCCTGGCTGGAAAAACAGACCGGGGGACGCCACTTCCTGACCGTCATCGGCCCGGCCCGCTGGCTCGCCACCCTGCCGCCCGACATCCGCACCATCGCCGTCGGCCCGGCGGACTTCGCGGCGGTCCCCGGACAGCCCACCGCCACGGGCGCCCGCGTCGCGCTGGCCGCCATGGAGCGCGCCGCGGCGGGCTGCGCCGAAGGCGAGTTTTGCGGCGTGGTCACCGGACCCGTGAGCAAGGCGCAACTGGCCGCGGTCGGTTTCCCCTTCGCCGGCCAGACCGAGTTTTTCGCCGACCGCTGGGGCGGGGAACCGGTCATGGCCTTCGCCGGCGGCCGGCTCCGCGTCGTGCTGCTGAGCTGGCACATCCCGCTCTCGATGGTCCCGCGCGCGCTCACGCCGGAAGCCTTCGCCCGCTCGGTCAAAGCCGCCGTCGAGCTCGCCGCCAGCGAAGGCATCGCGCGTCCCCGCATCGCCGTCTGCGGCCTCAATCCCCATGCCGGCGAGGGCGGCCTCATCGGCGACGAGGAACGCACCACCATCAATCCCATCCTCGACCGCCTGCGCGACGAGTTCCCCGGCTTGTCGGCCTGCCTGCCCGGCGACACCGTCTTCGCGCGCCAACTCCGCGGCGAATTCGACGTCGTCATCGCGCTCTACCACGACCAAGGCCTCGCCCCCCTCAAGACCGTGGACTTCGACCAGGCCGTCAACATCACCCTCGGCCTGCCCCACGTGCGCACCAGCCCCGACCACGGCACCGCCTACGGCCTCGCCGGCACCGGCCGCGCCGACGGCGGCAGCTTCGACAACGCCGTCAAACTGGCGCGACGCTTGATTCTCGCCCGCGGCGGGCAATAGTTGATCGCGATGACCGAAACTGACGACCGTCCCGCCGCCCCCGCCGCCGATCTCCCGGAGGGCGTCCGCGCGGGCAACGAGCAACTCGTCCGCCTCACCGAGGCCGCCGGCGTCAAGGTCCGCGCGCTCATCGCCCGCGAACAAAAAGGCGACTACCTCCGCGCCGCCATCTCCGGCGGCGGCTGCAACGGCCTCAGCTACAAGCTCCGCTTCACCCCCGAGCCCCGCCGCGGCGACATCCTCGTGCGCACCGCCGGCGTGCCCGTGCTGGTCGACCCCAAGACCGCCCTCTACCTCAAGGGCACCGTCATCGACTACTCCAATCAGCTCATCGCCGGCGGCTTCAAGTTCACCAACCCCAACGCCAAGGCCAGCTGCTCGTGCGGCGAAAGCTTCAGCGTCTGAAATTTCCGCCCGTCCCGCCCCCGCGCCAATTCGTTGTTGTCAAGCGTCCCGGGCTTGGCGAAAACTCGACCCCACTGACTTACCTACCGATCAACATCTACTGAATGGCCAACTCGTTCCCCTTTGGCGGCGGCCGCCGCCCCCCCTACCAGCGTCGCAACAACGATCCGTTCGCGCACATCCGTCGCAATCAACGCATCCGCGTCCCCGAGATCCGCGTGATCTCCCCCGAGGGCAAGCAACTCGGCATCATGGCCACCGACCGTGCGCTCGCCCTGGCCCAGCAGTTCAATCTCGACCTCGTCGAGATGGCCGCCAACGCCACCCCGCCGGTTTGCCGCATCATGGACTTCGGCAAATACGTGTATGAGGAGTCCAAGAAGACCTCCCACGCCAAGGCCACCGCCAGCAAGATCAAGGAAGTCGAGTTCACCCCCCGCATCGCCGACGGCGACTTCCTCACCAAGATCCGCCACGCCGAGGAATTCCTCGACCACGGCAGCAAGGTGAAGCTCCGCCTCAAATTCCGCGGCCGCGAACTCGCCCACACCGAGATCGGCTTCCAGATGATGAAGCGCGCCATCTCCGAGCTCGAAGGCATGGGCCACCCCGACTCCGAGCCCCGCCTCACCGGCAAGCAGATCAACGTCATGCTCACGCCCTTCCCGATCAACAAACGGAAGCGCAAATACACCCTCGCCGAAAACGAGGAAGCCATCGACGACACCGGTTCGGATGGCGACGACGATCACGACGAGAGCTGATCGTCGCCGGGGCTTGCCCGGACGCCGCCGTCATTCCCCAGCGTCGATGAGCAAACTCAAACTGTTCCCGGGCCTGTGCCTGGCGGCCCTGCTCGCGACCGTCGCCCCGCCGGCCCTCCGGGCTGCCGCGCCCTTCCAGCTCGCCGCCGCTCCATCGCGGGTGGTGGTCGAAGGCGTCACCTACGTCGACGCCGCCGCCTTCTTCGGCCGCCACGGCCTCAAGGGCAAGTGGCTCGAACCCCAGCGCCGGCAGGCGTTCAGCAGCACCTGGACCCGCGTCGAAATCGAGGCCGATCAGCGCGAGATCTGCCTCAACGGCCTGCGCGTCTTCCTCGGCGAGGCCACCGTCCTGCGCGGCCGTTCACTCTACCTCCCGCAGATCGACGCCGACCGCCTGCTCGCCCCCATCCTCCGGCCCGCCGGCATCGGCGACGCCCCCCGCCTGCGCACCATCGTCATCGACGCCGGCCACGGCGGACGCGACTCCGGCACCCTCAATGCCAAGCTCAAGCTCCAGGAAAAAACCTACACCCTCGACGTCGCCCGCCGGCTCGCGGCCCTGCTCGGCCACGGCGAGTGGCGCGTCGTGCTCACCCGCGACGACGACCGCTTCATCGAACTCGGCGAACGCGCCGCCCAGGCCACCGCCGCCCGCGCCGACCTCTTCATCAGCATCCACTTCAACGCCGTCGCGCAGGGCGCCGCCGTCAAGGGCACCGAGACCTACATCCTCACGCCCCGCCACCAACGCTCCACCTCCTCCGCCAAGCGCTCCCCGTCGGATGACGAGGATCAGCCCGGCAACGCCCACGATCCGTGGAACGCCGTGCTCGGCTACCAGGTCCACCGCCACCTCCTCGAAAAACTTGGCACCGCCGACCGCGGCCTCAAACGCGCCCGCTTCGCCGTGCTCCGCCTCGCCACCTGCCCGGCCGTGCTCGTCGAGGCCGGCTACCTCTCCAACGACGACGAGGCCCGCAAGATCGCCACCGAACGCTACCGCGCCGACATCGCCGAGGCCGTCGCCAACGCCGTCAAAGCCTACGCCGCCGCCCTCGCCACCGTGCGCCGGTGACGTCCTCGCGCCCTCCTCGTAGGGGCCTCGCTTGCGAGGCCCGTTGAACGCCCCCCCGGCAAAACACCGCCCCATCGTCCCGTCCCGCGGAGCTCACTCTGCGCTCACTTCTTCTCCGGCGGCGCGTGCAGGATTTCCTCCCGCTCCAGCCCGGTCAGCCGCTTGATGCCGCCGAACAGCTGCCACAGCACGAACATCAACATCGCCAATGTGGGAAGGGCGATGACCCCCAACGAAATCAGATTCATCCGTGCCAATTCTTGATTGAATGCCTCGGACTTGACCGGGCTTTTTAGCATCCATCGGGCGAAAACAAAATTTAGCGCCGAACTCAGCATAAACGTCGCGGCGACGAGCCAGCTTGCCTTGACCATAAGCGCCTTGAATCCCTGAACGTTGCCATTCTGAGCCAAGGCCGCGTCGACCTTGGCCGTGTCGATCACTTGATCGTTGTAGACGAACTGCCGGATCAGCGGACGGCGTGAGTTCATGGACAACAGAACGGTGAGACCGATCACCGCCGGAACGGCGGCTTCCTTTATTGCGAACCACATTAGGTTGCTTGCCACCAAGGTTAACCCCCCCGTCAGCAGCACGCTCACAAAACCTAGGATCGACACGAAGTTCGCCTGCCGTCGCCGGC
>JBDRJH010000288.1:0-3075 GCA_043815125.1 Verrucomicrobiota bacterium
CGGCAACGCCTCCGGGTCGGCCTCCGCCGGCGGCGCCACCATCTCCGGCAGCCTCGGCAACCGCGGCAGCTCCGGCGGCAACCGCTCCGGCTCGCAAAACGGCTCGGCCCGGCAAAACCCCTCGGTCGCCGCCTCCGGCACGGTCAGCCAGTTCTTCCGCGTGCGCGAACTCGCCGAGACCGAGGCCCGCATCAAGGCCGCCGAAGCCGGCTCCGTGCTCACCGCCACCCAGGCCAAGCTCCAGTTCCAGACCCAGATCGTCGGTCTGTTCGTCCAGCGCCGCTACCGCCAGTGCATCATCGCGGCCAACTTCTACCGCTATATCTTCAAGGGCAGCGCGCAGCGCCTCGAGGTCGGCCGCAAGGAACTCTCCGACTACTTCCCCTCCTCCGATCTGGCCATCACCGTCGAGGCCCTCGAATCGCTCTCGCGCGAGGCCATCAACGACGTCAACGCCTCCATGCAGGCCGTCGAGCTTAGCTACGACGACGGCCAGCTCATCAACGCGCTCGAGCGCCTGCAGGAGACCTTCTTCATCGGCGAGTTCACCCCCTCGGTCGCCCAGTTCGACCGCGAGAAAAAGCAGGTCCTGCTGGAGGTTTACCGCAAGATCGACACCGCCCGGAAGCTCGCCGACCTCAAGGACTACGAGGCCGTCGCCGGCGTCGTCGGCGAGATCGGCGCCCTGGCCAAGGATTTTCGCGCCAACGAGATCAACTCCGCCATCCGCTCCGCGCAGCGCATGAGCACGCTCGCCCTGCACGCCGCCCGCCAGGCCGTCATGGAGGAGAACTTCGAGGCCGCGCAAAAAGCCGTCGAGCGCGCCGCCCAGCTCTGGCCGCTCAACCCCGCCATCGAGACCTACACCGAGAACCTCGCCAGCCAGGTCAACGCCAACTCGCAGGCCGCGAAGCTCTTTGACGACGCCCTCAAGCGCAACGACCAGCGCCGCATCTTCGACCAGCGCACCGAACTCGCCATGGGCCTCATGAACGACCCCGTGCGCGCCGCCGAGCTCAAGACCATCGTCGAGCGCATCAGCCGGCTGGAGATCTACCTGATCCAGGCCAACGAGCTGCTCGCCGGCAACAACGCCCACGCGGCGTGGGAGGCGCTCGTAGCCGGCACGCCCCTGGCCCCCGACGACGTCGAGCTGAACCGTCGCAAGGCCGCCCTCGCCCCGCGCGTCGCCAGCTTCGTCGGCCGCCTCGACCAGGCCGCGCGCCACGAGGACGAGGGCGCCTACGCCGCCAGCCTCACCCAGTATCTGGCCGCCCAGGCCGCCTACCCGGCCAGCAGCATCGCCCGCACCGGCATCGAGCGCGTCTCCAAGGCGCTGCTCGCCGAACTCACCGCCGAGGCGTCGGCCACCGCGGCGGCCGACGACGCGGCCGAGACCACGCAGTAACGCCAGGGAACGCGGGGCCTTCGCTCGCGAAGCCCGTTGCGCGCACGCCGAGGAATGACGCGTGTTCCGAGGTTTCCGCTTGCACGGGCGCCGCCGTAGGGCGCGGCCGGCAAAGCTGCCGGAGCCGGGCGATTATGGGCGGTCAGCAGCCGGCGCAGCGACGGCGCAAAGAGACCAAGCCAAGGGCACCCAAACCCACGAGCACGGCGGAGGTCGAGGGCTCGGGAATGGCGGCGGCGGTGGCGCTGAAGGACACGTCGTCAATGCCCAACTGGGCGCGGAGGAAGTCGGACGAGCCGGGATTGTAATCCGCCCAACGCAGCCAGACTTCCTGACCAGCGGACCAAGTCAGACCCGCCACGGTGGAGGTGATGCTCTCCACCCTGTTGGCGGGAAGATTTCCATCGAGACCGGTGCTGCCGCCGGTGGTTGTTCTCGGCGCGATAAAGTTCAGCTCCGCAACCGCATTCCATCCGGTTGCCGCCGCGAGCGAACCTTCGCCCGCGTTAAAAATCTGATACTCGAACGTCAGCTGATCGGTGCCCTCGTTGCGAATCATCCGCCACTGCTCGCCGGTGTAAGCGAGCGTGAAGGAGTCGAGCGTATTGCCGGTGGCGTTGAGGATTTGAGCACCGAAGTGATAGGTGGCCTCCAAATCGTCGTTTTGACCGCCAAAGGCGCGGTCAGCGCTATTGCCCAAGCTGGTGATCACGTCCCGGGCGCCGCTGCCGGAATTCGTGGTGTAGGTGGCGGGGACCGCACCTTGTTCATCCAGCCAATGCCAGCCGGTGATGGTTTCCCCGTTGGACCACGGGTTGCTGGTGCCGGAGCTGGCCAGCGTGTCGAAATTTTGCCCATAGCTGACACCGGCGGTGCCATAGTTGATGGCGGCGGAGTGGGCGACAGCGGGGAGGAGCAGTGCAAGCCCGAGAGCGGACAGCACGTTTTTTGAGGGGGTAACGTGATGGGTCATTGACACGCAGTGAGCCCGCGCAGTCGGACAGATCAAATGCATCATCCCATAAGAGATACTTTTTGTTTACCAATAGTAAATCAAGGCCCTCGTCAAACCTCCTGGAATCGACCGGCAATCCACCTATCGCATTGGTGGCCATAGCCATAATCCACCGATGTCGGTCACCATCAAAGAAGCGGGAAAGGCTCGGTCCGGGCCACTCGCGCTGCGACTAAAAATGAGGGCGCGGCAACTGAAGACGCCGGCCTCGCGGCCGAACGCCATGCTCACGCGTCGGGCACCGCGGCCCCCTATCCGGACTTGAGAACTCCCGACAACGCACAAAGCTGCCCGCTTCCAAACGGTCAACGCCCATGCCTCCCGACAACCACCTTGCGGACAGCCCGCTCCCCATCGGCCTCCGCCGGCTCGTCGGCGCGATCCTTGCCGTGTCGTTCGCCTGCAACGTCACCGCCCTGCTCATCCCGTTCATGGACCTGCGCATCGGACTGGTCACCACGCCCTACCGGTTGACCAACTCCATCGTCATGATGTGGGAACGCGGCCTCTACGTGCTCGCCGTGCTCGTGGTCGGCTTCTCCGTGCTGTTCCCCTTCGCCAAGCTCGGCGCGCTCGCGTGGCTCTGCGCGCGGCCGGTCGTCGACGCCGCCGGCCGCCGGCGGCTGCACCTGCTGGAGCGGCTCGGCAAGTG
>JBDRJH010000289.1:0-12592 GCA_043815125.1 Verrucomicrobiota bacterium
CGCGGAAAAACCCTCCGCCGCATCCGTGCCCTGTTTTGCGATGGTCGGCTTTCAGCTTTCCAGGACCCTCTCCGAGCACGGTGCGGTTTCGCGGGGCGTGTGCGCCGTCTCGGCCGACGGCCTGCTCACCGACATCGAGGAGCACACCGGCATTCTTCCCGGCGAGGTCGGCGCGGGTCTGCGTTACGCGCCCGAGACCACCGTCTCGATGAATTGCTGGGGCTTCACCGCCGCTTTCCTGCCGCTGCTCGACGAGCGTATGCGCGCCTTCCTGGCCGCGCACGGCCGCGAGGAAAAGACCGAGTTCTACCTCCCCTTCGCCGTCAACGATCTGCTCGACGCCGGTCGCGCCGCCGTGCGCGTCCTGCCCACCGCCGACCAGTGGTTCGGCGTCACCTACCGCGAGGACAAGCCCCGCGTGCAGGCCGCCATCGCCGACCTCGTCCAACAAGGCGTTTATCCGAGCCCGCTGAACTGACCTCGGCCGCAAGGCCTGCTCCCCAACCTTAATCCCGGATCCGTCGAAAAAGACGGCATTCGGGCAACGCACCCTCATGTCCAAAAACAACGCTCCCTCCCTCGCGGAATTCTCCGCGCTCATCGGCCGCTTCCGCCTGCACGGCGAAGTCATCCACGCCGCGCCGCACGGCTCCGGCCACATCAACGACACCTACGCCGTCACCCTCTCCCAGGCCGGCGCGCCGGTGCGCTACATTCTCCAGCGCATCAACCACACGATCTTCAAGGATGTGCCCGCGCTGATGGAAAACATCGTCCGCGTCACCGCGCACCAGCGGGCCCGCCTGCTCGCCGACGGCGGCGAGGACGCCTCGCGCCGTGCCCTCACCGTCATCCCGGCGCGCACCGGCGAGCCCTTCGTGCGCGACGAACACGGCCGCTGGTGGCGCGCCTACCTATTCATCGAAAAGGCGCTCACCCACGACAAGATCGAGTCCCCCGCCCTGGCCCGCGAGGCCGCGCGCTCCTTCGGCGAGTTCCAGCGCCTGCTGGCCGACCTGCCCGGCGCGCGCCTGCACGAGACCATCCCGAATTTCCACCACACCCCCGGCCGCTACGCCGCCTTCGAGGCCGCGCTCGCCGCCGACACCGCCGGGCGCGCGGCCGAGGTCGCCGCCGAAATCGACTTCGCCCGCTCCCGCGCCCCGCTCGCCCGCAAGCTCACCGACCTGCTCGCCGCCGGTCTCGTGCCCGAGCGCGTCACCCACAACGACACCAAGCTCAACAACATCATGCTCGACGACGCCACCGGCGCGGGCGTGTGCGTCATCGACCTCGACACCCTCATGCCCGGCCTGTCGCTCTATGACCTCGGCGACATGGTGCGCACCGGCACCAACGCCGCCGCCGAGGATGAGACCGACTTGACCAAGGTCGTCGCCCGGGCCGGGATCTTCGCAGCCCTCGCCGAGGGTTTCCTCGCCGGCTGCGGCCCCTCGCTTAACGCCGTCGAGCGCGCCCACCTCGTCGCCTCCGGGCAGGTCATGACCTACGAGGTCGGCCTGCGCTTCCTCACCGACCACCTGCAGGGCGACGTGTATTTCAAAACCAAATACGCCGGCCACAACCTCGCCCGCGCCCGCAACCAGTTCGCCCTCCTGCGCAGCCTCGAGGCCCAGGCCGACGACTTTCAACGCATCATCGACGCCCAACCCGCCGCCTGAACCATGAAAACTCCCCCCTTCAAACGCGCCCTCGTCACCGGCGGCGCCGGCTTTATCGGCGGACACCTCGTGCGCACCCTGCTCGACGCCGGTGCGGAAGTCGTCGTCCTCGACAACTTCCGCACCGGCCGCGCCGAAAACCTGGCCGATCTGCCCGTGCGCCTCGTGCGCGGCTGCATCACCGACCGCGCCGCGGTGCGCGACGCCGTCGCCGGCTGCGAAGCGGTCTTCCACCTCGCCGCGCTCGTCAGCGTGCCCGAATCCATGGAGCGGATACACGAGTGCGTGTCGCTCAACGTCACCGGCCTGCTCACCGTGCTCGAGGAGGCGTCCGCCGCCGGCGCGAGCAAACTCGTGCTCTCCAGCTCCGCCGCCATCTACGGCGACGACCCGACCGTGCCCAAGGTCGAGGACATGCGCCCCTCGCCCAAGAGCCCCTACGCCATCACCAAACTCGACGGCGAATACTACTGCGCGCTCTTCGCCGCCACCGGCCGCATCGAGACGGCCAGCCTGCGCTACTTCAATGTCTTCGGTCCGCGCCAGGACCCGCGCAGCGCCTACGCCGCCGCCGTGCCGATCTTCATCCGGCGGGCGCTGGCCAACCGACCGATCACCATCCACGGCGACGGCGGACAGACGCGCGACTTCGTCTTCGTGAAGGATGTCGTCGCCGCGAACATCTTCGCCGCCTCCACGCCCGGCCTCACCGGTGTCCACAACGTCGGCTACGGCGGCAGCACCACCATCGGCGAACTCGCCGCGGAGATCATCCGCCGCACCGGCTCAACCAGCCGCATCGAGCACGGTCCGGTGCGGGCGGGCGACGTGCGCCACTCGCGCGCGTCGGCCGACAAGCTCTTCGCCGCCGGTTTCAAGCCCGTCCACGATCTCGCCGCCGGCCTTGAGGAAACGCTCGCCTGGTATCGGGACCACCCGGACGCGGACTGAGTGGTTTGAATTAAGCCCCTGGTCGGATCTTGTAGGGCCGCCACTTGTCGGCGGCCCCACGCAAACTCAACGAACCTCAGCGGAACCGCTTGATGCGGTCGGCCACGTCGGCGCGGAGCCGGTCGATGTGCGCCAGCGCGAAGTCCGCCGGGTCGAGCGTATCGTCGGCCACCAACGGCGTCAGGTCCATCGCCCAGGTGATGCCCGCCGCGTGGTCCGAGGCGTGCGAGGTGTGAAAGGTCGCGTTCGCGCAACGCCGGCCAAGCGCGGCCAGATCGTAGCGCTTGCCGCCGCCGATCTGCGAGTCGAAGACCTTGAGCAGCTCCGCGGCCAGCTCGGGGTGGCGGCCGGAATCGAGCGCGACCTTGTCGGTGTCGACCATCCAGTCGAGGTCGCGCCAGACCTCGCAGCCGAGCACGCGGCGCGGGCGACGTTCGAAAGGCAGCGCGCGGAGGGCCTCCAGGCAGCGCAGCAGCACGGCGATGTGCGTGTCGTGTTTGTCAACGGGCTGGTGCAGGTAGACGACCTCGGGGCGGCAACCGTTGAAGATGGCCGCGAGATCGGCGGCCACGCCGGGGTGGCCGGGTCGCTTCACGTCGGCGCTCGGGTGCGCCAGCTGGATCTGGATCGCGTAGCGGCCGAGGTCGGCGGCCCGGCGTTGCTCGTCGCGACGCACGGCCTGCATCTGCTCGTCGGTGTAGTGCGCGTAGGGACCGGTGCGCGAGGAGCCGGCGCCGTTGGTGACGACGACGCCGCCGAAGGCCTTGCCCGGCGTGTCGAGGCAGTCGCTGATGCCGTCGTGCGCCATGATCTCGATATCGTCCTGATGCGCGGCCACGCACAGGTGGGTCACCGCGGCGAGGGCCTGCGCCGGGTCGCGCGGCACGGGCAGATGGACGTCGGACTTGGGATGGGAAAACTGCATGGGAGTGACGGTTGTCATGATCGGGTCGGGGAAAAAGCGCAATCCGCGCGCAGCCTCGGCAGGCTGGCCGCGGCGACCGCCTGGCCGTGACGCCGGTCGGCGTCGCCGGGCATCGAGATGGTCAGGCCGGCGAACTCGTCGCCGAACTCCAGCGCGAGGGTCTCGCGGGCCCGGTCGAGCACCAGTCTGCCGCCCGCGCCGGCCAGCGCGCCGCCGTAGAGCAGGACGTGCCGGATCTGATAAAAGTCCGCGTAGTGCGCCACCGCGTAGCCGAGCATGACGCCGATGGTCGCATACACCGCCGCGGCGCGGTCGTCGCCGGTCGCCATGCACGATTGCACGGCAAGCACGCGGCGCGCGGTGGGCATACCGTCGGGAAATTGAAAGCCCGCCGCCAGCGCCAGTCGCGCGACCGCCTGCGTCGAGAAATACTGCACGCCGCAGCCGATGTCGCCCGACCACTCGTCGGCCGGGGCGTCCTCGGCGTAGTCGACGGGGGCGAAGGCCAGCTCGTTGAGCCAGGGCGTGATGCCGCCGCCCGGCGTCACGTAGCCTCCGGCCATGCTCGTGCCCATCGAGATGCCGAGCACCGCGTTGTCGCCGAGCGCCATGGAGCCGGCCAGCGCGGCGGCCTCGCCGTCGTTGGCGACCTCGAAGGGCACGCCGCCCCAGCGCTCGCGCAGCGTGGCGAACATGGGGCGGATTTTTTGCTCAAAGTCCTCCGCCGCCACGCCGCGAAACAGCGAGCCCACGCGCACCTCGTTGTCCACGTAGACGCCCGCCGCGCTGCCGCCGATCGCGTCGACCCGCGGCAGGTGGGCGGCGGCGCGCGCCAACGCCTCGTGCACGCCGTCGACATGGTAGGCCGGGTCCTGTTGGAAATACGGGCACCAGGTGAACTGGTCCGAGTAGACGACCTGGCCGTCGATCAGCGCGGTGACCTTGCGCTCGCTGCCGCCGAGGTCGAAGCCGATCCGGCAACCGTCGACATGCCGGCCGACGCTGAGATCCGCGGAGTCGTCCGCGGGAAACTCCGCCCACGCGCACGCCTCCACGGTGAACTCCGCGCGGTGGATCTTGACGCCGATGAACTCGTGGTCGAAGGCCCGCGGCCCCGATGGCGAATAGACCGCGCGCAGATGCGCGGCGACCTCCGGCGCGCCCGCCACCAGCACCCGGCAGCCCCCGCGCTGCCAGAGCAGGAACTTCAGCGTGCGCTCGACATAGCGCAACGTGAGCTCCGCCTCCGCGTCGCCCGCCGGCAGCACCCGCCCGCGCCAGACCGAGGCCCCGCCGCCCGGCCGGAGCAACGCGAGGCCGATGTCGCGCGCGCCGGCCGCGGCGGACACCCGCTCGCGATAGGCCCGGTTCCAAAGCACCGCCGGCACGAAACCCGGACTGAGGGGAGGGACGACTTTCATGAAGATCAAAAGGAGGGACCGGGGATGAACACGTCGCCGTCCGGCCAGGCGCGGTCCGTCAGCGCCAGCGCCATCAAACCCTCCGCCCGCACCCGCGCGGGCGCGCCCGCGGCGTCGACCCCGTCGCGAAAACCGTTGTCCACCGTCCGGTAGCCGCTGGAGGCGTAGTAGCTCGGCTTGCCCGACAGCACGGAGAATGCAAACCCCTCCGCGGCCATCCACGCATGGGCGGCGGCCAGCAGCGCGCCGACGTATCCTTTTCCTCGATACGCCGGATGCACGCAGACCTCGGCGACGCCGCCGAAACGAAACGTTTGGCCGCCCGCCGCCTCGAACCGCTTGTCGTGCACCGCCAGATGCGCGGCCAGACCGTCGTCGTCGCCGCGGATCAGCCAGCGTTGCGCGGGCGGCTCGTTGAAGTGCCGACGCTGCCGGAAGACGTGGTCCTGCGGCTTGGTGAAGCACGCGGACAGCAGCCCGCGCAACTCCAGGTCGAGCGTCGCGTCAACCGAGGCGTCGGCGACACGGATGATATTGGCCGGATGGGTCATGGTATTGGAGAATTGGCGAACGCGGCGCGCGTCAGCCACGCCAGCGACGGAAGGCCTCGATCGCCTCGTATTCGGCGAGTCCGAGCGCGTCGTAGTCGGCGGCGATGCCACGGGCCGCGGCCTCGGCCTGCTGCCAGGCCTCGTGCAAACCGGGCCCGGTCGCGGGGGTCTGGCTGCGCTGGCTCTTGTGCTGATAGATCGCCTGCACCTTGCGGGCGAGCTGCGCCGGGCTCAGCGGCACGGCCATGTCGATCTCGTGGGCGCTCCAGGCCTTGTCGGGCGTGCGATAGAGCCAGACCCGGCAGTCGCGGCGCCACTCCGCGCCGGCCGCGGCCAGGGCGGCGCGCAGGATCTCGAAACACACCGCGCCGACGCTGCTCGGGTCCTGCCCCTCGCCCGTGGCGAATATCTGGTGGGGGCGGATCTCGGCGAGCAACGCGCCCACCGCCGCCACGTCGTCCGCCCCGTGGCGAAACTGACGGTAGCGCCCCTGCTCGTAGAACGGCAGGTCGAGAAACCGCTCCGCGCCGGACGCCAAACCCGCGATACGCAGCGAGGCCCGCGCCTCGCCGCGACGCAGCAGGCCCTTGAGCCGGCGCGTGTCGGCGGTGTCCCCGGCGAGCGGGTCGGACTGCTTGGCCGCCAGCGCCTCGCGCACGCGCCGCGCGGTCGACTCCGGCCCGGCGGAGCCGTTGACAAAATCGAGCACCAGGTCGGCGGCGATCACAGCCTCCTCGTCGGGCACGGCGAGGTTGCCGGAGGTCAGACAGACCACGGTCACCTCGTGCCCCTGCTCGACCAACCGCGAGAGCGTGCCGCCCATGCCGAGCATCTCGTCGGAGGGCTCCGGCGAAAAGACGACCACGCGCTTCGGATGCGGCGAGGCGCGCTCCGGGCGGTGCGTGTCGTCGGCGTTGGGCTTGCCGCCGGGCCAGCCCGTGATGGTGTGCTGGACCTCGTTGAAGATGCGGATGTTGAGGTTGTAGGCCGGTCCCTGCTCGGTCAGCAGGTCCGACATGCCGTGCTCGCCGTAGTGCTCGTCGAGCAGCTTGAGCACCGGGCGACTCACCTCGCGCGAGAGCCAGGTCACCGCCCGCCGCGCCAAACCGGGCGTCCACTCCGCCTGGCCGACCAGCCAAGGATGCTTCACGCGGGTGAGCTCCGCCGCGGCCGACTGGTCGAGCAGGAAACGCACGTCGGCATGGCCCTGCAAAAAGCTCGCCGGCAACGACTCGACCGGCGCGCCCTCGACGGCCTGCGCGACCACGCGGGCCTTGGCCTCGCCCCACGCGAGCAACACGATCCGGCGGGCGTCGAGGATGGTGCCCACGCCCATGGTGATGGCGTGGCGCGGCACGTTGGCCTCGCCCAGGAAGTCGCGCGCGGCGTCGCGCCGGGTGAGCGCGTCGAGCGTGACCAGCCGGGTGCGCGAATCGCGACCAGAGCCGGGCTCGTTGAACCCGATGTGACCGGTGCGGCCGATGCCGAGGATCTGGATGTCGAGCCCGCCGGCCGCGGCGATCCTCGCCTCGTAGGCGCGGCAGCCCGCGAAGACCTCGGCGCGCGGCAGCGTGCCGTCGGGCACGTGGATGTTCGCCGCCGGCACGTCGATGTGGTCGAACAGCTGCTCGTGCATGAAGCGCCAGTAGCTCTCGGGATGGCCGCGTCCGAGACCGTGGTATTCGTCGAGGTTGAAGGTGGTGACGTTGGCGAACGACAGCCCCTCCTCGCGGTGCAGGCGGATCAACTCGCGGTAGAGCCGGACCGGCGTGGAGCCCGTGGCCAGGCCGAGGACCACGCCCTTGCCGGCGGCGGCTCGCTCGCGGATCAAGGCGGCGATCTCGCCCGCCAACCGGCGTGACGCCGTGTCGGCGTCCTGGAAAATCTCGGTGCTGATGCGCTCGCGCTGCTGGGACTCGGTGGTGTGCATGGTGGCCTCGGGTTGGGATTCGATGCTTCCCAACATACTCCTTTTCGGCCAAACCTTGAATGGCATAAACGACGATGTTTTTAACAAAAATGACGAACCAAAAGGGCCGCGCCTTCCGGGCCCTCGCCGCCAGCACGCGTCGCCTGGAGAGCCCCGACAGTCCGCTGCACGGGCCGCGCCGCGCCGCGCCCCCGCTGCCGGAGAACATCATCTGTTTCCAGCGTCGCGCCGGGGCCGAACTGAACCGGCCGCACGCCGGCCGCGCCATGCACCACCGCCACGTGCTCATCGTTCCGCTGGAAGGCCGCGCGGTCGTCTGCGCCGACGACCAAGAGCTGCGGCTTTCACCCGGCAAAGGCCTGGTCGTGCTGCCCTACCAGTATCACCACTACCAGGCCGCCTCGGAGCGGCTGCACTGGCTGTTCATCACCTTCGAATATCCGCAGGGCCTGGCGATGGAGCCGCTGCGCAACCGGGTCTTCAAGGTCGACGCCGCGCTGGCGGTCGAGCTCAACGCGCTGCTCCACGCCCAGCGCAAGCTGGTCGACGAGGGCCTGCCCGAGCTGCGTCTGGCCCTGCTGCTCGCGCGCCTGACCCCTCCGCCCGGCCATGCGCCGGGCGAGGTGCGCACCGGGCCGCGCGCCACGGTGCGCATGCAGGCCGACCACTCGGCCCAGCGACGCCGGCCGGCGGCCCCGACCATCCGCGAGCTCGCGGCCGACCTCGGCATGAGCCCGAGCCATCTGCGCGCCCGCTTCCGCACCTCCTGCGGCGTGAGCCTCGGCCGCCACATGCGCGAGCGCCGGCTCGAGCGCGCCTGCGGCCTGCTGCGGTTGACGTCCGCGCGCATCTCGGAGATCGCCGAGCAATGCGGCTTCAGCTCGCTCTACAGCTTCAGCCGGGCGTTTCGCAACCGGCACGGCCTGTCGCCCAAGGCCTACCGCGAGGCCCAGGCCGCCGGCGATTGAGCGCAGGCGGGACGGAGTCTCAGGCCGCGCGCTTTTCCGGACGCAGCAGCGAGCCGCCCACCGCCAGCGCGAGCGACATCGCGATCACCGCGAGCGAGGCAAACACCGGCAGGTGCAGCCACAGCTCGGCCACCATCTTGCCGCCGATGAAGACGAGGATGAACGCCAGCGCATAGTGCAGCAGGTGAAACTTGCGCATCACCCCCGCCAGCGCGAAATACAGCGCGCGCAGCCCAAGGATCGCGAAGATGTTCGACGTGTAGACGATGAACGGGTCGCGCGTCACCGCCAGCACCGCCGGGATCGAATCCAGCGCGAAGAGCACGTCGGTGAACTCGATCAACACCAGCACCAGCAGCAGCGGCGTGGCCAGCCGGCGTCCGTCGACCCGCGTCCAAAACCGCTGGCCGTCCAACCGGTCCGACACCGGCAGCCGGCGGCGCACCCAGCGACCGAACCAGCCCGCCGCCGGATCCGCGTCGGAGTCTTTCGCCAGGCCCATCTTGATGCCGGTGAAAATCAGGAACACGCCGAACAGCGGGATCATCCAGTGAAACTTCGCCACCAACGTCACACCGGTCGCGATGAACAACGCCCGCATGACCAGCGCGCCCAGGATGCCCCAGAACAAGACCCGGTGCTGCGACTCGGCCGGGATGCGGAACTGCGCAAACAGCAGGGCGAACACGAACAGGTTGTCCACGCTGAGCGCCTTTTCCAGCAGGTAGGCGGTGAAGAACTCCGTGGCCGGACGCGCCCCGTGCCACCAGTAGATGAAGCCGTTAAAAACCATCGCCAGGGCGACCCAAACCGCGCTCCA
The DNA here is from genome assembly GCA_043815125.1 of Verrucomicrobiota bacterium. GTDB lineage: Bacteria > Verrucomicrobiota > Verrucomicrobiia > Opitutales > Opitutaceae > JAUWBF01. Next base: position 9,249 of record JBDRJH010000289.1, read on the forward strand.
CCCCAGCGCCTCGCGCATGCCCACGACGTGGGCGCGGCGGTTAAAGACGCCGAGGTCCAGCGCCAGCATGGCCAGCACGAAGAGGTTAAAACCGATCCAGAACACCAACGGCGTATCGTTCATGAGAGAGCGACCGATGCAGACCGCGCGCAGCCGCACGGGCAATCCGGACCCGTTTACAAAGACGGCCCCGGTTTCCTTTTGCCAAGCCGCCGGAGAACCCACTTGCCCCGCCCGTCGTTTCGTCTACCAAGGCGTCCCTTGGACGGGGCGATAGCTTAACGGTTAAAGCAGAGGACTCATAATCCTTTGAGTCTGGGTTCGAATCCCAGTCGCCCTACCAGTCAGCGGGAAAAACGGCTGCAGCGGACAAGCAGACCAAGGCCTTCTCCGATGATGTCGGCGGCCTTCACGCTTTCCGGAGAACGATTCCGCCAAGCCAGCCAACATGCGTTAGAAGACCTCCGGTTGTGGGGGGCGGGGGGTCGATTACCATACGGTAAAACTCCTGCAGTCTCTGTTAAACTCCCCTCCCCCATACCCATGTCACCCCGCGCAAAAATCTATTCCGCATCCGCCATCATCCTCGCAAGTATCCTGCCGGATGTCTCCGCCGCGTTGCTGGTGGAAGATCAATTCCTCACCGGGCCCAACGGTGCCGCCGGAGAATACAATCTCGGGCCCGCGGTGGGCCAAAGTCCCACGAATTTGGGCTACACCGGCGGCTACCTGAACACCGGTTTCGCCTCCCCCGAAATCATCGGCACCGGTCTGAGCTACACCGACGGCACCCATACGATGCAAACCGCAGGCGGAGCCATCCAATCCACGACCGCGGTGCAACACACCCGCGTGGGCCGTCTCCAGGAGAACCCGTTTGATTCCTCCTCAAACGAAACGATCTACCTGAGCTTTCTGTATCAAGTCTCCGCCACCGGAGGATACAAGGCCATGGAGCTGCACAACGGCGGATTTGCGGACAGCACCAACCGCGTCTTGCAAATTGGACTCCTCGGCAACGACGGTCTGAACGCGAGCAACTTCGGCCTGAGAATCAACAACAACAACGCCCTGCGACTCGACTTCGGAGCGGCGGATACCGGGGTCAATCTCTTCGTCCTCAAATTCGACCTGTCCGCAGTCGCCGGCGGTGATTCCGTGACCGTCTACCGTAATCCCGACCTGGACCTGGAACCCGAGTCCGGGGTCAGTCTGACCGGGTTTGATTTCCAGTTTGATCGCATCTCGATGGCCAAGTTTAACAGCCTGGGCTTTTCGCTCACGCTGGATGAGATCCGGCTTGGTCAGGCTTTCAACGATGTCAGCACGATACCGGCCTCGATCCCCGAGCCCGCGTCGTTCGCCTGGTTGACGGGGCTCGCCTGCCTGGCCGGCCGCCTGTTTTCGAGACGGCGCGCATAACCCTGCGATTCGTGCGCCGCTTGGCCGGAGCGGGTTGCAGAGCCTCTGAAAACCATCCGGCCTTGTCCCGGAGAGCGTCGCTCTTCCTATGGGATACAGGCACAAGAAATCCCGCGACGCGCGGTTGAAGGCGCATCGCGGGATTCGTCACCGGTTGAATCAGCACTGCATATCCGGTCCCGCAATCCACTGCAGGGGCGGAAACTTTGGAGAAGGAAAGGCCGCGCGAGCGCGGCCCCTACGTGAACGGCTTACCGCAGGAAGGCTTCGTGCAGGCCGCCGTCGACGGTGACCACTTGGCCGGTGGTCTTGCTGAGGCGGTTGGTCACGAGGAGGAAATACGCCTCGGCCTGGTCGGCCGGGGTGATCGGACTCTTCGTCAAGGTGCGGTCGGCGTAGAACTGCGCGAGCTTGTTGACCAACGAGTCGGTGGCTTCGTCGTCCGTGTAGGGGATGTTGTATTTCGCGAGGCTGCCGATGACGCGGTCGCGGGGGAACATCGCGGAGCCTTTGACGACGGTCGCGGGGGCGACGGCGTTGACGCGCACCAGCGGCGAGAGCTCGATGGCGAGCTCGCGCACGAGGTGGTTGGCCGCGGCCTTGGAGGTGTCGTAGGCGAGCGAGCCTTTCTTCGCCACGGCGGCGTTGGCCGAGGTGGTGAGGACGAGGTTGCCGCGCAGGCCTTGTTCCTTCCAGGTCTTGGCGGCTTCGTCGGCGACGTAGTAGGATCCGGATACGTTGATCGCGAAGGTGAGCGCCCACTTGTCGTCAGGGATGTGGCCGGTGGTGTCGGAGGGCACGAAGATGCCGGCAGTCACGCAGATGTGATCAAAGCCGCCGTAGGCGAGCGCGACTTGGTCGAGCATGGCGCGGATGGAGGCGCGGTCGGTGATGTTGGCGGCGAGGCCGATGGCGAGTCCGCAGTTGGAGAGGCCGGTGCCGGCAACGCCGATGCCGACGCCGTATTTGTCGGTGATCTCTTTGGCGGTGGCCTTGGCGGCGTCGGCGTTGAGGTCAACGCACACAATGTGCGCGCCGTCCTTCACGAGGCGGTGGGCGGTCTCCTTGCCGATGCCGGAGCCGGCGCCGATGACGACGACGATTTGGCGGGCGAGTTCTTTCTCGGCGGGCATGCGCTGGAGTTTCGCTTCTTCGAGGAGCCAGTATTCGATGTCGAAGGCTTCCTGCTGCGGGAGGGCGATGTAGGTGTCGATGGCCTCGGCGCCGCGCATGACTTCGACGGCGCAGTTGTAGAATTCGGCGGTGACGCGGCTCTCGGATTTGTCCTTGCCCCAGGCGACCATGCCGAGGCCGGGGATGAGGACGACGGTCGGGTTGGCGTCGCGGATGGCGGGCGAGTTGGCGCGTTTGCAGGCGGCGTAGTAGGCGGCGTAGTCCTTGCGGTATTGGTCGAGGCCGGCGGCGAGTTTCTTCTTGAGCGTGGCGGCGTCTTCGGACTGGGGATTCCAGTCGATGTAGAGCGGTTTGATCTTGGTGCGCAGGAAGTGGTCGGGGCAGGAGGTGCCGAGTTCGGCGAGGCGGGCGGCGTCGGCGGAGTTGACGAAGCGGAGGATCTTCTCGTCGTCCTGCACGGTGCCGATGAAGCGTTTCTGCTGGGAGACTTGTCCGCGGAGCCAGGGGAGGATGGCGGCGAGCGTGGAGGCGCGGGCTTCGGGGGCGAGGGAGGCGTATTTGGGTCCGCCGAAGGCTTTGGCGTCGCCACCTTTCGCGGCGTATTTGGCTTCGATGTAGGCGGCGGCTTTTTCGATGAGGTCGAGGGTGCGGGTGTAGCAGACCTTCTCGTTGTCATCGGTATGATCCGGGGACCTAGGTGACAGATAATCCGGGGACCTAGGTTACACTTTTGGGGATATGCCCTGGAAGACTACGACCCCGATGGAAGAGCTCATAAGATTCGTCAC
>JBDRJH010000290.1:0-7929 GCA_043815125.1 Verrucomicrobiota bacterium
CTCCGGGACTTTGATCTCTTCTACGCAAAGCTCTTCGACGGCGTGCGGCACGACAGCGGCGACCCGTTCATCTTCGGCGAAAAGGTCATCAAGAAATTCCAGGAATATGGCATTGACCCGAAAGGCAAAGTCGCGGTCTTCAGCGACAGCCTGAATCTCCGGAAAGCTCTCCTCCTTTGCGAAGCGTTCGAAGGCCGGATCGGCACCTCGTATGGAATTGGAACGACGCTCACCGCCTCGATACCCGGCTACAAGGCGCTCAACGTCGTAATGAAGCCGCTGAAGGTGAACGGGCGCCCTGTCGCCAAAATCTCGGACGCCCCCGGAAAGAGCATCTGCGACGACCAAGAGTTCCTCGGTTATCTCAAGACCGTGTTTGGCGCCAACGCCGCCAGCGCCCCCGTGACCTTTAGCCCGGAGGTCGAGAAATTGCGCGAAGCCTTCCACGCCGCCAACTGACATCATGAAAACGCTCCATCTCGCCGCCGCCGCGATCAACACCACGCCGAAGGATTGGATCGGTAACACCGAGAAGATCCTGTCGGTTCTGGCCGAAGCCGCCAAGAGACGCATCGACTTCGTTTGTCTACCCGAGCTGTGCATTACCGGATACGGCTGTGAGGACGAGTTTCACGCACCCTATGTCGCCGAGACCGCGCTGCAGATCCTGGAGGACCAAATCGTCCCGGCCGTGAAAGGATTTGGCGCCGCCATCGGTCTGCCGCTCAGCTTTGCGGGCAGCACTTATAACGTGATCGCCGTGATCGTTGACGGCGTCCTCCTCGGCTTCACCGGGAAACAAAACCTCGCGGGTGACGGTATTCACTACGAACCGCGCTTCTTCAAGCAGTGGCCCGTCGAAACCGTCGCCCGGTTCACCATGCCGAAGGGACAGATCGTCTCCCTCGGCGATGTGATCTACGAGATCGGCGGCATTCGCTTTGCACTCGAAATCTGCGAAGACGCCTGGGTGGCCGGTCGTCCCGGCATCAGCCACTCGCGCCATGGCGTGGATGTGATCCTCAACCCGTCGGCCAGTCACTTTGCCTTCGGTAAAACGGTGACACGCGAGCGCTTCGTTTTGGAAGGCTCGCGAGCGTTCAACTGCGCCTACGTTTACTCCAACCTCGTCGGCAACGAAGCCGGTCGCGCCATTTACGACGGCGATTGCTTCATCGCGAGTTCCGGAGGAGTTCGCGCGCATTCGCCTCGGTTTAGTTTCGCGGATTGGACCCTCACTGATGCGGTGGTGGACATCGAGCGCAACCGGGTGGGACGCGCCCGCCTCGCCAGCTACAGCCCTAAGCTGGAGCAAACAGGCATCGTCACACATTCCTTTAAATGGCATGCGGACCAAGCCTGCCCAATCCCCTCCCCTGTCATCACTCGCACTGCTGAAGGAAAAGAAAAGGAGTTCTCAAATGCGGTCGCGCTCGGCCTCTTTGACTACCTCAAAAAAACACGTTGCCGCGGCTACGCGCTCTCGCTTTCGGGTGGAACGGACTCGGCTGTCTGCGCCGTGCTGGTTCATCTCATGGTGCGGTTCGCCAGAGACGAGGCCCGCCTGTATCTGGAGAAGCTCACCCAACTGCCCCACGGCACCGATGATCGCCAGCTCACCGGCCGCCTCTTGGCATGCGCCTACCAGGCTTCGGCCAACAGCGGTGAAACCACCCTCAACGCAGCGAAAGCCGTCGCCGACGAACTCGGCGCGCGCTTCATTAACTTCAACATCACGCCTTTGGTCGAACAGTGTGAGCAATTTCTCAGCACGTTTCTGGGACGTCCTCTCGACTGGGAGCGCGACGACGTAACCCGCCAAAACATCCAAGCGCGCGTCCGCAATCCGCCGATCTGGGCCATCGCCAACGCGGAGAACTTTCTCCTCCTCACGACCAGTAACCGCAGCGAAGCCACCGTGGGCTATTGCACCATGGATGGTGATACCGCCGGCAGCCTCGCGCCCGTGGCGGGCATCGACAAAGTCTTCCTTCGTGAGTGGCTCGCGTGGGCTCAGACCACCTACGATCTTCCCGCACTCGACCTGGTCAACCGGCAGACGCCCACCGCTGAACTGAAACCATCGAACTTCAATCAAACGGACGAAGCGGACTTGGGCGGCTCGTATCATCTCATCAATCGCATCCAAAAACTGCTCGTCGTCGAAAAGAAGAGCCCGCGCGACATCTTCCACATCCTCGACAGCCCGGGTGAGTGCGGCGCGGTTTTGACTCGCGAACAGATCTACCAAGCGATTGCCAAAATCCTGTCCCTCTGGAGCCGCAGCCAATGGAAGCGCGAGCGCTATGCTCCTTCGTTTCACTTGGACGACGAGAATCTCGATCCCCGCACGTGGTGCCGCTATCCGATCCTCTCGGGCAACTACGTTCATGAACTGGCGGTCCTTAAAAAAGAGCTTTTCGGCTAACCACATGAAGACCTTTCACTACGACTACCCCCGGCCCGCCGTCGCCGTCGATTTGGTGCTCTTCGGGATCATCAATCAAAAGCTCATGCTTCTCCGCGGCCGCCGCGCCGCCGCTCCGCACAAGGGACGTGCGTGCTTGCCCGGCACCTATGTGCGCGAAACCGAAAGCGCCGAGCAGGCATGCGAACGCAAAATCCAATCAGTCGGTCTCGCCCACACCTACTTGGAGCAGCTCTTCACGTTCACTGATCCCAAACGAGATCCTCGTGAACGCGTCGTCACCATCGCCTACTACGGCTTGATTCCAATCCCGGAGAACATCCCCGCCGGCGACGCCAAGATCGACCGTTTGGAATGGGTGGAGCCCGAGAAAACCGCCACGGAGACGTGGGCCTTCGACCACTACAAGATCGTGGAGATGGCGCTCCAACGTCTGCGCTCAAAAATCCAATACGCGCCGGTCTCCCCTCACTTTCTCAACACAGACTTCACGCTGACCGAACTCCAAGGCGTCTATAGCGCCATCCTGGGCCGTAAGCTCGACCTATCCAACTTTCGGCGTGACCTGCTAAAGCAAGATCTCGTGATCCCCGTCGGGAAACGCGCGGTTCGCGGACCCACCGCCACCACCTACCAGTGGAACTGGCAGAACGCACAATCGTTCTTCCTCTCCCTCGGCTAATCCTTCGCCTCTGAAACAAAAAACTTGCTCCACGTCGCACGTTTGGTCATTTTGACCTTACTAAATAAATCACGATGCAACCCACCACTCCAAAAGCCAACACCGCCCTCCTCGTCATTGATGTCCAAAACGACTTCATGGAAGGAGGCGCACTCGCCGTTCCTGGGGCCGCCGCGATTCTCCCGACCGTAAACGAGCGCATTGCCTCGAACGACTATGCGTTCGTCGTTGCCACACAGGACATGCATCCGGAAGGCCACGCTTCGTTCGAGCTGTGGCCCGTCCACTGCGTGCAAGGCACTCCCGGCGCTGAGCTACACACCGACTTGCTCCAGGACCAGATTCACACCATCTGGCGCAAAGGCATGGATCGCATGGTCGATTCGTATGGAGCCTTCTTCGATAACACCGGCGGCACCACTCACCTCGTGGATCTTTTGAAGGTAAAGGGGATCATCGCAGTGGACGTGGTGGGCCTCGCCACCGACTACTGCGTCGGCACGACTGCGCTACAAGCCGCCCCTCACTTTAAAACGCGCGTGCTTCTTCCCGGATGCAAAGGCGTCGGCATCAAACCCGACGACATCCCCAACATGCTCATGCGCCTTCGCGAAGCGGGCGTGGAGTTGGTCGAAAACTAATCTCAATGCTCACACGACGTCCACGGTTGGCGATCTACGGCGGAGCCTTTAACCCGCCCACCCGCGGGCATGTGGCCGCTGCCGCCATGCTGCTGGAGCACGGCTTTGATCACGTGCTGGTGATGCCCTGTTACGGGCACACGTTCGGGAAGCGTTTGGCGCCCGCCCATGATCGGTTGCTGATGGCTGCCCTGTGCTTCCAGCATCTACCGGGCGTAACGGTTTCCAGCTTTGAAATCGATCTCGGCCTGAACGGCTCGACCTTCGACCTGGCTCAACGACTACCTGAGCTGGCGGAACACGCCACCCATGAAATCCACATGGCGATCGGAAGCGATGAGGCCAACCAGTTCCACTGCTGGCGCCGACATGAAGAATTGCGCCAGTTGATCCCGTTCGTGGTTATCCCGCGCGCCGGGCACCCCATCGACACTCAAGGAGCTTGGGCTTTCAACCCACCGCACACGATCATCAACGCCTCGCCGTTGATGCGAGCGACCTCCTCGACGCAGGTCCGCGATGCGCTCGCAACGAACGATACTCGCACGCTGGACGACATGCTCATGCCTGAAGTGCTCCAACACCTCACCCGCCATCAGCTTTATACCGCAACTTTGAAGCCGGAACCGATTGCCGGCTAACCTCCCATGAATCCCGACCACCCGAAACGCAGCATACGCCAGATCACGAACGAAAAGTTCATCAATCTCTTCGCGAGCGACACCCTCACCGATAAGGGGACGCGCACGTGGCTGTTTGCATCCCGCAAATCTGCGGCGCAGGCCGGCACCGTCAGTGCCGATGCCGTCGTGATCGTCGCCATTGTTCCTCACCACGGCACGCCCCGACTCCTAGTGACCCGGGAATACCGGGCGCCGTTGGGTCGCCACGAACTTTCACTTCCCTCAGGTTTGGTCGATCCGGGCGAAAGCATTGAGACCGCGGCCGCCCGTGAACTCTTCGAGGAAACCGGTCTTCGCTTGACCCGTGTTTTGCACGTATCGCCACCCGTCGCGTCCAGTGCCGGGCTTACGGATGAAGCCGTCAGCCTGGTTTACGCTGAAACCGAAGGAACACTTTCGCGCGATTACCAAACCGAGCACGAGGACATCGAGTCGCAGCTCCACAGCCTGGATGACCTCCGTCGCCTGCTGGTCACCCCAGGCCAAGATGTGATTTCTAGCCGGCTTTATCCCATGATCATGGGATTTGTAGCCGCAGGGAGTTTTCAACTGCCGGAGATCCTTACCGGCGCTGATCGGCCCGAGAAGCTAAATCCATGAATCCCACCCCCACCCATGCGCAGCGTCTCGTCGGCGTGTTACTTGGCACCGCCGTGGGTGATGCCTTGGGGCTTCCGGCAGAAGGACTGAGCGCCTCCAAAATTGCGTCTCGATGGAAAGGTCGATGGACCTATCGCTTCGTCGCGGGCCGAGGAATGATCAGCGACGACACCGAACATGCAGCCATGGTCGCACAATGTCTGCTGGCACATCCCTCGGACCCGAAGAATTTCCAAGCCGCCTTGGCGTGGAAGTTTCGCTGGTGGCTAGCCTGTCTCCCGGCTGGCGTAGGGTTCGCGACCGCCCGAGCGATCCTCAAACTCTGGCTCGGCGTCTCGCCAAATCGCAGCGGCGTTTTCTCCGCCGGCAATGGACCCGCGATGCGCAGCGCGGTCATCGGCGTATTCTTCGCGGAAGATGCGGAGCAACGCCGTCAATTCGTCGAAGCATCCACCCGCCTGACGCACACAGATCCTCGCGCGTTAATCGGAGCCCTCGCAGTCGCCGAAACGGCTGCTTGGACATGCGTAGCTCACGGCGCTTCCCCCTTCCCTATTCTGAGGAACCTAAGCGATCTTCCCGAGTGGCGGCTCCTCATAGACAAGATGGAGACTGCGCACGATGCCGGTCTCTCGGTTCCGGACTTCGCAGAGACGTTAGGGCTCGCGAAAGGCGTGACCGGATACGTTTTTCACACCGTGCCGGTGGCTCTCTACGCGTGGTGGCATCATCGCGGCGACTTTCGCGGAGCACTGGAAGCTGCGCTCAACTGCGGTGGGGACACCGACACGGTTGGCGCCATCACCGCCGCCTTGGCGGGCGCCGACTTGGGAGAAGCCGCCATCCCTTCCGAATTGATCAACGGGCTTACCGATTGGCCACGCTCCAACCCTTGGCTGCACCAGCTCGGCGCGCGGCTGGCCGACCAATCCACAACACCCGAGCCGCTTGGCCCCCTACCCCTCTTCTGGCCCGCCCTCCCCTTCCGCAACCTCGCCTTCCTCCTCATCGTTTTGATCCACGGGTTTGGCCGCCTCATCCCGCGATTCTAATCAGCGCACAACTCAACCACGAAACCACCACGTCCATGTTCGGCATCTGCTTCATCAAGGTCCAACCGACCGTCTATCTTCTCCAATATCAAAAAGGACGGCTCGTGCGCGAAGGCACGGGCCTCGCCTTCTTCTACTACGCGCCGACCACGTCGCTGGTCGCCATCCCTACCGGCAGCAACGAAGTGCCGTTCATCTTTGAGGAAACCACCGTGGATTTCCAGAAGGTGACCATCCAAGGGCAGATCACCTACCGGGTGGCCGATCCCAAGAAGTTGGCCGCTCTCATGGATTATACCCTCGACGCCCGCCGTCAGGGTTACGTCTCGGATGATCCGGAAAAGTTGCCGCAACGTCTGATTAACATCGTGAACGTCCAGGCGCGGGCCCAGATCCAACGACTTCCCCTGCGCCAAGCAGTTCGCGAGTCGGATGCATTGGTCGAACTGCTACGCCCTCGGCTGAGCGCCTCGCCTGAAATCGCCGCCCTCGGCCTGGAGATTATCGGTTTCTCGGTTCTCGCCATCAAACCCACCCCGGAAACTGCCCGCGCATTGGAAGCGGAAACACGTGAGCAACTGCTCAAGGAAGCCGATGAAGCCATTTTCCGCCGTCGCAACGCCGCCGTCGAAAACGAGCGCGCCATCAAGGAAAGCGAACTGAACACAGAGAATGCCGTGGAGCTAAAGAAGCGGCAGATCCGAGAGACGAAGATGGATGCCGACCGCGCCGTGCAGGAGAAACAACGCCTTCTGCGGGAGGCAGAGATGGCTACGAGCGTCGCCTTGGAGCAAAAGAAGAAAGAACTGGTGGACCTCACCGCACTCAACACGCGCGCCGAGGCCGACGCACGTGCCTACGGCATCGAAGCCACCATGAAGGCGCTGGGTAGCGCCGATGCCCGCACGCTCCAAGCCCTCGCCAACGCCGGCATGAATCCGGAGCAACTAATCGCCGTCGCCTTCCAGGAAATCGCCGGCCGCGCCGACAAGATCGGCCAACTCAACATCACGCCCGACCTCCTCCGCGAATTGATGGGCCAGCAGACCGCCTGATCTCATGGAGCGACTCACCGAGAATAAGATCGTGCTGCTCGTGCGCGAAACGCGCCTCGAAGAACTCAAGGCGCGTTTCAACACGGTCAGTCAGGCACGATTTTATGTAGAACAGCTGGGCGGTGACTTCGCCGACTACGAACGCGAGAATGACGCCTACCAGCAGGCAATCACGTCGGCCCAACAAAACCTCTCGCCACTGGGTCGCCTACAGATCGTGCATCGCTCATTTCTGCCCAACTTTATCTTTGGGCCGAACGATGTCGTCGTGGCGGTCGGCCAAGACGGCCTCGTCGCCAACACCCTCAAATACCTGAATGGTCAGCCTCTCGTTGGCGTGAACCCGGAACCCTCCCGTCACGATGGAAAGCTTCTCCCGTTTCAGGCGAAGGATCTGAGCAAAGTCGTTCCCGAGGTGATCCTCCGCCGCAGGCCGATCAACCCGGTGACGATGGCCAAGGCATCGCTGAACAACGGCCAAACACTCTACGCGGTTAACGACCTGTTTATCGGCCCAAAGAGTCATGGTTCGGCGCGCTATACGCTTCATCACGGCAACCGGAGCGAACGGCATTCTTCCAGTGGTGTCATCGTCTCCACCGGGATGGGAGTCACCGGCTGGTTCAGCAGCCTCGTTGCAGGTGCCAACGGCTTATTGGCCGGCAGCGACACGCCCAGAAACGCGGTGAATGACTCGTTACCTCGATTGAAATGGGATTCACCCAGCTTGGTCTTCACGGTTCGTGAGCCGTTTCCAAGCCGCACCACCGGAGTGGATCTGGTGTTCG